>NZ_JBIXJQ010000012.1:191181-257901 GCF_052871255.1 Streptomyces sp. LARHCF249
GCGCCGCGGCGGGGGGGGGGGGGGGCCCGCCCCGGGCCCGGGGGGGGGGGGCCCCCGGGGGGGGGGGGGGGGCGCCCCCCCCCCACCCCTGGCGGGGGCTACGACAGGTGGGCCTGGACTTCGGCCGCGGCCTCGTCGCCGTACGCCTTCGTGAAGCGCTCCATGAAGTGGGCCCGGGCCAGGGTGTACTCCTGCGTGCCCAGGGTCTCGATCACGAGGGTGGCGAGCATGCAGCCGACCTGCGCGGCGCGCTCCAGGCCGACGCCCCAGGTCAGCCCGGTCAGGAAGCCGGCGCGGAACGCGTCGCCGACACCCGTCGGGTCGACCTTCGCGTTCTCCTCCGGGCAGCCGATCACGAGGGGGGCCTCGCCGACCCGCTCGATCCGGACGCCGTTCGAGCCCAGCGTGGTCACCCGCGTGCCGACCTTCGCCAGGATCTCCGCGTCCGACCAGCCCGACTTGGACTCGATGAGGCCCTTCTCGTACTCGTTCGAGAAGAGGTACGTCGCGCCCTCCATCAGGGTGCGGATGTTCTCGCCGTCCATCCGGGCGATCTGCTGCGAGAAGTCGGCGGCGAAGGGGATCCCCCGCGTCCGGCACTCCTCCGTGTGGCGCAGCATCGCCTCGGGGTCGTCCGCGCCGATCAGGACCAGGTCCAGGCCGCCCACCCGGTCGGCGACGGCCTTCAGCTCGATCAGGCGGGCCTCGCTCATCGCGCCCGTGTAGAAGGAGCCGATCTGGTTGTGGTCGGCGTCCGTGGTGCACACGAAGCGCGCGGTGTGCAGCACCTCGGAGATCCGGACGGACTCGGTGTCGACGCCGTGCCGGTCGAGCCAGGCGCGGTACTCGTCGAAGTCGTAGCCGGCGGCGCCGACGAGGATCGGGCGGGTGCCGAGCTGACCCATGCCGAAGCAGATGTTCGGGCCGACACCGCCCCGCCGGACGTCGAGGTTGTCGACGAGGAAGGAGAGGGAGACCGTGTGCAGCTGGTCCGCGACCAGCTGGTCGGCGAAACGGCCGGGGAAGGTCATGAGGTGGTCGGTGGCGATGGAGCCGGTGACTGCGATGCGCACGGCGTGGACGCTCCTGCGGAGGAAGGCGAGGGGGACAGTCAAAACTACCCGGTCAACGGCCCGGAGCCGAACGGCCGAAACTACCCCGTAGTAGGTCTTTCTTCCCGTACGGCGCGGTGCCTACGGTGCCTGCATGACGTATACCGACGACTTCGGCTACTCCGAGTACACCGCCGACAGGCGCGGCGCGGAAGGCTCGCGGCAGCCGGGTTTCGCCCGGTTGCTGGGAGACTGCGCCCGGATGGCCCCGCACTGGGCGGTTCCCGCGGGTCCCCGGCCGGTCCGCGTGGCACCCTCGCAGATCCACGGGATCAGCGTCCCGCCGGCCTCGGCGCGGCTGATCGCCTCCACCGCGGCGTACGGGGACCAGTAGGACGGGAACCGGTTGCGCCTGCGTTCCGTCCCACCCGCATCAGGCAGGACGGGACAGGTAGAGGAGCGATGCGGTGACCAGCGAACAACCCGGCACACCACGCGGTACACGACGGCGGCCGTCCTGGGCCGTCGGCTCGATCGCGGCTGCCGTCCTGCTGACGGGCGGCGGTACCGCGTACTGGGCGTCCACCGCCCACGGCGACGGTGCGGGCCCCCGTACGGAGGGGAGCGCGGCCTCCGCGCCCCGTGACGCGGGCGACCCGTCGGGCCCGGGCATCGCGCCCGGGGAGCCCGACCCGTCCGGCGAGGGCGTGGTCTACCGGGCCGACGTCACGCTGCCGGAGGCGCCGGCCTCCGCGCCCTCCTTCAGCGCGACCGGTGAGGTCACCTCGGCGCAGGCGGCCCGCCTCGCCGCGGCCCTGGGCGTGCCGGGCACACCGCGGCTGAACGGGGACGTCTGGCTGGCCGGGGAGGCCGCCGACGGGTCCGGGCCCCGGCTCACGGTGGCCCGTACGGCCCCGGGGACATGGAACTTCAGCCGCTTCCAGGCGGGGACCGGAAACGGGACGGGCAACGGGGCCGGCGACGACTGCGTCCGCGGCAAGGACACCTGCGGCCCCGCCACCCTGCCGCGGGACGCGGGGAACGCGAGCTCCGGCAAGCCGGTGTCCGAGGAGGCCGCCAAGGCGGCGGCCCGCCCGGTGCTGGCCGCCGTCGGCCAGGACGAGGCGAAGCTGGACGCCCGGCTGACGCACGGCTCCGTACGGGTGGTGACCGCGGACCCGGTGGTCGGCGGGCTGCCCACGCAGGGCTGGTCCACCACCGTGAGCGTGGGGGACGACGGCTCGGTGGTGGCGGGCAGCGGCGAGCTGACGGCCCCCGTACGGGCGGCCGATCAGAAGGTGGTCGGGGCCGTGGAGGCGCTGGCCCGGCTGAACGCGCGCTCGGGCGGTTCGGGCGGCACCGGTACCGGGCCCAGCGGCTGCGCGACCTCGGTCCCGCTGGATCCGGACCATCCGGTGGGAGCCACGGACACGCCGCCGTGCAACCCGGAGCCGCGCCCGATGAAGCCGCCGCGCACGGAGACGGTCAAGGGCGCCGTGCTGGGCCTGGTGTCCGGGACGGTGGACGGGGCCCGGGGTCTGGTTCCGGCCTGGCTGTTCGAGGTGGCGGGCAAGGGCGACGCCCCCGGCCGCACGGTGGCCGAGCCGGCCGCCGCCGCGCAGGACGCCGGCACGCCGGTCCCCGGCCCGAAGGACGGTCGTACCGTGCCCGGATTCTCGTACGCGCAGGCCGACCGGAAGCTGACCGTGAACTTCTGGGGCAGCGTCTGCAGCAGCTACTCCGCGTCGGCCCGGGAGTCCGCCGACGCGGTCCTGGTGAAGATCACGGACACGCCGAACCAGCCGGGTCAGGCCTGCATCATGCTCGCGCAGGAGATGTCCGTCACGGTGACGCTCGAGAAGCCGCTGGGCGACCGGAAGGTGGTCGACGCGACCACGGGCAAGCCGCTCCCCCGGCAGTAGGCGCACGACGAGGGCCCGCCTCCGGTCGCGTGTGCGACGGGGGCGGGCCCTCGGGCGTGCGTACGGTCCAGGCTTAGCTGAACGAGTCGCCGCAGGCGCAGGAGCCCGTGGCGTTCGGGTTGTCGATCGTGAAGCCCTGCTTCTCGATGGTGTCGACGAAGTCGATGGACGCACCGTGCAGGTACGGGGAGCTCATCCGGTCGGTGACGACCTTCACGCCGTCGAAGTCCTTCACGACGTCGCCGTCGAGGGAGCGCTCGTCGAAGAAGAGCTGGTAGCGCAGGCCGGAGCAGCCGCCGGGCTGGACGGCGACGCGGAGCGCCAGGTCATCGCGGCCTTCCTGCTCCAGCAGGGTCCTGACCTTCTCGGCGGCGGCGTCGGACAGGAGGATGCCGTCGCTCACAGTGGTCTTGTCGTCCTGTACGGACATCTGCATTCACTCCCGAAGTGGGCGGCTCCCCGCCGGAGGCAGGGAAACGTCGGACTCTTGCCGTCGGTGGCAACGAGCGGGACCGCGGATTCATTCCGGGACCCGACGCTTGTTTCAGATATTCATGCTCGCACACCACGGGTCGGGCGCCCCCTGCGGATCGACGGCATCGACGGGGTGATGCGTCACATTGACACTATCGGCATCGTCAAACTGACGTGAAGCGGTTATGATAGATAGCGTCAAGTAGACGAGAAGTCGAACCGGCGCCAGAAGAAGTCCCTTGTCAGTACCTCGTCAGTACCTCGTCGCAGAACAGAAAGGGTGCGTGTCGTGACCACCGCCCAGCCTTTGGACGTCCAGCCGACGCCCCTCGCCCTGCTGCTGCTCGGCCGCGAAGCCGACCCCAAGAGCGAGCGCGGGGTGGAATGCCCCGGCGACCTGCCCTCGCCGTCGGACCCGGACCTCGTGGCGCGCGCCCGCGCGGCCAAGGAGAAGCTCGGGGACAAGGTCTTCATCCTCGGCCACCACTACCAGCGTGACGAGGTCATCGAGTTCGCCGACGTCACCGGTGACTCCTTCAAGCTGGCCAAGGACGCGGCCGCCAAGCCGGAGGCCGAGTACATCGTCTTCTGCGGCGTGCACTTCATGGCCGAGTCCGCGGACATCCTGACCTCGGACGACCAGAAGGTGGTCCTGCCGGACCTGGCCGCGGGCTGCTCGATGGCCGACATGGCCACCGCCGAGCAGGTCGCGGAGTGCTGGGACGTGCTGACCGAGGCCGGCATAGCCGGTGCGACGGTCCCCGTCTCGTACATGAACTCCTCCGCCGACATCAAGGCCTTCACCGGCAAGCACGGCGGCACGATCTGCACCTCGTCCAACGCGAAGAAGGCCCTGGAGTGGGCGTTCGAGCAGGGCGAGAAGGTCCTCTTCCTCCCGGACCAGCACCTGGGCCGCAACACCGCCGTCCGCGACATGGGCATGTCCCTGGACGACTGCGTCCTGTACAACCCGCACAAGCCGAACGGCGGCCTGACCGCCGAGCAGCTGCGGGGCGCCAAGATGATCCTGTGGCGCGGGCACTGCTCGGTGCACGGCCGGTTCTCGGTCGACTCGGTCAACGACGTGCGCGCCCGCATCCCCGGTGTGAACGTCCTGGTCCACCCCGAGTGCAAGCACGAGGTCGTGGCGGCCGCGGACTACGTCGGCTCGACGGAGTACATCATCAAGGCGCTGGAGGCGGCCCCGGCCGGTTCCAAGTGGGCGATCGGCACCGAGCTGAACCTGGTCCGCCGCCTGGCGAACCGATTCGCCGCAGAGGACAAGGAGGTCGTCTTCCTCGACAAGACGGTCTGCTTCTGCTCGACGATGAACCGCATCGACCTCCCCCACCTGGTGTGGACCCTGGAGTCCCTGGCCGAGGGCAACCTCGTCAACCAGATCCAGGTCGACAAGGAGACCGAGAGCTTCGCGAAGCTGGCCCTGGAGCGCATGCTCGCGCTGCCGTAGCCGCCGCACCGATCAGCGAAAGGGGCACCCCGAGGGGTGCCCCTTTCGTTTAACCTCCCCCCTACGAAGGGGGAGTTGATCGCCATGACGCGCTACATCGAGGTACTGGCCGACGCGGGTCCGGACGCCGACGCGCAGGCTCAGGAGGAAGCCCGCGCCGAGCTGGTGGCCGCGCTGGACGAACTGGGCGTGGACGAGGTCCGCGTACGGGAGCTGCCCGCGCCGCCGGGGTCCAAGTCCGGTGGCCTGACGACCGCCGAGATCCTGGTGGCCGTGGGACCGCCGCTGTTCGCGGCCGTGGTCGCGGCGTTCGAGTCCTGGGTGCAGTGGGCGGGCTCCCGGCAGGTGCGCGTGCGCATCGGGGAGGACGAGTTCGAGGCCGCGCGGCTGACCGACGCGGAGCGGCAGCGGCTCCTCGACCACTTCATCAGCCGGACCACGAGGGCGGAGGAGCCACCCGGTGGCGGTGCGTGAGGCGCTGGTCGTCGCCACCTCGTCGTACGAGGACACCCGGCTCAACCAGCTGAGCTCCCCGGGCCTGGACGCGATGAAGCTGTCCGAAGTGCTCAGCGACCCCGGCATCGGCGGCTACGCGGTCCGGCCCGTCATCGACCAGCCGGCGCATGTCGTACGGCGCGAGATCGAGCGCTTCTTCGTCCGCCGCAAGCCGGACGACCAGCTGCTGCTGTACCTGTCCTGCCACGGCATCAAGGACTCGAAGCTCCAGCTGTACTTCGCCGCCGCGGACACCGACCGGGACCTCCTGGAGTCCACCTCCGTCCCGGCGGCCTTCGTCAACGGCCGGCTGACCGGGTGCAACTCGCGCAAGATCCTGGTGCTGCTCGACTGCTGCTACAGCGGGGCGTTCAGGCCGGGCGGCGCGAAGTCCGCGGACACGTCCGTGCACCTGCTGGAGGAGTTCGAGGACACCGGCGTCGCGGTGATCACGGCCACGGACGCCCTCCAGCAGGCCTGGGAGGGCGACGGCCCCGTCACCGAGACGGGGGAGGGGAAGCTGTCCGTCTTCACCGCGGCGGCGCTGGAGGGCCTGCGGTCGGGCCGGGCGGACCGGGACGGCGACGGCTGGGTCTCCGTGGAGGACCTGTACGGCCACGTCCGCGAGGAGATGCTGGCCCGCGACGCCCGCCAGAGCCCCCTGCGCTGGATCCTGGGCGGCCAGGGCACGCTGAAGGTGGCCCGCCGGGCCGCCACCGGCTCGGCGCCGCAGCCCCTCCCCCAGCCGCTGCCGGCCCTCGCCAGCCCGGCCGTCGAGATCCTCGCCGGCATCTCGGCCGCGGCCGCGCCGCTGCGCCGGACCCTGGGGCCCGTCCCGCGCCGCGTCCTGCTCCCGGGTCCGGACGGGACCCCGTACACCAGCACGGACACCCGGGAGATCGTCGCGGCGCTGCCGGCCGGGTCCGGCCACGCGGCGCTGGGTGTCGGCCTCGTCCGCGATCTCGTGGCCGACCAGTACGGGCGGGCCGGGGACGGCACCGCGACCGCGGTCGTGCTCCTCGAAGCACTGGTCCGTGCACTCCAGCCGCCGCTGGCGCGGGGCTCCCACCCCACCGTGCTGGGGAGAACCGTCTCAGCGGTCCTCGAAGCGGCCCGGAACCTCCTTTTCGAGTGGTCACCCTCCGGAGTGACCGTCAGCGAGGCGGACCTGCGCCGTGCCGTCGCCCCGGCGCAGGCGCACCCCTCCCTCGCCTGGAACGTGGTCAGGGCCGTACACGGCGCGGGGCTCGGCGCCTTCGTCATGGTGGAACCGTCCGCCGGCTCCACCACCCCCTCCACCCACCGCGTATCCGGGGCCTGCGTCCTGGGCGGCCATCGGTCGCCGCACCTCCCCGCCGACGAAGCGACGGGATGGACGGTACTGCGCAACGCCGACGTGCTGCTCTTCGAACACCCGCTCTCCCCGGAAGACGTCGCCCGGTGGCCCGCCGCAAAGCCGGAAGTCGTCGGCGTGTGGCCCGCCACGAAGAGCGTGGGCGCCCTGATCGTCGTGGCCCCGCGTTTCGCGGAGGAGACCCTCGCCGCTCTCGCGGCACGCTTCCGGGACGCTCCGTACATGGCCGTCCCCCTCCCCGGTCTGAACCCCGTGTGGCTGCGGGCCCAGTGCGAGATCGTGTCGCGCTTCACCGGTGCCCGCCGCCTGAGCGGGGCCGAGACCTCGGGGTACGGCGCCAAGCACCTCGGCACCGCCCGGCTCGTGGTCGCCACGGCGCACAGGACGGCCCTGGTCGGCGGCGGCGGGAACACCGAGGACCATGCCGCGTACCTCGAGCACCTCCGCACCGAGAACAGCGGGGAGGACCGGGCATTCCTCGAAGGGCAGCTGCTGGCCGGGAAAGTCGCCGAGATCTTCGTCGGCGGGGCGGACGAAGCGGCGCTCCAGCAGCACATCGCGGAGGTACGGCAGGCCGTGCGGTGTGGGCAGGCCACCCTGGTCCGCGGCGCGCTGCCGGGCGAGGCCGCCGCTCTGGCGGTGCTGGCGCAGCGGCTCGACGCGCAGGACGAGGTCACCGCAGCGCTGCTGCGGGCGTTCGCCCAGCCGCTGCGGGCCCTGGCCGAGAACCACGGAGAGCAGGATCCGGGCGGGCTGGTCGAGCGGATCGGTACGGCGTGGCCCGCGCTCACGTACGAAGCCGTACGCGGCCTGGTCGCCCCGTCCGAGGACGCCTGGGTCTGGACTCCCGCCACGCAGACCTGGGTGATGCTGCACGCCGTCGAGGCGGCCGTGGCCGCCTACTTGTCGCTTGTCTGAGAAGGGGCGCCCCGCGATTGCGGGACGCCCCTTCCGCTACGGCACGGTCATGGTCAGACCGTTGCCGGGGACTCCTCGTCCGAGGGCTGCGCCGGGTTCGGGACCACCGTCAGGCGGGCCGTCTTCTTCGCCCGGCGGCGTTCCTTGCGGAGCTCGACCATCGTGTAGAGGGTCGGCACCAGGAGCAGGGTCAGCAGGGTCGAGCTGACCAGGCCGCCGATCACCACGACCGCGAGCGGCTGCGAGATGAAGCCGCCCTCGCCGGTGACGCCGAGCGCCATCGGAAGCAGCGCGAAGATCGTCGCCAGGGCCGTCATCAGGATGGGGCGGAGCCGGTGGCGGCCGCCTTCGACGACGGCTTCCACGACGCCCAGGCCCTGGGCGCGGTACTGGTTGACCAGGTCGATCAGGACGATCGCGTTGGTCACCACGATGCCGATGAGCATCAGCATGCCGATCATCGCCGGGACGCCCATCGGGGTGCCGGTGACGATCAGCAGGCCGAGCGCGCCGGTCGCCGCGAACGGGATGGAGACCAGCAGGATCAGCGGCTGGATCAGCGACCGGAAGGTCGCGACCAGCAGCATGAACACGATCGCGATGGCCGCGAACATGGCCAGGCCCAGCGAGGCGAAGGCCTCGTCCTGGTCCTCCGAGACGCCGCCGATGGAGGCCGTGGCGCCCTCCGGCAGGTCCAGGTCCTTGAGCTTGGTCTGGAGCTCGGCGCTGACCGCGCCCGTGTTGTCGCCCAGCGGCTTCGCCGTGACGGTGGCGGCGCGGGCGCCGTCGATCCGGGTCATCGCGACGGGGCCGGGGACCACCTTGACCTCGGCGATGTCGCCGAGCTTGAGCGGGCCGACCGGCAGGGCCTGCAGTTCGGCCAGGGTGGTGGCGGGCTGGGCGGACTTGATGACGATGTCGCGCTCGGTGTTGTCCAGGACGGCCTTGCCCGCCGGGTTGCCCCGTACGGCCTGGGCGACGATCGCGCCGAGCGCGGCCTGGTTCAGGCCCGCGTCCGCGGCCTTGGGGGTGGCGGTGACCGAGATCCGCGGCACGGACTGCGACAGGTCGCTCTGTACGTCGGTGACGTTCCCCAGCTTTGCCACTTCCGCGCGGACCTGCTCGGCGGCCTTGGCGAGGACCTCGCCGTCTCCGGCCTTGACGACGACGCTCAGGTTCTGGCTGCCGAAGCCGTCGCCCGCCGCGATCCGGGTCTCGCCGATGCCGTCGAGGGCGGCCAGCCTGCCCTCGATCTGCTTCTTGACGGCCTCCGCCGTGCCGGAGTCCTTCACGGTGACCTGGTACGAGGCCTGGTTGGAGCCCGTACCGCCACCGAAGGCGGCGAGGAAGCCGGAGGAGCCGACGGTGACCTGGTAGCTCTTGACGCCCTCGACCGAGGCCAGCGCCTGCTCGATCTTGCGGCTCGCCTCGTCGGAGGCGGCCAGCGAGGTGCCGGGGGCCAGCTCCTGCTTGACCGTCAGGACGTCCTGCTCCCCCTGGTCGAAGAAGTTGGTCTTCAGCAGCGGGGTCATCCCGAAGGTGCCGATGAGGATGACGACCGCGATGGCCACGCTGGTCAGGCGGCGCCGGGTGGCGAAGCCCAGGACCCGTACGTAGATCCGCTGGAGCTTGCTGCGCGCCTCCTTCTCCTCGGCGTCGCGACGGGCCTTCGCGGGGTCCTCGGCAGCGCCCTTCGGCGCGCTGAGGAACCAGTACGAGAGCACCGGCACGACCGTCAGCGACACGAGCAGCGAGGCCAGCAGGGCGGCGGTGACGGTGAGCGAGAAGGAGCCGAAGAGCTCGCCGATCATGCCGCCGACCAGGCCGATCGGCAGGAAGACGGCGACGGTGGTCAGCGTGGAGGAGGTGACCGCGCCGGCGACCTCCTTGACCGCGGTGATGATGGCGGCCTCGCGCTCCTCGCCGTAGCCGAGGTGGCGCTTGATGTTCTCCAGCACCACGATCGAGTCGTCGACGACGCGGCCGATGGCGATGGTGAGCGCGCCCAGCGTCAGCATGTTGAGCGACAGGTCGCGGGTCCAGAGCACGACGAGCGCGAGGACCACGGACAGCGGGATGGAGACCGCGGTGACCAGGGTCGAGCGCAGCGAGGCCAGGAAGACCAGGATCACGATCACCGCGAAGAGCAGGCCGAGCAGGCCCTCGGTGGTGAGGCTGGAGATGGACTTGGCGACGGCCGGGCCCTGGTCGCTCACGACGGTCAGGTCGGCGCCGGAGCCGAGCGTGGAACGCAGCTCGGGCAGCTTGTCCTTGACCGCGTCGGAGATGGCGACGGCGCTGCCGTCCTTGTCCATGGTCAGGACGAGGGCGAGGCTGGGCTTGCTTTTGGTGCGGGTGATCGAGACGGCCTTGGCCGCCTCCTGCTTCACGGTGGCGACGTCGCCGAGGCGGACGGCCGGCTTGCCGGGGCCGGGGCTCAGGCGCAGGTCCTCGACCTGGGCGAGGGAGGTGTAGCCGGCGCCCACGCGGACGGTCCGGTTCTTGCCCTCCTCGTCGAAGGAGCCGGCGGGTACGGTCGCGCCGCCCGCCTGGAGGCCTTGGGCGAGGGCGGCGCCGTCGAGGCCGGCGGCCGCGAGCTTGGCGTTGTCGGGGGTGACGGCGACCTGGAGGTCCTGGACGCCGTCCACGGTGACCTGGCCGACGCCCTCGATGTCCGACAGGACGGGGACGACGGAACGTTCCAGCTGGTCGGCGAGGGCCTGCTGGTCCTTGTCGGAGGTGACGGCGAGGATGACGGTCGGGATGTCGTCGGTGGAACCGGCCACCACCTGCGGATCCACCTCGGCGGGCAGCCGGACGCGGGCCCGGTTGACGGCCTGCTGGACGTCCGCGACGAGCTGCTTGGTGCCGCTGTCGCCGTAGTCGAAGGTGGCCATGACGAGGGCGTTGCCCTCGCTGGCGGTGGAGGTGATGCCGGTGATGCCGTCAACGCCCTTGAGCATGGCTTCGATCGGCTCGACGACCTGCTTCTCCACCACGTCGGGCGAGGCGCCCTGGTACGGCGCGAGCACGGACACCATCGGCAGTTCGATGGAGGGCAGCAGCTGCTGCTTGAGCTGCGGGATGGCTATGGCGCCGAAGAGGAGCGCGACGATCGACACGAGGCCGATCAACGCCCTTTGGGCAAGGCTGAAGCGGGACAGCCAGGACATGGATAGGGATCTCTCTGCTGTGACGTCGGCGAAGGGCACTCCAGCCTTTCGCACGCCGCGGCGCCGTTGCGTCGCTCGCAGGTCCCGTCCTTATGTGCGGCATACCGCGTCCGGAGTACGCCGCACTACTCCATCCGCTCCCGCCGCTACTCGGCCCGGGGCCGGACCAGTCCCGATTCGTAGGCAATGACCACCAATTGGGCCCTGTCGCGGGCACCGAGCTTGGCCATGGCCCGGTTCACGTGGGTCTTGACGGTGAGCGGGCTGACCTCGAGCCGTCCGGCGATCCCGTCGTTGGACAGTCCCGCGGCGACGTGGACGAGGACCTCGCGCTCCCGGACGGTCAGCGCGGCGAGCCGCTCCGCGTGCGATCCGGCGACGGCCGCGGCGGCGGCCGGGTCGGCGCCGCCGCCCTGGGCGAGGAAGGTGGCGATGAGCCCCTTGGTGGCGGCCGGCGAGAGCAGCGCCTCGCCGGCGTGGGCGACACGGATGGCGTTGAGGAGGTCCTCGGGCTCGGCGCCCTTGCCGAGGAAGCCGGAGGCGCCGGCCCGCAGGGCGGCGGCCACGTACTCGTCGACCTCGAAGGTCGTCAGCATGACCACGCGCACGGCGGCCAGTTCCGGGTCGCCGCTGATCATGCGGGTGGCGGCGAGCCCGTCGGTCCCGGGCATCCGGATGTCCATGAGCACGACGTCGGCAAGGGTCCGGCGGGCCATCGCGTAGGCCTGCGCCCCGTCGGAGGCCTCCCCGACGACCTCCATGTCCGGCTCGGAGTCGACGAGCACCTTGAACGCACTGCGCAGCAGCGCCTGGTCGTCGGCGAGCAGCACCCTGATCGGGCGTACGGGGATGGCGTCGGCAGGCTCGGTCATACGCCCCACAGTAGGCGCGTGAGCCCCGGTGGACCGTGCCGGGCCTGCCCTTGCGAAGATCGCGTCCGCGGGGGCCGCACGGGCCGCCAGACGGGGGAAGTCGACGATGGCCGCACGGATCAGCTGCTTCACCGATGACACCGCGCGAGCGCGTGTCCTGGCCGCCTATGACCGCGCCATGGCGTACTGGCCCGATCCGCGCGAGGAGCAGGACGTCGCGACCCGTTTCGGAAGGACCCGGGTCCACACCTACGGTGCGGGTGACCGGACACCGGTGGTGCTCCTGCACGGGCAGAGCGCGACGCCCGTCGAATGGGCCCCGCATGTCGTCGCGTTGGCCCGGCAGGGCCGCCGCGTGCTGGCCGTCGACCGCGTGGGCGAGCCCGGATACAGCACGCAGAGCCGTCGGATCGGCGGCGCCGACGACACGGCGGCCTGGCTGGAGGAGACGCTCACCGGGCTGGGCCTGCAGCGCGTCCACCTGATCGGGCACTCGTACGGCGGCTACGTCGCGCTCCGGCACGCCGCACGCAGGCCGGAGCGCATGGTGTCCGTCACGGTGTACGAACCGCCCCGTGCCCTGGCCCCGCTCAAGGCGGGCTTCCTGCTCGGCTCCGTCGCCGCCTTGCTGAGCGGCTCCGAGAGCCTCCAGCACCGCTGGTTCACCGGCCTCATCGGTGAGACGGGCGCACCCCCGGAGGAGGCCGAGGCGGGGGTGCGGCTGTCGCTGGAGGCGATGCGCGGCTTCAGGATCCGGCTGCCGCAGCCACAGCGCATGAGCGATGAGGAGTTGCGCTCGGTCGCCGTGCCCACGCTCGTGCTGCTCGGCGGCGCCGACCGCGTCATGGACTCCCGCCGCGCCGAGGCCCGTGCGCGTCGCCTGATCCCGGACGTACGGACCGAGGTCATACCCGGCGCCGCACACGGCATCCCCGTGCAGGCCTTCAACGCCCGGGTTCCCGAGTTCCTCCACGACGCGGAGCAATCGCGCACCAGTGGCTGACCGGCCCGGCGTCGGGGCGGCCGGGCACCCCCCGGCCGTCAGCCCCCGGCCGTCAGCCCAGGGCGAGGACGATCAGGGCGGTGGTCGCGGAGACCTCGGCCAGGGCTCCGAAGACGTCGCCGGTGACGCCGTCGAACCGGCGGACGCAGCGGCGCAGGAGCAGTTCCGCGACGAGGAGCGCGGCCAGGACCGCCACGGCGGCGCGGCCGGCGGCCGGGAGGCCCAGGGGGAGGGCGGCGGCCGCGGCGAGCGCGACGACCGCGGCGGTGACGGCGGTGGCCGCGGCGCGCGGCACCACCCCGGCGACGGCCGCGCCGAGGCCCTCCGGGCGGGCGGCCGGGACCCCCTCGCGGGAGGCGAGGGTCATGGCCAGGCGAGCGGTGACGGCGGCGGTCACCGCGGCCAGGGCGCCGCGGATCCAGCTGTCGGCGTAGGCGTCGGCCACGGCGGCCACCTGCACCAGCAGGGCGAGCACCAGGGTCACGACGCCGAAGGGGCCGATGTCGGACTGCTTCATGATCCGCAGGGCCTGGTCGGCGGGTTTGGCGCTGCCCAGGCCGTCCGCCGTGTCGGCGAGTCCGTCCAGGTGCAGGCCCCGGGTGAGCGCCGCCGGGACGGCGACGGTGACGGCCGCGGCGAGCAGCGGGCCCCCGCCGAGCACCAGCAGGAGCGCCCCGGGCACGGCGGCGCACAGGCCGACGACCAGCCCGGCGAGCGGGGCGCAGGCCATGCCGGTGCGGGCGGCGGGGCGGTCCCAGCGGGTGATGCGGGCGGGCAGCACGGTCAGCGTGCCGAACGCGAAGCGGACGCCGTCGGCGAACGAGGCGCGGTCCGCCGGCGGGGCGGGGGGCGGATCTTCGAACGAATCTGTCATCGGCGCGAACGCTACCCGCCCACCGTGACCGGTAAATTGCCCATTACCTACCAAACAGGGAGTCAGTGGGATGGGTCACTGGTGGTATCGGAACATCATCGAACCGGGGAAGCTGCCCATGCTCCTCGCCCTGCTCTCCTTCGTGACGTCGTTCCTGGTCACCCGTGTGATCACCCGGATGATCCGGGCCGGCAGGGGGCCCTTCAAGAACGTCACCCCGGGCGGCATCCACGTCCACCACGTGGTGCCCGGCGTCATCCTCGTGATCATCGGCGGCTTCGGAGCGGTCGGCAGCGCCCGGCACGGCTTCGGCGCCGGACTCTCGGCCGTCATCTTCGGCTTGGGCGCGGGCCTGGTCCTGGACGAGTTCGCGCTGATCCTGCACCTCGACGACGTGTACTGGAGCGAGGAGGGCCGCAAGAGCGTGGAGGTCGTGGTCCTGACGGCCGCTCTGGTGGCCCTGGTCCTGGGCGGGTTCGTGCCCTTCGGGGTGAACGACCTGACCGCCGAGGAACGGCAGAGCCGCGGGCTGGTCGCCATGAACACGGCCACCAACTTCTTCCTGGCCCTGATCGCCCTGTGGAAGGGCAAGGCGCGCACGGCCGTCTTCGGCGTGGTCATCCCCTTCGTTGCGCTCATCGGCGCGGTCCGGCTGGCCCGCCCCGGATCCCCGTACGCGAAGAAGTTCTACGCGAACCGGCCGCGCGCCCGCGCCAAGGCCGGGCTGCGCGCCTTCCACCACGACCGGCGCTGGTCGGGACCGCGGCGCAGGTTCGAGAACTTCATCGGGGGAACCCCGGACCCGGAGCGGCCCGCCGTCTCCCTGAAGAAGCCGCCGGGGCACTGAACGGCGGCGGGCCCGCCCCGGGGAGTCCGGAGCGGGCCCGCCACCGTGTCGGTGTGGCCTGGCGTGCGCTCAGCCCGGGATCAGGCCGTTGTCGCTGAGCATCTCCCTGACCTCGTCGAGGGTCGCGTCGTCCCCGGGCAGGATCAGCTCCGACGGCTCCAGCGCCTCGTCGGGAAGCGGCTCGCCGAGCCGCCGTACGGCATCGAGCAGCGCGCCCAGCGTGCGCCGGAAGCCCTCCTCGTCACCGCCCTCCATCTCCGCGAGCAGCTCGTCGTCCAGCTTGTTGAGCTCGGTGAAGTGGCTGTCGGCCACCATCACCTGGCCTTCCCCCATGATGCGGACAATCATGACGGACCCCGTCCTACTGCTTGTCGAACCGGTGCTGGGTCTGGGGCTGCTGGGCGGTGCCCGGGGCGCCGCCCTCGAGGGCCTGCTGCTGGGCGGACGGGCCGCCCGCCAGTTCGGCCTTCATCCGCTGGAGCTCCAGCTCCACGTCCGTACCGCCCGACAGGCGGTCCAGCTCGGCCTGGATGTCGTCCTTGGAACCGAGCCCGCTCTGGTCGTCGAGCGCGCCGGAGGCCAGCAGCTCGTCGATCGCTCCGGCACGGGCCTGGAGCTGGGCGGTCTTGTCCTCGGCCCGCTGGATGGCCAGGCCGACGTCGCTCATCTCCTCGGAGATGCCGGAGAAGGACTCCGCGATCCGGGTCTGGGCCTGCGCGGCCGTGTAGGTGGCCTTGATGGTCTCCTTCTTGGTGCGGAAGGCGTCCACCTTGGCCTGCAGCCGCTGGGAGGCGAGGGTCAGCTTCTCCTCCTCGCCCTGCAGGGTCTGGTGCTGCGCCTCCAGGTCGCTGACCTGCTGCTGGAGGGAGGCACGGCGGGACAGGGCCTCGCGGGCCAGGTCCTCGCGGCCCAGGGCGAGGGCCTTGCGGCCCTGGTCCTCCAGCTTTCCGGACTGGCTCTGGAGCTGGTTCAGCTGCAGTTCCAGGCGCTTGCGGGAGGTCGCCACGTCGGCGACGCCGCGGCGCACCTTCTGAAGCAGCTCGAGCTGCTTCTGGTAGGAGTAGTCGAGGGTCTCGCGCGGGTCCTCGGCCCGGTCCAGGGCCTTGTTCGCCTTCGCGCGGAAGATCATCCCCATACGCTTCATGACACCGCTCATGGGCTTCGCGCGCCCCCTTCTAGACGGACTGTGCTCCAGGTCACCAACAGGACCCACAGTACGGGCCCTGTCTCCATTACCGCACTGTTCGAGTACGGATGCGCTCCTCCTCCAGGACGACTACGTCCCCGCCCTGTCAGGCGTAAGGAGTAGGTGGGCCCCCGACCGGTACGGACCGGTGCGGACAGCGGGCCACCGCGCGCTCCCTGTACGGGGGAAGACGCCCGCCGTTGCCGGATCGTTCCCCACCGGGGTGGGGCCCATGCCCGCAACCACGTAGGCTTGGGTTTTGTGTTTGGTAACCGCTCCTCCAAGGAAGAGAAGGACGCCGCCGCCGACAAGGTGAGCGCCGACCTCTCGCAGCCTCGTGACCCGCAGGCCCCGAAGGGCCGCCCGACGCCGAAGCGTGCTGTGGCCCAGTCGCAGCGCAAGGCCGTCGTGGCCTCGACCGGCAACCGCAAGGAGGACGCCAAGCGAGCCCGTGAACGCCGCCGTGTAGAGATGGCCAAGCAGCGCGAGGCGCTGGCCAGCGGCGACGAGCGGTACCTGCCCGCGCGCGACAAGGGCCCCGTCCGCAGGTTCGTCCGCGACTACGTGGACTCCCGCTTCTCGGTCGCCGAGATGTTCCTGCCCCTGGCAGTGATCATCCTGGTGCTGAGCATGGTGCGCGTGCCGTCCATCCAGAACATCGCGCTGACCCTGTGGATGGGCGTGATCGCCCTGATCGTGGTCGACTCCATCGGCCTGGTGTTCCGCCTCCGCAAGGCCCTCAACGAGCGCTTCGCGAACGAGCCCCGCCGCGGCGCCGTCGCGTACGGCCTCATGCGCACCCTCCAGATGCGCCGGCTGCGCCTGCCCAAGCCGCAGGTCAAGCGCGGGGAACGGCCCTGAGCCGAGGCACGCCCGGAGCGTCGGGGGACGGTTTCGCCTGGGGTGGTCCTGGAGGAGCCCGGCTGTGGCTCGAGGGCCTGGGCGGACTGCGCAACGCGGTCCGGCAGGAACTCGTGGGCCGGCAGGTCGACGAGCAGATCGCGCAGCGCTTCCCGGTCGGGCAGCGGCTGCGCGTTCTCGACGTCGGCATGGGCCAGGGCACCCAGGCGCTGCGCCTCGCCCGCGCCGGGCACAAGGTGACCGGCCTGGAGAAGGACCCGGGGATGCTCGCCGTCGCCCGCGAGGCGCTGGAGGCGGAACCCGCCGGGATCCGCGACCGGGTCCGGCTCATGGAGGGCGACGGCCGCGAGACCGGCGCCCACTTCCTGCCGGGCAGCTTCGACGTGGTGCTGTGCCACGGGGTGCTGATGTACGTGCCCGAGCCGGACGCCATGCTCGCCGGGCTGGCCCGGATGCTGGCACCCGGCGGACTGCTGTCCCTGCTGGTGCGCAACGGCGACGCGCTCGCCATGCGGCCCGGGCTGGGCGGTGACTGGACGGGCGCGCTGACCGCCTTCGACAGCGTCGACTACCGCAACCGGCTGGGCATGGACGTACGGGCCGACCGGCTGGCCGGGCTGACGGCCACGCTGAGCGGGATCGGGGCGCCCCTGCAGTCCTGGTACGGCGTGCGCGTCTTCACCGACGGCACCGAGGCGGGCGAGAGCCTGCCGCCCGAGGAGGAGCTGGAGCGGCTGCTGGCCGCCGAGGACCGCGCCGGGCGCACCGACCCCTACCGGGGCGTGGCCGCGCTGCTGCACCTGTGCGGTGTGCGGGGCTGACGCCGTGCCCCGCTGCGCGGGGCGTTTGCGGCGGCTCCGCCCCCACACCCCCGCGCCTCGAACGCCGGCGAGGCTGGAATTGCCCTCCGTGGCAACCCAGCCCCGCGGCAGGGGCTACGCGTCGAGCGCCGCGCGCAGGCTCATCGTGTAGAGCTCGGTACCGCCGTCGTCGGACAGCTTCACCTGCTCGACACCGCCCTCCAGCAGCTCCTTCCAGACCTCACCGATCCAGGACTCCGCGTCCCCCTGCGTGGTGAACTCCTCCGGTTCCACCGCCGGGCTCGTCTCCGTGCCCTCGGCCGTCTCGAACCGCCACGTCCACGCCATGTCCGCCTCCGTTGCTCGTCCGCTGCTCGCCTTGAGTCTGCCCGCAGAGTAACCGGGCGCGCACCACTCCCGGCGACGCGGGAGGATCTCCCTGTGGAACTCACTCTGCTCGGCACCGGCACACCCGAGGGCCTGCCCCGCCCCGGCTGCCCCTGTGCGGCCTGCGCGCTCTCCGTCGGTACCCGGGCGCGCGCCGCCACGGCCGTCCTCGTCGACGGCGCGCTGCTGCTCGACCTGACCCCCGGGGCGGTGCTGGCGGGCGCCCGCGCCGGGCATTCGCTGGCCGGTGTACGGCAGGTCCTGCTGACCCACCCGCACGACGGGCCCCCCGTGGAGCTGCCGCCGGGGCTGCCGGCCGCCGGGCGGGTACCGGACGGGCGGGAGCTGTCGGTGATCTCCGGGCACCGGGTGCGGGCGGTGCCGATGGACGCGCCGGGCACCGGGTACGAGGTGACGGGCCCGGACGGCGGCCGGCTGCTGTACCTGCCGCCCGGCGGGGCCCCGGCGGGGACGAAGGGGCGGACCGGCCACCGCCCGTACGACATGGTCCTGGCCGATGTGCTGGGGCGGCCCGAGGCCCTCGCCCGGCTGCGGGCCAGCGGCGCGGTGGGCCCGGCCACGGACGTGGTCGCCGTCCACCTCGACCACGACGTCGCGCCCGGCCGGGAGCTGGCGCGCCGGTGCGCGGCCGCGGGGGCCCGGGCGGTGCCGGACGGGAGCACGGTGATCGTCGGGGAGTACCACGCGGTCCCGGACCTGCCGCGCCGGACGCTGGTGCTGGGCGGGGCCCGCTCCGGCAAGTCCGTCGAGGCGGAGCGGCGCCTGGAGGCTTTCCCCGAGGTGGTCTACGTGGCCACCGGCGGCAGCCGGGACGGCGACGCGGAATGGGCCCAGCGGGTCGGGCTGCACCGGGAGCGGCGGCCCGCGAGCTGGCGGACCGTGGAGAGCTGCGACCTGGTCCCGCTGCTCGCCGACGCGGGTCCGCCGCTGCTGATCGACTGTCTGGCGCTGTGGCTGACGGACGCGATGGACCGGGCCGGGGCCTGGGACGACGAGGTATGGGCCAAGACCGGGCAGCACGAGCTGCGCGACCGGATCGCCGAGCTGGTGGCCGCCGTACGCGCGACCCGCCGCCGGGTGGTGCTGGTCAGCAACGAGGTCGGGTCCGGGATCGTCCCGGCGACGGCCTCGGGCCGCCGCTTCCGCGACGAACTGGGCCGCCTGAACGCGACGGTCGCCGGCCAGTGCGAGCACGTGCTCCTCGTCGTCGCGGGGCAGGCGCTCGTACTCAAGGAATAGCTGGGGTGATCCCGTGGAGCCGTCGCGCCTCGGCGGAGAGAGAACCGGCCTCGCCGCATTCGCCGGGTGCTGCCTGCTGGGCGGCGGCAACGCGGTGGGCGTGCGGTTCAGCAACCGCGAACTCGATCCGCTGTGGGGCGCGTCGGTGCGGTTCGGGGCGGCCGCGCTGCTGCTGCTGGCGGTCATGGCCGTCATGCGCCTCGCCCTGCCGCGCGGTCGGGCGCTGGCCGGCGCCGTGCTGTACGGGATCCTCAACTTCGGGGTGACCTTCGCCCTGGCCTACTACGCGCTGGTCCGCATCCACGCGGGTCTGGGCCAGACGCTGCTGGCCCTGGTTCCGCTGGTGGCCTTGTTGCTGGTGGTGGCGCAGCGTCAGGAATCCTTCCGGAGGTCCGCGCTGCTGGGCACGCTCGTCGCGGCCGCCGGGGTGGCACTGGCCTCGCGGGCTCCGCTGCAGGGCGACGTGCCGGTGCTGTCCCTGCTGGCCATGCTGGGCGCCGTGCTGTCCTTCGCCGAGGCGACCGTGCTCGTGCACCGCCTGCCGCCGGTGCACCCGGTGACGATGAACGCGGTGGGCATGGGCGCCGCGACGGCGTTGCTGCTCGTCGGCTCCTTCGCCGTCGGGGACACCTGGCGGCTGCCGGAGCGGACGGCGACCTGGTGGGCGCTGGCCTACATGGTCGTGGCGGGCTCGGTGCTGACGTTCGTCTTCTATCTGGTGGTGGTGCGCCATTGGGGCGCGTCCCGCGCGGCCTACGTCTTCGTCGTCATCCCGGTGGTCACGATCATGCTCTCCGCCTGGCTCGACGACGAGGAGCTGACGGTGGGTCTGCTGCTCGGCGCACCCCTCGTGATGGCAGGCGTGCACCTCGGTGCCCTGAGGCCCGGCCGACACCGGGACGGGCCCACGGACGGGCCCCAGGACAGGCCCTGAGGGGAGGGCCTTACCGGCTGTACTCTCTGGCAGATGAGCACGCTGAATCTCGACGACTTCTCCGATCTGATCGAGCGCCCCGACGGGGGCGTCCGGCGTGACGCCGAGGAACGCCGTGAACGCCTCGCCGTGCCGCCCGGCGCGCTGGGCCGGCTCGACGAACTCGCCGAGTGGCTCGCCGCCGCGCAGGGCCGGGTGCCGGTCGCGCCGATCGAGCGCCCCCGCGTGGTGCTGTTCGCCGCCGACCACGGGATCGCCTCCGAGGGGGTCTCCGCCCGGTCCGCGTCCAGCGCCCACGAGCTGGTGCGGAGCGTGCTGGACGGGTCCAGCCCCGTCGCCATCCTCGCCGGCCGGCTCGGCGCCACCGTGCGGATCGTCGACGCCGGGCTCGACTGCGACCCCGAGCTGCTCCCCGCGGACGTGGTCCGCCACCGCGTGCGGCGCGGCAGCGGCCGGATCGACAAGGAGGACGCGCTCACCCCCGAGGAGGCCCGCGCCGCCCTGGAGCTCGGCATCAAGATCGCCGACGAGGAGGCCGACTCCGGTACGGACCTGGTCGTCCTCGGCGACCTCAGCGTCGGCGGGACCACGGCGGCCGCGACCCTCGTCGCCGCCCTGTGCGGAACCGACGCCTCGGTGGTCACCGGCCGCGGCGGCCTGCCCATCGACGACCTGGCCTGGATGCGCAAGTGCGCGGCCATCCGCGACGCGCTGCGCCGGGCCCGGCCGGTCCTCGGCGACCAGATCGCGCTGCTGGCCGCGGTGGGCGGGGCCGACCTGGCCGCCATCACCGGCTTCCTGCTCCAGTGCGCGGTGCGCCGTACGCCGGTCATCCTCGACGGCGTCGTCTCGGCGGCCTGCGGCCTGGTGGCCCAGCGGGCCGCGTTCCGCGCCCCCGACTGGTGGCTGGCCGGCCAGGCGAGCGGTGAGCCCGGCCAGTCGAAGGCCCTGGACCGGATGGCACTCAACCCCGTGCTCGATCACGGCGTCACTGTGGGAGAAGGTACCGGGGCGCTGCTGGCCCTCCCCCTGGTCCAGGCGGCCGCCGCACTCGCGGCGGAACTCCCGGAACAGGCGGCGCAGGAGCCGGCGGAGTGAGCCGCCGGGGTCCGGGGTCCTGACCAGCCCGCGATCCCGGAGCCGGCCACTATGGACGGCAACGCCCCATAAGATCGATTTTTATGGGAGAGGTCCGTTTGAGCAGGGCAGAGACCGGCCGCGGCACCGTCACGGTGCCCCGACCGGCATCCGGCAGGAAAGAGACCGGCGGCGACCCCGCCGGCAAGGGGACGGGGGGCGGCCGGGAGACCGGCCGGGGGAGCACCCGTTCGCGGCGCGGCGCCGCGTTCGCGGTCTGGTACCTGCGGGCCGTCACCTTCGTCAACTTCCTCAGCGCGGTGTGGGTTTCGCTCGGGCAGGACCTGCGCCGGCACAACGCCGCGGACTTCTACACCCCGTACCTGCTCACGGCCGGTTTCGCCTCCGGGCTCTTCTGCCTGCTGCTGGCGGTCACCATGGGCCGCCGCAAGCGGGCCGCCTGGATCCTGAACCTCGTCCTGGGCGGGGTGCTGCTGCTCGACTTCGCCCGCGCGGCCTTCGTGCCCTGCTCGTGGGGTCCCGAGGTGTGCTATCCGGAGTTCCGCGAACACCCGCAGAACTGGGTCTCGCTGGGCCTGACCGCCGCCTTCGTCGCCGCCCTGCTGCTGGGCCGCCGGGAGTTCTACGCCAGGGGCGACCGCTCCAACCCCGCGCTCGCCACCGTCGTCGCCGCCGTCGGCCTGCTGGTCACCTCGCTGGTCGCGGCCATGCTCGTCGGCGCCACCAACACCGCCGCGGACAGCGCCGGGGCCACGTTCCTGACCCGCTGGCGGTACGGGGCGATGCGGCTGATCACCCTGGACCCGGACGCCAGGGCGTACAGCACCATCGACACCCCCGGCTGGGTGGACGTCTTCGTCAACGTGATGTCGATGCTCCTGCTGCTCGCCGTACTGTTCGCGGCCTTCCGCTCGCGGCGCGCCGTCGACCCCCTCTCCGAGGACGACGAGGAGCGGCTGCGCGCGCTGCTCGCCCGGCAGGGGGACCGCGATTCGCTCGGCTACTTCGCGCTGCGCCGCGAGAAGTCCGTCACCTGGTCCCCCACCGGCAAGGCCGCCGTCACCTACCGCGTCGTCGGCGGGGTCTCCCTGGCCTCCGGCGACCCGATCGGCGACCCCGAGGCCTGGCCCGGCGCCATCGAGCCGTGGCTGGCCGAGGCGCGCGAGCACGGCTGGGTGCCGGCGGTGATGGGCGCGAGCGAGGAGGCCGGGCAGATCTACGCGCGGCACGGGCTGGACGCGCTGGAGCTCGGCGACGAGGCGATCGTGGAGACCGCCGAGTTCACCCTGGAGGGCCGCGCCATGCGGACCGTCCGGCAGGCGTACAACCGCGTCAAGCGGGCCGGGTACACCGTACGGATCCGCCGCCACGCCGACATCCCCGCACAGGAGATGGACGAGCTGGTCGAGCGGGCCGACGACTGGCGCGACGGCGCGACCGAGCGCGGCTTCTCGATGGCGCTGGGCCGGCTGGGCGACCCCGGCGACGGCCAGTGCGTGATGCTGGAGTGCACCGACGGCAACGGCGATCTGCGGGCCGTGCTGTCCTTCGTACCGTGGGGGGCCAAGGGCCTGTCCCTGGACCTGATGCGCCGTGACCGGGACTCCGAGAACGGCCTGATGGAGTTCATGGTCATCGAACTCCTGGAACGCTCCAAGGAGATCGGGATCACCCAGGTCTCGCTGAACTTCGCGATGTTCCGGTCCGTCTTCGAGCGCGGGTCCCGGCTCGGCGCCGGTCCGGTGCTGCGGATGTGGCGCTCCCTGCTGAGCTTCTTCTCGCGCTGGTGGCAGATCGAGTCCCTCTACCGGGCCAATGCCAAATACCGGCCGATCTGGGAACCGCGGTTCATGCTCTTCGAGAAGAGTTCGGACCTGCTGCGGATCGGTATCGCGGCGGGCCGGGCCGAAGGCTTCCTGGAAGCCCCCGGCCTGCCGAAGTGGCTGCACCGCAGACACCTGGAGACCCGCCGTTGACAGCGTGGAGCACCCGAAACACCTCAGCACCCGGGCGGTTCGCCCAGCGCGAATGGGGTCCCCTGTTCCGGACCGTCCGGGACGCGCTCGCCCGCGACACGTGGCGGGCCATCCCGATGACCATCGGCGCGGTCTGCTGACCTCGCTCTTCCAGATCGTGCAGAACACCTCCTGGGGCTTCCAGCCGGTGCAGAACCTCGGGTCGGTCAAGGCCGTCGACCCGCTCTGGCTGGCCCTGCTGCGGACCCGCTGTCGCTGTTCGTGCCCGCGCAGGACCTGCCGGCGTCCGACCGGATCGTCAACGACACCGGGCCCTCGGCGGCGGTGGTCGGCCTCGCCCTCTACGTCTGCCGGCGAGGTGCTGGTCAAGAACAACCTGGCGGGCAAGGAGCACCCGGCGGCCATCGCCGCGGTGATGGTCCTGTGCGTGGTCCGGGCGAAGTGGGGCCCCGAGCGCTCCCGGACGCCGCTGGGCGGACGACCGCCGCCGCTGGACACCCGGCCGCGATGAACCGGCCGGACGGGCCGCGCGGGGCAGGCCGTACCGTATCGGGGTGACGACAGACCTCGGGCGGTTCGCGCCCACCCGGCAGTGGATGCGGACCCACCCGCTCGCCACCGATGCCGTGCTCGCGTTCGGGGCGCTCGTCAGCATGGTCCTCGGCTCCTTCGCCGATCCGCACGGGCCGCACGGACCCACCTTCGGGACGCGCAACCCCGATCCGTTCTCGCTGCTGCTGATGCTGTTCGGCGCGGCCGTCCTGGTGTTCCGGCGCCGGCACCCGCGCGCCGTGCTCGCCGTGACCTGCGGGCTCTCGCTGCTGGAGCTGACAACCGGGGAGCCGCGGGCGCCCGTCGCCATGTGCACGGTGATCGCCCTGTACACGGTGGCCGCGGCCACCGACCGGCCCACGACCTGGCGGATCGGGCTGCTCACCATGGCCGGCCTGACCGGCGTGGCGATGCTCGCCGGGCCGCTGCCCTGGTACGCGCAGGAGAACATCGGGATCTTCGCCTGGACCGGGATGGCCGCCGCCGCCGGCGACGCCGTGCGCAGCCGGCGGGCCTTCGTCGACGCCATCCGGGAGCGGGCCGAGCGCGCCGAGCGGACCCGTGACGAGGAGGCGCGGCGGCGGGTCGCCGAGGAGCGGCTGCGGATCGCGCGGGACCTGCACGACGTGGTGGCCCACCACATCGCCCTGGTCAACGTCCAGGCGGGGGTGGCCGCCCACGTCATGGACAAGCGGCCGGACCAGGCCAAGGAGGCGCTGGCCCACGTACGGGACGCCAGCCGGTCGGCGCTGAACGAGCTGCGGGCCACGGTCGGGCTGCTGCGGCAGTCCGGAGACCCGGAGGCGCCGACCGAGCCCGCGCCCGGGCTGTCCGTCCTGGACGAGCTGGTGGACACCTTCCGGCACGCCGGGCTGCCGGTGGAGGTCATCGTCCAGCTGGGGCCCGCGCCGGGCCCGCTGCCGGCCGCGGTGGACCTGGCGGCGTACCGGGTGGTCCAGGAAGCGCTGACCAACGTACGCAAACACGCGGGCCCGGGCGCCCGGGCGGAGGTCAGCGTGGTGCGGGTGGGTCCCTCGGTGGAGGTGACGGTGCTCGACGACGGCGGCGACTCCGCGGACTCCTCGCCCGACCCGGCGGAGCCCGGCGGCGGCCACGGCCTGCTCGGCATGCGCGAGCGCACCGGAGCCCTGGGCGGGACCTGCTTCGCGGGGCCCCGCTACGGGGGCGGGTACCGGGTGCACGCGATCCTGCCGGTGGCCTAGCCGTTCAGCCTCGCCGGCGAGGCTGGATTTCGCCCGGCCGAAGCGACGGCCTAGTGGCAGGCGCGGCGCCACGCGTCCAGGTCGTACCGCTTCTGCAGAGAGCTCAGCTTCAGTTCGCGCGAGCGGTCGCAGAACCGGGACGCCGGCAGTTCGTACTCCACGTGGAACACGGCCTTGCCGGCTTCGATGAACGGCGTCAGCCGCTCGCACTCGCGGTACTCCGCGCACTGCTCGTTGACCGCGAAGTCGAAGTCGCCGACGAGCTGCGGGATCTGGTCGAGGTCGTTCTTCAGGCCGACCGCCAGGCCCCGGTCGTGGGCGAGCTTCGCGATCAGCCGGTTGTAGCGCAGCTGGTCCTCGGCGGTGAGCGGGAAGCCCGACGTGTTGCGGTAGGCGTCCATGTTGTCGGGCTCCACGGCGTCGAAGCCCTTGTCCCGGCACATGTCGAACCGTTTGGCGATCAGCGGTTCCAGCTCGGTCAGCCGCCGGATGTCCAGCCAGCGCTCGCCCTCCCAGCCGTTGCCCTTCCCGATCATCGATGCCGGGAAGGCCTCCGCGTCGGGCCGGAAGTCCTCCCAGGCGCCCGTGGACAGGTAGCAGATGGTCTTGCGGCCGGCCTTCTTCAGGGCGGCGACCTGCTCCTTGGCGGTGGTGAACCCGTCCACGTCGTACACGGGCGCCTTCACCGACATGTCGAGCTTCCCGGTGAGCTGCCACTGCCAGCCCACGCCCGGCGGGGGCCGCCACCGCTCCCCCGGCGCCTGCTCGGGCCACGGGTACGGCTCGTCCTCGCCGTCGTCCGGCGGCTCCGCGGTGCAGGCGGTGAGCAGCAGCAGAGCCGCGACCAGCAGGGTGGCGAAACGCTTCATCCGGCTGCCTCCAGGGCGTACGGGAGGGTTCCCCACGGATGTGCGCCGGTCCCGGGGACCGCGCAGTGCACCCCCGCCCGCCGCTCCTGGGCGAGTTCGGCTGCGGGGGCGTCCGGCGGGACGGCGTACACGAGGTGGCAGAACCGCTGGGCGGGATGGTCGGCGGTCCAGGGCGGCGCGGTGGCCGCGTCCCGGTAGGCGTCCCACGGGCCCTCGAAGGTGACGAGCAGGTCGGCGAGCCCGGCGTACCCGGGGTGCGGGTGGACGCCGTGGTTCAGGACGAGGGTACGGGCGCCCGCCGCCCGGGCGGCGACGGCGAGCCGCCCGTAGTGGGGCAGCAGTGCGGGATCGGCGGAGGCCTGGTCGAGGAAGGCGCCGTCGGCCTCGTACCAGTCGCGGTGGCGCAGCAGGTCCTGGACGACCTCCGCGTGCGGGCGCCGCCCGTAGTCGGTGTCGACGTAGCCGAGGACGGGTACCCCGGCGGCCCGCAGTCGCCCGGCGACGGCGGCGAACCGTTCGTCGGGGGCCCGGCCCGGCCCGCTGTCGGGGTTGAGCACCACGGAGTGCAGCCGCCCGGCGGAGCGGATCAGCAGTTCCCACTCCTCGGGCCGGTCGGCGGGGTGCTCGTAGAGCGGCACCAGCAGCATGGGGTCCCTCTCGTACGGGGTCGCGGGTATCGGCGGAGGCATCGGCGGCCGGGACATCAGCGGTGCGCCGTCGCGCGGCCCAGCAGCAGGCAGACCAGCGCGGCCAGCGTCGCGGCGGCCGCGCCCGCCACCGCCAGCTGGACCAGCCGGGGCTGCCCCAGTCCGGTCAGCAGGGCCAGGCTCTGGGCGACGGCGGCCGAGGCGCAGACGACGGCCGCCGGCCGGACCGCGCCGAAGGACTGGAGCAGCAGCCCGGTCCACATCACGGCGCCGAGCAGCAGCAGGGTCGCGCCGCGGGCCCCGGTGAGGGCCGGGGCGCCCGGCCAGAGCAGGGTGCCGGCCAGCCCCAGGGCGAGCAGCACCACCAGGTAGACGGCGAGGCACTGGGCCAGCGTGGCGAGCATCCGCCGCCGGAAGGACCGGGGGGAGCGGGCCGCCCGGAGCCCGGCGAGGCTGCCGCTGCGGAACCGGTGCAGCAGCCATTCGGCGGGACCCATGCTGAGGGTGAGGGCCACCGCCGACGGGGCGGCGACGGCCTCGGCCGGCCCCCCGGCGAGCACCTCGCCGAGGGCGGCGTACAGCACGAGCAGGCCGGTGCCGAGGCCGAAGACCCCGTACGGGACGGAGTCCCCGAGCCGGGGGCCGCGCACCACGTGCTCCTCCTCGGCGCCGCGCAGCATCCGCCAGCGCACCGGGCCGGTTCCGGGCCTGCGGATCCACCAGCCCCGGACCCGGGCGGCGGCCGCCCGGGTCCCCTCGGCCAGCGGGAGCTCCCGTACGGCCAGGGTGCATGCGGTCAGCAGGGACACGCCGAGCAGGGTCATCCGTACCGGTACGGGAAGGTCCACGAAGAGCACGAGCAGGGCCCCGGCGGCCATCGGGCCGAGGGCGGCGAGCAGCACCCGCTCGCGGCCGAGGACGAGCAGGACGGTGGCGGCTCCGACGTAGACGGCCTGGCCGGCGGCGAAGGCGTACGAGAAGGGCGGTCCGCCGGGCACGGCCAGCGCGGCGGCGGTGCCCAGCAGGGATCCGGCGGGGGCCCCGGCGAGCAGGGTCCGCCCGGCGGCGGCCCGGTCGCCGAGCCCGAGCCAGGAGTAGGCCCGGTGGGAGAGGGTCTGGTCCCAGACCCAGCCGATCAGCGCTCCGGCGAGCAGGGTCAGGGTGCCGGCGGGCAGGCCGAGGCGGTCGGGCGGGCCGTCGAGCAGGGGCGCGCCGAGCAGGTACGCGAGTCCGGGCAGGGCGAAGATCACCCCGCGCAGGAGGCAGGCGGTGAGGGGCACCTTCCAGGGGTCGGGGGTGTCCTCGGGCTCCGGGAAGGAGCGGGGCACCCGGGCGTAGAGCTCCTCGGCGAGTGCGAAGGAGTCGTGGCGGCCGTAGGTGAGCCGGATGTACTCGTCGGTCATGCCGTCGGATTCGAGGACGGCGGCGATCTCGTCGGGGTGGACGGCTGCGGCGATGAACGGGTCCAGGCGCTCGGCGAGTTCGTCCATGGGGTCGGCGGCGGGGCTGCCGCGGCGCGGCCGGGGGATCGCGGGCAGGGTGTCCCCGCCCGGGGCCTTCAGCCAGAGGGATCCGCTCACCACATGCTCCCGTCGGCCGCGAGTTCGCGGTACCAGGGGTCGGCGATCCGCCGGCCCCACTCGTCGCCGGCGCGGACGGGCAGGATGGGCCGGCCTGCACGCTTCTCATGGGCGAGGCCCCGGTAGATGTGCCGGAAGCCGTCCACGGACTGGTGCAGGGTGAACTTCTCCACCACCCGTTTGCGGGCCGCCCGGCCGAGCTCGGCGCGCCGTTCGTCGTCGCGGAGCAGGGCGAGGGCGGCGCGGGCCATGGTCTCGGGCTCGCGCGGCGGGACGACCAGGCCGGTGTCCCCGACGGCCTCGCGGACCCCGCCCACGTCGGTGGAGACGGTGGTGCGGCCGCAGGACATGGCCTCGATGATGCTGAAGGGGAAGCCCTCGCTGATGGAGGAGAGCATCACGATGCTGCCGGCCGCGTAGGCCCGGGCGACCTGCTCGATGCGGCCCTCGTACGAGATGCCGTCGGTGACGCCCAGGTCGGCGGCGAGCTTCTCCAGCCGGAGCTTGTACTCCTCGCAGCCGGCCGGGACCGGTCCGAACAGGCGCAGCCGCAGCGCGGGCAGCTCCTCGCGCATGAAGGCGTAGGCCCGGACGAGGGTTTCGAGGTCTTTGATGGGGTCGATGCGGCCGCACCAGCTGAGGGTGGGCACCTCGGGTTCGGGGCCGGCTTCGGGGAAGGCGTGCGGGTCGACGCCGTTGTACACGGTGCGGATCCGATCGGAGGCGGCGCCTCCGCGCTCCTCCCAGCGGCGGTTGTACTGGTTGCAGGGGGTGATCAGGTCCGCCTGCCGGTACCCCTCGGTGTTGAGCTCGCGGTAGAAGCCGAGCATGAGGGCCTTGACGGGCCAGCGCTGGGCGGCCGAGCGGTAGCCGAGGTAGCGCTCGCGCAGGTAGATGCCGTGCTCGGTGAGGAGGAAGGGCACCTCGTCGAGGTACTTGGCGGCGAGGGCCGGGAGGGTGGCGAGGCCGCTGCTGACGGCGTGCGCGACGCTGTCGGGCGGGATCCGCACGGAGAGCGGGCGCAGCGCGTGTTCCAGCAGGTCGGTGGCGGTGAGCGCGTCGTGGATGGTGGGTGCGGCGGCGGCGGTGCTCAGGCCGGGGCGGGTCCACACCGTCATCAGCAGGCGGAGCACGGACTCGGAGCGCAGGGCCGGGGCGAGGCGGCCGGCGCGGGCGAGGAGGGCCAGTTCGCGCAGGGCCGTGGAGAACGCGTCACCGGCCGGCCCCTGTCCGGGGGTGCCGGCGGCGGTGGCCGGGGGAGGTTCGAGCAGGGAGAGCAGAAAGGTTTCGTAGACCTCGGTGAAGCGGCGGCGGTCCTTGCCCCGCAGGGCGGTCCGGCGGCCTCGTGCGGGGGCAGCCCCCCAGAGCGGTACGGAGGTGTGCCGGTACACGTTGCGCGGCAGTTCCCAGGTGACCGGCTCGCGTCCGGAGCCGGTCAGGGCTATGACGTTGAAGTCGACCTCCGGCATACCGCGGACCAGCTGGTCGCACCAGGTGCTGACGCCCCCGTGGACGTGCGGGTAGGTGCCTTCGGTGAGCATGGTGACATGGCGCCCATGGCTCATGCGGTGTGTCCCCCCAGGACGTGAAAGGGGCCGGCGCCCGTGGTTCGCGGAGCGCCGGCGCTCGTGTTGCTCGTTACTCGGCTTGCGGAAGGCCCGTACGGTCAGGCGGGCAGCTTGAGCGTGACGGCGCTCTGGAGCAGTTCGGGTCCGGCCCAGGTGGAGCGGGTGCCGGCGTAGGCGGTGCCGAAGTCGGCGGTGCCGAGCAGGAGTTGCTTCTTGGTGCCGTTGGGGGCGGTGACCGGAGCGACGACTCCGGAGGGCGCCTTGACGGTGACGGTGGTGCCGATCCGGTAGGCCGTGACCCTGCCCTCGGCGAGGGCCTTGTCCCAGGCGGCGCGGCGGCCGAGCTCGACGCCGGCTTCCCTCATCGTCTGGTTGACGATCGGGGCGCTGGGCGCGTAGAGGGACCGGTAGGTGTCGAGGACCTGGTTGAGCACCGGGTAGAGGGTGCGGTCCTCGGCGAGGTTGGACTGGTGCACGTAGTGCGGGCGCGGGTCGTTGGCCAGGACGTGGCGCAGTGCGGTCCGCGCCTCCTGGGGGACGATGGTGTCCAGGTAGCCGGTGGCGGCGTCCACCGGGGCCGGCAGGCAGGTGGAGGTCGCCGGGTTGTCCTCGCAGATGCCGCTGCCGCCGTGTGCGCGGCTGGTGTAGATCCAGTTGTACTCGTCGGCCATCTCCGCGTTGGTGCCCGTGTTGTAGTACACGTTCATCGGGTGGCGGGGCACGGTCAGGGCGGCGCCGACCGCCCGCTGCGCGGGTTCGCGGGAGTTGTCGCTGCCCGCCCACTTCACGCCGTTGTCGGCGAGCGCGCCCGCCAGGTTGGGGTTGTCCTGGGGCTGCTGCGGGTTGGTCTTGAGGCCCGAGTGCTCGCCGGTGACGAGCTCGGTCCGGTCGGTGGTGATGCCCTTGAGGGCGGCCCAGTTGTTGTTGTCGCGGATCTGCGCGGAGATCTCCGCACGGCTCATGTACTGGACGGCGCCCTGGGCGTTCTTGACGCAGGACCAGGGGATGGTGGTGGTGTCCTGGACGCAGCCGAGGAAGGGGTGCGTGTAGGTGTGGTTCATCCAGCGGTACTTGGCCCGGTCGGCGACGAGCTGGGCGGTGAGGGCGTCGGTGCCGCCGTTCTCCGCCTTCCACTCCTCGCCGGCGCCCGCGTTGAAGAGCATGTCGAGCTTGAAGTCCTTGGACGTCTGCCACTGCGCCGCGTAGACGGCGTCGGCGGCGGTCATCCGGATGGTGCTCTCCTTGCCCTCGCCGCCGGGGCAGGCGTAGTCGCCGGGCGTGCAGTTGAGCTCCTTGTTCCAGCGGGCGTCCGGCGCGAAGACGTCGTCGACGTGGACCGCGAAGTAGCTGCGGCTCTGGCCGAGGTGGACCCCCTGGGTGAGCCAGTCGACGATGCCGCGCGCCAGCAGCCGGAACTGCTGCTGGTACTGGTTGTAGCCGAAGGTGACGACGAGCTCGCTGCGCCCGTCGTGGGTGTACTCGCCGACGAGCGAGGCCCGTCCGGAGCCGACCGGGGCGTCGAGGTAGCTGGTGTAGCCGGCCCGCGGCTTGCCCATGAACCCGAAACTCTCTGGAACGAGCGCGGAGTTGTCCTCGAAGGCGACTTGTCCGCCGAGGTAGCCGAACGGCCCCGTCTTGCCGGCCGCGGTGACCGCGGCCCGGGTGCCGTCGAGCTGGCCGCTGTAGCCGCCGTTGTCGGTGTACTCGAGGCCGACGCCCGGGTGGGCCCAGGTGTAGGCGTCGACCTGGCGGACCCCGTACGCCGTCTCGTACGCGGTGAGCGCGGCCATCTCGGCCGAGCCCTCGCCGAAGGGGTTCTCGTTCGGCAGGACCACGCCCTGGTACTTGGCGCGGGGACGGCCGTCCACCGTGTCGCTGAGGAAGCCCGCGTTGATGACCGGGCGGCCGCTGCTGCCCAGTTGGACACGGGTGTACGGAACTCCGGTGTCGCGGAGTTCCGCGGTGATCGCCTCGACCGAGCTGCCGCCGTCGTCGACGACCAGCACCTTCAGGTCGATGCGCGGCGCCGTGGCCGCCTGGGCGGTCGCGGCGGGTGCTGCCACGGATACCAGGGCTGCCGCGGCCATGGCGGCGGCGAGCCTGTTCATCCGGTTCTTGTTGACCATTTCGGCCTTTCCCCCCGCAGGCATCCCTCGGCTCGGCCCATGGCGGTCGGCCGGACCGGGGAGGCTCTGTGGAAATGATGCAAAGGAACCCCGCGTCCCCTTGCGAGAGTGGACCGAGTCTTTCGGACCTCGTCAGGTCTACAAGGCAAACCTGGAGCAGAGTCCACAGATGGGTGAATCTCCCGGCATCTTGATCGAACAACTTGACAAACCTTCGAGTGACGTACGGCAGAGTGCGTACGCGTAGGCTCTTTTCCGGCAGCCGTCGGGCCGGAATACGATCGCCACGGATGGCCGTCCACCCACTCGGCCCACACACACAAACGGAAGCGAGACTTCACCACCGTGACTGCTCTGACTCTCAGCACTGCCGGCGCGGCGACGCTGCGCGCCGACGCCCTCGTCGTCGGTGTCGCCAAGGGCCCCAAGGGCCCGGTTGTCGCCGCGGGCGCCGAGGCCGTGGACAAGGCGTACGACGGAAAGCTCGCCGCCGTGCTCGACGCGGTCGGCGCCTCGGGCGCCGAAGGCGAGATCACCAAGCTGCCGGCCCCGGCGGGCCTGAAGGTCCCGGTCGTGCTGGCGGTCGGGCTCGGCTCGGTCCCCGAGAAGGACGAGTCGTTCGACGAGGAGGTGCTGCGCCGCGCCGCCGGCGCCGCCGCCCGTGCCCTGCACGGCTCCAAGAAGGCCGCCTTCGCCCTCCCCCTGGACGACGCCTCCGCCGTCACCGCCGTCGCCGAGGGCGCGCTGCTGGGCGCGTACACCTTCACCGCCTACCAGGGCGGCGAGACCAAGACCTCCAAGAACACCGACAAGAACGGCGGCCCCAAGCTGCCGCTCGCCGAGATCGCCCTGCTCGGCGCCAAGCCGCGCGACAAGGAGCACAAGGCCGCGGCCGAGCGCGCCACGGTCGTCGCGACCGAGGTCAACATCGCTCGCGACCTGGTCAACACCCCGCCGAACGACCTCACCCCCGAGGCCTTCGCCGCCGTCGCCTCCGCGACCGCGAAGGAGCACGGCGTCAAGGTCCAGGTCCTGGACGAGAAGGCGCTCGTCAAGGGCGGCTTCGGCGGCATCATGGGCGTCGGCAAGGGCTCGCAGAACCCGCCCCGCCTGGTGAAGCTCTCCTACACCCACCCCAAGGCGGAGAAGACCCTGGCCTTCGTCGGCAAGGGCATCACCTACGACTCGGGCGGCATCTCCCTGAAGCCGGCCGGCCACAACGAGACGATGAAGTGCGACATGGCCGGCGCCGCCGCCGTCTTCGCCTCCGTGGTCGCGGCCGCGAAGCTGGGCCTGCAGGTCAACGTCACCGGCTGGCTCGCGCTCGCCGAGAACATGCCCTCCGGCTCCGCCACCAAGCCCGGCGACGTGCTGCGCATGTACAGCGGCAAGACCGTCGAGGTCCTCAACACGGACGCCGAGGGCCGCCTGGTCCTCGGTGACGCGCTGACCCGGGCCTCCGAGGAGAACCCGGACGCGATCGTCGACGTCGCCACCCTGACCGGCGCGATGATGGTGGCCCTGGGCAACCGCACCTTCGCCATCATGTCGAACGACGACGCCTTCCGTACCTCGGTCCACGAGATCGCCGAGGAGGTCGGCGAGTCCTCGTGGCCGATGCCGCTCCCCGCCGAGCTGCGCAAGTCCATCGACTCCCCCACCGCAGACATCGCGAACATGGGCGAGCGCATGGGCGGCGGCCTGGTGGCCGGCCTCTTCCTCAAGGAGTTCGTCGGCGAGGGCATCACCTGGGCCCACCTCGACATCGCCGGCCCGGCCTTCCACGAGGGCGCGCCGTTCGGCTACACGCCCAAGGGCGGCACCGGCTCCGCCGTGCGCACCCTGGTGCGGCTGGCCGAGCGCACCGCCACCGGCGACCTGGGCTGATGTAGCCCCGTAGCACCGGATGTGACATGCCTCAAGCCTTGGTCATTCACTTGATCAAGGCTTGAGGCATGTTCACCGACAACGAAATCCGTAGGTTTCTACGCACTGGTAACCCTCGCTCGGGGCAGAACGACCTGCCACATCGTGGGCCCGGCGTCCCGCGTTCCGCCGACAAATGCGAAGATGGGTTCTCGGCAGGACAGGGCCCCCACCACAGGGCCGAAGAACTAGCGGCCGATTACCAGCCGCCGCCCGGTCACAGAGGACCGGTGCCCGGCGCACATGCATGGAGGACGTGACGTGGCGAACGACGCCAGCACCGTTTTCGACCTAGTGATCCTCGGCGGTGGCAGTGGCGGTTACGCCGCGGCTCTGCGCGCATCCCAGCTGGGTCTGGACGTTGCCCTGATCGAGAAGAACAAGCTCGGCGGCACCTGCCTGCACAACGGCTGCATCCCCACGAAGGCTCTGCTGCACGCGGGCGAGATCGCGGACCAGGCTCGTGAAGCCGCCCAGTTCGGTGTCAAGACCTCTTTCGAGGGCATCGACATCGCGGGTGTCCACAAGTACAAGGACGAGGTCATCTCGGGCCTGTACAAGGGCCTGCAGGGCCTGGTCGCCTCCCGCAAGGTGACCTACATCGAGGGTGAGGGCCGCCTCTCCTCGCCGACTTCCGTCGACGTGAACGGCCAGCGCATCCAGGGCCGCCACATCCTGCTGGCGACCGGCTCCGTGCCGAAGTCGCTGCCGGGCCTGAACATCGACGGCAACCGCATCATCTCCTCGGACCACGCGCTGGTCCTGGACCGCGTGCCCGAGTCCGCGATCGTCCTGGGCGGCGGCGTCATCGGCGTCGAGTTCGCCTCGGCGTGGAAGTCCTTCGGCTCCGACGTCACCGTGATCGAGGGCCTCAAGCACCTCGTCCCGGTCGAGGACGAGAACAGCTCGAAGCTGCTGGAGCGCGCGTTCCGCAAGCGGGGCATCAAGTTCAACCTCGGCACCTTCTTCGACAAGGCCGAGTACACGGAGAACGGCGTCCGCGTGACGCTGGCCGACGGCAAGACCTTCGAGGCCGAGGTGCTCCTGGTCGCGGTCGGCCGCGGTCCGGTCTCGCAGGGCCTGGGCTACGAGGAGCAGGGCGTCGCGATGGACCGCGGCTACGTCCTGGTCGACGAGTACATGCAGACCAACGTGCCGACCATCTCGGCCGTCGGCGACCTCGTCCCGACCCTCCAGCTCGCGCACGTCGGCTTCGCCGAGGGCATCCTGGTCGCGGAGCGTCTGGCCGGTCTCAAGACCGTCCCGATCGACTACGACGGTGTCCCGCGCGTCACCTACTGCCACCCCGAGGTCGCGTCCGTCGGCATCACCGAGGCCAAGGCCAAGGAGATCTACGGCGCGGACAAGGTCGTGGCCCTGAAGTACAACCTCGCGGGCAACGGCAAGAGCAAGATCCTCAAGACCGCGGGCGAGATCAAGCTCGTCCAGGTCAAGGACGGTGCCGTGGTCGGCGTCCACATGGTCGGTGACCGGATGGGCGAGCAGGTCGGCGAGGCCCAGCTGATCTACAACTGGGAGGCTCTGCCGGCCGAGGTCGCGCAGCTCATCCACGCGCACCCGACCCAGAACGAAGCGATGGGCGAGGCCCACCTGGCCCTCGCCGGCAAGCCGCTTCACTCCCACGACTAATCGTCACGGGCGCGACGACCACTTCCGCACATTCGTTAGGAGCAACTGAAACCATGTCGGTTTCCGTAACCCTTCCGGCGCTCGGAGAGAGCGTGTCCGAGGGCACTGTCACCCGCTGGCTGAAGGCCGAGGGCGAGCGCGTCGAGGCCGACGAGCCGCTGCTCGAGGTCTCGACCGACAAGGTCGACACCGAGATCCCCTCGCCCGTCGCCGGCATCCTGGCCTCCATCAAGGTCGCCGAGGACGAGACCGTCGAGGTCGGCGCCGAGCTGGCCGTCATCGACGACGGTTCCGGCGCTCCGGCCGCCGCCGCGGCTCCGGCCGCCGAGGCCCCTGCCGCTGCGGCTCCCGTCGCCGAGGCTCCGGCCGCTCCGGCTCCCGTCGCCGAGGCCCCCGCGGCTCCGGCCGCCGAGGCCCCCGCCGCCGCTGCCCCGGCCGCGTCCGGCACCGATGTCGTGCTCCCCGCCCTGGGCGAGTCCGTCACCGAGGGCACCGTCACCCGCTGGCTGAAGCAGGTCGGCGAGTCCGTCGAGGCCGACGAGCCGCTGCTCGAGGTCTCCACGGACAAGGTCGACACCGAGATCCCCGCGCCGGTCGCCGGCACGCTGCTGGAGATCCTGGTCGGCGAGGACGAGACCGCCGAGGTCGGCGCCCGTCTGGCCGTCATCGGTGTCGCCGGTGCGGCCCCCGCCGCCGCCCCGGCCGCCGCCGCTCCGGCTCCGGCCGCCGCCCCGGCTCCGGCCCCGGTCGCCGCTCCGGCCCCCGTGGCCGCCCCGGCCCCGGTCGCCGCCCCGGCCCCGGTCGCCGCCCCGGCCCCGGTCGCCGCTCCGGCTCCGGTTGCCGCTCCGGCTCCGGTCGCGCCCGCCGCTCCCGCCGCCCCGGTTTCCGCCGGTGACGAGGGCGCGTACGTGACCCCGCTGGTGCGCAAGCTCGCCACGGAGTCCGGCGTCAACCTGAACACGGTCACGGGCACCGGCGTCGGTGGCCGTATCCGCAAGCAGGACGTCCTGGCCGCCGCCGAGGCCGCCAAGGCCGCGGCCGCCGCCCCGGCCGCCGCCGCTCCGGCCGCGAAGGCCCCGGCCGCCGCGGTGTCCGAGCTGCGCGGCCAGACCGTCAAGATGACCCGCATGCGCAAGGTCATCGGCGACAACATGATGAAGGCCCTGCACTCGCAGGCGCAGCTCAGCTCCGTGGTCGAGGTGGACATCACCAAGATCATGAAGCTGCGCGAGAAGGCCAAGGCCGGCTTCCTCGCCCGCGAGGGCGTCAAGCTGTCCCCGATGCCGTTCTTCGTCAAGGCCGCTGCCCAGGCGCTGAAGGCCCACGCGGTCGTCAACGCCCGGATCAACGACGACGAGGGCACCATCACCTACTTCGACTCGGAGAACATCGGCATCGCCGTGGACTCCGAGAAGGGCCTGATGACCCCGGTCATCAAGGGTGCCGGTGACCTCAACCTGGCGGGCATCTCCAAGGCGACCGCCGACCTGGCCGCCAAGGTCCGCGGCAACAAGATCACGCCGGACGAGCTGTCGGGCGCGACCTTCACCATCAGCAACACCGGCTCGCGCGGTGCCCTGTTCGACACGGTCATCGTGCCGCCGAACCAGGTCGCCATCCTGGGCATCGGTGCCACGGTGAAGCGCCCGGTGGTCATCGAGACCGCCGAGGGCACCAACATCGGCATCCGGGACATGACGTACCTGACCCTGTCCTACGACCACCGCCTGGTGGACGGCGCGGACGCGGCCCGGTACCTCTCGGCCGTCAAGGCCATCCTGGAGGCCGGCGAGTTCGAGGTCGAGCTCGGCCTGTAAGGCTCCCGCCGCAGGACGGCAGTCACACGTACGGCGCCCTTGTCCGGAAACCACTCCGGGCGGGGGCGCCGTCGTCTTACCCTGCCGGTCCAGGGACGACCAGCGGGGGCATCGCATGTCACGTGCACGGGTGAACGATCTCGTAGTGGTACTGCCGGGCATCATGGGGAGCCGGCTGGCGGACGCCGACGGCAAGCCGGTCTGGGACCTGTCGGGCGGCGCCCTGTGGCGGGGCCTGCGCACCTTCGGCGGCTCGGTGAACCGCCTCCGCCTCCCGAAGGACATCGGCGACGACCATCCCGGCGACGGCGTGGTCCCCGTCGGGGTCATGCCCGACGTGCACGCCATCCCCGGGATCTGGCAGCCGGTCGACGGCTACACCGACCTGCTGGGCTGGCTGGAGCGGTCCTTCAGCCTGTCCCCCGGCGGCAACCTCGTCGCCTTCCCGTACGACTGGCGCCTGTCGTGCCGCTGGAACGCGGAACGGCTGAGGAAGGTCGTCGCCCGCGAGCTGGAACGCTGGCAGGCCTCCGCCCCCGAGCGCCGCGACGCCCGGGTGGTCTTCATCTGCCACTCCATGGGCGGGCTGGTGGCCCGCCACTACGTGGAACTCCTCGGGGGCCACGAGGTCACCCGCCGCGTGATCACCCTGGGCACCCCGCACCGCGGCTCCCTGGACGCCCTCGGCCATCTGGTCAACGGCCTGCACAAGGGGTGGGGACCCCTGGGCGTCGACCTCAGCGCGTTCGCCCGCAGCCTGCCGTCACTGCACCAGCTGGCTCCCGACTACGCGTGCGTGGCGGGCCCGGGAGGCCTCGCGTACGCCCGTGACCTGCCGGGCCTGCCCGGCGTCGACCCCGAGCTGCTGGCGGACGCGGCCCGCTTCCACGCCGACCTGCGCCGGTCCGCCGACCGCCCCGGCCCCACCCCCCTGCACGCCATCACCGGCATCCGCCAGCCGACCCTGACGACGGCGGAGATCGCCGACGGCGGACTGACCCCGCTGTGGCTCATCAACGGCACGGACGAGCGCGGCGACGGCACGGTCCCCCGCCTCGCCGCGCGCCCCGCGAACGCCGACAACTCCGGCTACGCCGTCGACGAGGCCCACACCCCCTGCGAGCAGCACGGCTCCCTCCAGAACAACCGGGGCGTACGGGACGCGCTGGCCGGCCTCCTGGGGCAGGAGCGCCCGTTCCACCGGGACGGGGAGGACGGCGACGTCCCGCTGAGCGTGCTCGCTCCCCCGCTGCTGGAGGCGGGGGAACCGTACGGGGTGGCCGTGACGGTCCCGCCGGAGATCCCGGACCACGACGCCCTGCACCTCACGGCGGAGCTCCGCCCGGCCGACGGCGCGCAGGCGCTCTCGCGGACGCTGCGCCCCCTGGGCGGGGGCCGGTACACCGCGGCCTTCCCGGCGCCGGGCCCCGGGGCGTACCGGCTGGCGGTACGGGTCACCGCGCACGCGGAGACGACCGTGACGGCGCTGACCCTGGTGGGAGGAGCCGGTGAGTGAGCGCTCCGGCGAGATCCGGGGAACGGCCCTCGGGATCGTGGTCGAGAACCACCTGCACCCGGCGAAGTTCCGCACCCTGACCGGCGCGATCTCCCAGATGCGGGAGCTGTGCGCACTCCTGGAGGCCCGGGGCTACGCGCCGACCGTGCTTCCGGACCCCGGGCAGCCGGAGATCAAGGCGGCGGTGAAGGACTGGGCGACGGGCCGGAGCGCGGCGCAGGTCCGCGGCCCCGCCGTCGTCCTCTGGTCCGGCCACGGTGTGCTCGATCCCCGGGGGCTGCGCCTGGTGCTGCACGACACCGAGGACGCCCAGTACGGAGATGAGACATATTCGGCCATCCTCCTGACGGAGGCGGCCATGCGCAGCGGGGCGGACCAGATGCTGCTGCTCATCGACACCTGCCATGCGGGCGCGGGGGTCATGGAGTCCCTGGACACGGCGTTCGGCGTGCTGACCGCGAAGAACCTGCCCCCGGGCCGGTCCACGTGGCTCGGGGTGCTCGCGAGCAGCCGCCCTCAGGAGAAGGCCGAGGCCGCCGGCATCCTGCTGGAGACCCTCACCCGGGTGCTGCGCGAGGGACCGGCGAGCGAGGAGTACCGCCACGAGTGGAGCAGCCGGAACGGGCAGGTCAGCGGGGCCACGGTCATCAACACCGTGCTCGCGCAGTGGCCCGAGGAGGTCGGCCACAAGCCGGTCCCGGCCATGTTCGGCGAGCCCCGGCTGATGTTCGACAACCCGCTGCGGAAGACCGGCTCGGAGCCGGAGCTGGTCGAGCACCTGGTGCAGGCGAGCCGGGGGGCGCCCGTGGACGACGGGGGCTGGTTCTTCAGCGGCCGGCGCAACGTGCTGGGGCAGATCACCGAGTGGCTGGACGCGCGGCAGCCGGGCCTGTTCCTGGTGACGGGCAGCGCCGGATGCGGCAAGTCGGCCGTCCTCGGCCGCGTGGCGACCCTGTCCGACCCCGCCCACCGGAAGGACATCCTGGAGCACCGGGCCCTCGCCCCCGAGGATCCGGACCCGGGCGAGCGGTCGGTGGACGCCTCCCTGCACCTGCGGGGCTACACGGTGCAGGAGCTCGCCGAGGCCGTCGCCCGCGAACTGGCCCTTCCCGTTCCGCAGACCCCCGCGGCCCTGATCGCCGAGGTGGAGAAGAAGTGGCCCGCGGCGTGCCCGGACCGCCTCCCGGCCCTGGTCCTGGACGGCTTGGACGAGGCGGCCCCCGAACAGGCCCACCCGATCGTCGAACAGCTCCTGGCCCCGCTGAGCCGCCTGGTCTGCGTCCTGCTGGGCTCCCGGGACCGCCCGTTCCGCCCGCAGAACGAACTCCAGGAGCCGCTGGACGAGGCAGTGAGCCGCCTGCTGGACGTCCGGGCCCGCGCCTTCGACCTGGACGACGAGACCGACACCGAGAACGACATCCGGACGTACTGCCTGCGCCGGCTGGAGGCCCGCAAGCTGCCGCCCGGGGACGCGGCGACCGCGGCCGGTCTCATCGCGGACCGCGCGTCCGCCCATACCGGCGGCTTCCTCTTCGCGAGGATGGCGACGGACTCGGTGCTGAGGCGGTTCGCCGCCGCGTCGGATGCGGAGGACTGGGTGGAGGCCATTCCGTCCTCCATCAGCGCCGCGTTCACCGAGGACCTTGCGGAGGGCCCGAAGCGGGAGCGGGACGGTGAGACCCTTCCGCATGCCGCCCAGGACCTGCTGGCCGCGCTGGCCTGGAGCGCCGGGAACGGCATGCCCGCGCGGGGCGTCTGGGAGGCGGCGGCCTCGGCCCTCGCCTCCGGCGGGACCGCGTACGGCCCCGAGGACGTGGACTGGCTGCTGAACACGTACGGCCGCTACGTCGTGGAGGACAGCGACGGCGTGCAGGCGGTGTACCGCCTCTACCACCGCGAGTTCATCGGCCACCTGCGGTACACCCCGGAGGGGGCCGACCCGGCGTACCGCGTGGCGCGGGCGCTGGTGGACCTCCTGCTGGAGCAGAGCGCCGACGCCACGGCGATGGAGGCCGCGAACCCCTACCTGCGCCGGTCGCTGGCGGCCCATGCGGCCGCGGCGGAGGGCCGCGGCATCGCCATGGTCCGTGAGCTCGTCGGCGTCCGGGAGGACGAGTTCCGCCCTGATCTCGCAAGCGCGCTGGGCAACGTGTCGATTTCACTGTCGCAGGCCGGGCGGCGCCTCGATGCCGTCGCACCGGCCCAGGAAGCCGCCGACCTGTACCGGGACCTCGCCGACAGCGACCCGGCCGCCTACCGCCCCGAACTCGCCAGGTCCCTCAACAACCTCTCCAACTTCCAAGTCGAGGCCGGAGACCGACAGGGCGCACTGGCCACCATCACCGAAGCCACGTCCCTCCGCAGGGACCTTGCCGAGAGCAACCCGGCCGCCTACCTCCCGGAACTCGCCGGCGCCCTCAACAACCTCGCCACCGCCCAAGGCGCGACCGGGAACCTGCGGGGCGCACTGGCCACCATCACCGAAGCCGCCGACCTGTACCGGGACCTCGCCGACAGCAATCCTGCCGCCTACCTCCCCGACCTCGCCATGGCCCTCAACAACCTCGCCAACTTCCAAGGCGACACCGGAGACAGCCAGGGCGCACTGGCCACCATCACCAAGGCCGCCGACCTGTACCGCGGCCTCGCCGACAGCAACCCGGCCGCCTACCTCCCCAACCTCGCCAGCGCCCTCAACAACCTCGCCACCACCCGGGGCGACAGCGGAGACCGACAAGGCGCACTGCCGATCATCACCGAAGCCGTCGAGCTGTACCGGGACCTCGCCGACAGCAACCCGGCCGCCCACCTCCCCAACCTCGCCGGCGCCCTCAACAACCTCGCCAACTTCCAAGGCAGTACCGGAGACCGACAAGGCGCGCTGCCGACCATCACCGAAGCCACCGACCTGTACCGGGACCTCGCCGACAGCAATCCGGCCGCCTACCTCCCCGACCTCGCCATGGCCCTCAACAACCTCGCCAACTTCCAAGGCGACAGCGGAGACAGCCAGGGCGCACTGGCCACCATCACCAAGGCCGCCGACCTGTACCGGGACCTCGCCGACAGCAATCCGGCCGCCTACCTCCCCGACCTCGCCATGGCCCTCAACAACCTCGCCACCGCCCAAGGCGCGACCGGAGACCTACAGGGCGCACTGGCCACCATCACCGAAGCCACCGCCCTCCGCCGGGACCTCGCCCACACCATCCCGGCCGCCTACCACCCCAAACTCGCCATGGCCCTCAACAACCTCGCCAAGTTTCAGAGCGCGACCGGAGACAGCCAGGGCGCACTGGCCACCATGACCGAGGCCACTGGCCTGTACCGGGGCCTCGCCGACAGCAACCCGGCCGCCCACCTCCCCGACCTCGCCATGTCCCTCAACAACCTCGCCACCACCCTGGGCCATGTCGGAGACCGGCAGGGCGCGCTGGCCACCATCACCGAAGCCACCACCCTCTACAGAGACCTCGCCCACACCAACCGGGTCGTTTACCTGCCCAGCCTCGCCATGGCCCTCAACAACCTCTCCAACTTCCAAGGCAGTACCGGAGACCGACAAGGCGCACTGGCCGCCGTCACCGAAGCCACTGACTTCTACCGGGATCTCGCCGACAGCAACCCGGCCGCCCACCTCCCCGAACTCGCCGGCGCCCTCAACAACCTCGCCACCGCCCAAGGCGCGACCGGAGACCTCCAGGCCGCACTGGCCACCATCACCGAAGCCACCGACCTGTACCGCGACCTCGCCGACAGCAACCCGGCCGCCCACCTCCCCGACCTCGCCATGGCCCTCAACAACCTCGCCAACTGCCAAGGCAGTACCGGAGACCGACAGGGCGCACTGGCCACCATCACCGAAGCCACCACCCTCTACACAGACCTCGCCGGCACCAACCCGGCCATCTACCTCCCCAACCTCGCCAGCACCCTCAGCAACCTCGCGCACATGGCCACGGCCCAGGACTCCCTCGCGGCCTACGCCGACGCCGAGCGTGCCCTGGACGCGCATGCGGAGGCGGCACGCTACCTGGCCCTACGGCGCGCGGCATTCGAGATCACCCATGCGGACGACGGCGCCGGCTTGCGCACCCTCATCCTCCTCGCGGACGATTCGGACCCGACGGCTTTTCACGCGCGGCATCTCCTGCGCACCCACAGCCAGGGCAACGCCGAGAGCGCCGCCCAGGTCAGCGCCCTATGGCGCGACGCGACCGGAGCCGAACCACCGCTCTGGCTGGCGATACCGGAAGCCTCGATCGATCTTGCCGTCAACTGGATCAACTGCCCGACCTGGGCCGACTCCCGCGCCTACTGGGACGAGCACGCCGAAGACCTCGGCTCAGCCGAGACCGCGGCAGCGCTGGAGGAGCTCGCCCTGTTCACCCAGACCGCAGAAGAGCATCTGCGGATCGCGGGCCAGGCAGCGGCAACCGACCCGGACCACGCCTTCCGCCCCTACCTCACTGGTGAACTCCTCCACGCTTGGACCGGCCTCTCGACCTGGGAGGAATCGCAGGCCTATCTCACCGACCACGCGGCGGAGCTCCTGCACGACCAGGCCCTCGATGTGCTCGGCACCGACCTCGGTACAGCCGATACGGCCCTGCGCCACGCGCTGATCGTCCTTGCCCGCGCGGACGGCATCCCCGCCGCCTACCAGAACGTCGAGGACCGCCCCCTCCTGAACGACCGGCTCCAGCAGCTCCTGGCCGCACCCGAGACGCAGCCGGACCTCCTGCGGGCCGTCGCCCTCCTGGAGTTCTTCGTCCACCAAGAGCAGTTCACCGGCGCGGCCCACCTCGCCATCGCCGACGCCCTGTCCGGCGACGTCCCGCCCGCTCCCCCCACCGGCTGGCCCCCCGCCGAGCCCGCCGAGCGGGACCGGGTCATCTCCGAGATCGCCGCCCTCATCGGGCGGCACCCCGCGCACGCCGCGGCCCTGAGCGCCCTCATCCAGAGCCTCCTGGCGGCGTGACCGGCCCTTGTAACCAGCCTCACTCTGCGTCCCTGAGCGCGAACCCTTCGCGCCGGGCCACTGCGCCGTATTGTCTAGGCATCAGAGCTCTGCATGCCCCACAGGAGATGAAGCCCGGATGATCACCCCACCCGTCGTGCACTCGCTGCGCGAGCAGATCCGCGAGCACATCGTGGAGGGGATCGTCAGCGGGCGCTGGAAGCCCGGCGAGCGGATCGTCGAGCGCCGGATCGCCGTGGAGCTGGAGGTCAGCCAGACTCCGGTGCGCGAGGCGCTGCGCGAGCTGGAGACGCTGCGGCTGATCGAGTCGGCGCCGAACAAGGGCGTGCGCGTACGGAACCTGTCCGCGGCGGACCTGGAGGAGATCTACCCGGTCCGGGCCGGTCTGGAGCAGATCGCGGCCGAGCTCGCGGCGCCGCGGCTGGCGGCGGACTGCTCGGCGCTGGAGCCGCACGTGGCCGCCCTGTGGGAGGCCGACCGCAGCGAGGACGGCACGGCCCAGGTGCGGCACACGGTGGGCTTCCACCGGGAGATGGTCCGGGCGGCCGGGAACAGCGTGCTGCTGCACACCTGGGAGAGCCTGGGCATCGAGGTGTTCACGGCCCTGTCCATCCGCTGGCTGGGAACGGTCCAGAAGTCCTACGCGGAGGAGCACGAAGCCCTCGTCGAGGCGTTCCGCAGCCAGGACCCGGAGATCGGTCTGCTCGTGAAGCGGCACGTTCTCGGGTGCGCTCCGAGGGCCTGACCCGCCTTATTGCCCCGATTTGCCCGGCACCGGGTGCCTTGTTCGCTGGCACCGGGTGCCGACTTTCGTCGTATGGACATTTCTTCGTCACTTTTATTTGATCGATCATCGATCAGCGATTTACAGTCGTCGCGGGCCTCAACCAGGTCCAACGACCCTGTCCTGCCCGTCAGGGATTTTTTCACCACCTCTCCTTTGTCCGGAAGGCGGCGCACACCGATGTCCGACCCCGTAGGAAAGCTTCCGAGCGAGCTCGACCAGCTCCCGGACCGCGACACCGAGGAGACCGCCGAATGGGCGGCCTCCCTCGACGCCGTCGCCCAGGCCGCCGGTACGCGCCGCGCCGAATACCTGCTCCGCCGCACCCTCCAGCACGCCGAAGCCGCCGGCCTCGCCCTGCCGAAGCTGCTGGAGACGGACTACGTCAACACCATCCCCACCGCCGCGGAGCCCGAGTTCCCGGGTGACGAGGCGATGGAAGCCAAGATCACCGCCTGGAACCGCTGGAACGCGGCCGCCATGGTGACCCGCGGCTCCAAGTACGGCGTCGGCGGCCACATCGCCACCTTCGCCTCCGCCGCGTGGCTGTACGAGACCGGCTTCCAGCACTTCTTCCGCGGGAAGGAGGCCGACGGATCGGGCGACCAGCTCTACATCCAGGGCCACGCCTCCCCCGGCATCTACGCCCGCGCCTTCCTCGACGGGCGGATCTCCGAGCAGCAGCTCGACAACTTCCGCCAGGAGTCCGGCGGCAACGGCCTGCCGTCCTACCCGCACCCGCGGCGCCTGCCGTGGCTGTGGGAGTTCCCGACGGTGTCCATGGGCCTCGGCCCGCTCTCCGCGATCTACCAGGCGCGCTTCAACCGCTACCTGCAGAACCGGAGCATCAAGGACACCGCCAACTCGCACGTCTGGGCCTTCCTGGGCGACGGCGAGATGGACGAGCCCGAGTCGACCGCCGCCCTGGCCCTCGCCTCCCGCGAGCAGCTCGACAACCTGACCTTCGTCATCAACTGCAACCTGCAGCGCCTCGACGGTCCGGTCCGCGCCAACTTCCGCGTGGTCCAGGAGCTGGAGGCCCAGTTCCGCGGCGCCGGCTGGAACGTCATCAAGTCGCTGTGGGGCTCCGCCTGGGACGAGCTGTTCCAGCTCGACACCACGGGCGCCCTGGTACGCCGCCTGCGCGAGGTACCCGACGCGCAGTTCCAGACGTACGCGACCCGCGACGTGGCCTACATCCGCCAGCACTTCTTCGGCGCCAACGCCGAGCTCGTGCAGCTGGCCGGCGTGCTCTCCGACGCGAAGATCGCCGAGTGCTTCCACAGCTCCCGCGGCGGCCACGAGCCCCGCAAGGTCTACGCCGCGTACAAGGCCGCCCTGGAGCACAAGGGCGCTCCGACGGTCATCCTCGCGCAGACCGTCAAGGGCTACACGCTGGGCGCCGGGTTCGAGTCGAAGAACGCGAACCACCAGATGAAGAAGCTGACGATCGACGAGTTCAAGGACATGCGCGACCTCCTCGGCCTCCCGATCCCGGACAGCGCCTTCGCCGACGGCCAGGTCCCGTACGGCCACCCGGGGGCGAACAGCCCCGAGGTCCAGTACCTGAACGAGCGCCGCGCGGCCCTCGGCGGCCCGGCCCCGGCCCGCAAGGTCAAGCACGTGGCCCTGCCCGCCCCGGCCGACCGTTCCTTCGCCGCGCTGCTCAAGGGCTCCGGCAAGCAGGAGATGGCCACGACGATGGCCTTCGTCCGGCTCGTCAAGGACCTCATGCGGGACAAGGAGACCGGCAAGCGCTGGGTGCCGATCGTCCCCGACGAGGCCCGCACCTTCGGTATGGAGTCCCTCTTCCCGTCGGCCGGCATCTACTCGCCGCTGGGCCAGACGTACGAGCCGGTCGACCGCGACCAGCTCATGTACTACAAGGAAGCCAAGGACGGCCAGATCCTCAACGAGGGGATCACCGAGGCCGGCGCCATGGCCGACTTCATCGCCGCCTGCACGTCGTACGCGACGCACGGCGAGCCGATGATCCCCTTCTACATCTTCTACTCGATGTTCGGCTGGCAGCGCACCGCCGACCAGATGTGGCAGCTCGCCGACCAGCTCGGCAAGGGCTTCATCGTCGGCGCCACCGCCGGCCGCACCACGCTGACCGGTGAGGGCCTGCAGCACGCGGACGGCCACTCGCACCTGATCGCGTCCACGAACCCGGCGTCGCTGAACTACGACCCGGCCTTCGCGTACGAGATCGCGGTGATCGTCAAGGACGGTCTGCGCCGGATGTACGGCGAGAAGCCGGAAGACGTCTTCTACTACCTGACGGTCTACAACGAGCCGAAGGTGCAGCCGGCCATGCCCGAGGGCGTGGAAGAGGGCATCCTCAAGGGCCTGTACCGCTTCAACACGGCGGCCGACCTGGCCGAGGCGGCCCCGGCCGCCGACGCCCCCAAGGTCCAGCTGATGGCCTCGGGTACGGCGATCCACTGGGTCCTGGAGGCGCAGAAGCTCCTCGCCGCCGACTGGAACGTGGCCGCCGACGTCTGGTCCGCCACCTCCTGGGGCGAGCTGCGGCGCGACGCGCTGGAGTGCGACGAGGCGCTGCTGCGCGGCGAGCTGCGCACCCCGTACGTCACCCGCGCGCTGGAGGGCGTCACCAGCCCGGTCCTCGCGGTCTCCGACTGGATGCGCCAGGTCCCGGACCAGATCAGCCAGTGGGTGGAGCAGGACTACACCTCGCTGGGCACGGACGGCTTCGGCCTGTCCGACACCCGTGAGGGCGCCCGCCGCCACTTCGGTGTCGACGCCCAGTCGATCGTCGTGGCCGCGCTGGCCCAGCTCGCCCGCCGCGGCGAGGTACCGGCGTCCTCCGTCAAGGAGGCCCGGGAGCGCTACGGCCTCTGAGCCGAGTGACCGACCGACCGTGAAGGCCGGTGTCCGCCCCTCAGGGGTAGGACACCGGCCTTTCGCCGTACGCGCGGTGGCGGCGCGGGGGCGGACCCGTGATGCTGGAGCGGTGATGGACGAGACGGAGTTCTGGGAGATCGTCGACCGTACCCGCGAGGCCGCCGACGGCGACCCCGAGGAACACGCCGAGCTGCTCGTGGAGCGGCTGGCCCAGCTCGACCCGGACTCCGTCCTGGACTTCGCCCGGCACTTCGAGTCGCGGTACAACCGGGCGTACACCTGGGACCTGTGGGGCGCGGCCTGGGTGCTGCTCGACGGGGCGAGCGACGACGCCTTCGACTACTTCCGCTGCTGGCTGATCGGCCAGGGCCGGGAGGTCTTCGAGGGCGGGGTCCACGACCCCGACCACCTCGCGGAGCTCCTGGGCGACTTCGACGAGGAGATCGACGGCGACGGCGAGGAGCTGGGGTACGCGGCCGACGAGGCGTACGAGCAGCTGACCGGGGCGGTGGCCCCGGACCTGGGCATCCCGCTGCAACCGGCAGAGCCGGAGGGCACCCCGCTGGACTTCGAGAACGAAGCCGTGCTCGCGGAGCGCTTCCCCCGGCTCTGGGCCCGCTTCAGAGGCTGACGGCTAGCTGTGCGTACCGCCGTCGATACGGATCTCCGTGCCGGTGATGAACGCACCGTCCTCGGAGCCCAGCATCGCGACGACGCCGGCCACGGTCTGCGGGCCGGCGAAGCCCTGGCCGATGGCAGGGGCGAGCTTGGCGAAGAGGGACCAGTCGGTGTCCTCGGGCAGGCCGGGGCCGTTGCCCGTGGTCATGCCGCTCTCGATGGAGCCGGGCGCGACGGCCACGCAGCGCAGGCCCTGCTTGCTGTACTCGGCCGCCAGTGCGTGGGTCATCGACTGGATGCCGCCCTTGCTGGCCGCGTAGGCGGACATGTAGGGGTGGGCGAAGGACGCCGAGGTGGAGCTGAAGTTCACCACCACCGGCCGGTCGCCCGCCAGCAGCGCCGGCAACGACTCGCGGATCATCAGGAAGGTGCCGGTCAGGTTGACCCCGATGACCTGGTTCCACAGGTCGAGCGTGGTCTGGTGGGTGTGCGCGGAGCGCAGGATGCCGGCGGCGTTGACGAGTACGTCGACCCCGCCGAGGGTCTCGACCGCGGCGGCCACGCCCTCCTTGACCGCGTGCTCGTCGGATATGTCCAGCAGGGCGGTGGTGAGGCGGTCCTGGTGGCCCTCGGCCGCGGCCCGGTCGGCCGTGACCTTGAGACCGGCCTCGCTGACGTCGACCGTGTGGACCCGGCCGCCTTCGGCGAGGATCCGGTGGACGGTGGCCTGGCCGATGCCGGAGCCGCCGCCGGTGATGAGGACGCGACGTCCTTCGTAACGGTTCATGGGGTGAGCGTACCCAAGCGCTGACACGCTTTGCCATAGCGGCAAAGCATGCAATCAGCCGCGTATGCGAGAGGTACGCTTCACTGCGTGAGATCCCCTCGTCCGTACTCTCCCCAGGCCGGCCCCGGAGCCCAGTCGCTGACCGAGCGCCGCAAGGCCGCCACCCAGCTCGACATCGCCCGCGCGGCCTGCGCACTCTTCGCCGAGCACGGCCCCGACGGCACCACCGCCGAGGACATCGCCCACCGCGCGGGCGTGGCACTGCGTACGTTCTACCGCTACTTCCGCAACAAGCAGGAGGCCGTGGCCCCGCTGCTCGCGATCGGCGGCGACGCCTGGCGCGCCCTGCTCGCCGAGGAGGACCCCGGCACTCCGCTCGCCGAAGCCCTGGAACGCGCCGTCACGCGGACGCTGAGCGAACCCCAGGCGGTCGAGGAGGGCCTGGAGGTGACCCGCGGCCTGCTGCGGGCGGCGGCGACCGACGAGGCCCTGCGGGCGGTCTGGTACCGCGTGAACCAGGACTCCGAGGAGCGCCTGGTCCCGGTGATCGCCCGCCTGGCCGGTCCGGACGCCGACCCCCTGGACGTGCGCCTGCTGGCCGCGGCGGCGACGGACGCGATCCGGATCTCCCTGGAACTCTGGTCGACCACGGACGCCGCGCTCTCGGGCCCCGGCTCCCCGATAGAACTCGCGGTCCGCTCCCTGCGCCACCTCACAGGCGCGATGCCCTTGTTCCGCTGATGTCAGCGGGACAAGGGCATCGGGTCGGGCCCGTGGCCCTCGGTCTCATGACCGGCCTCAGCCGCCCCAGTCGCCGCCCCCGCGACCATCGCCGCCGCCGCCCCAGTCACCGTTGCCGCCGTCGCCGCCGCGACCGCCGCCGCCCCAGTCACCGTTCCCGCCGTCGCCGCCGCCCCAGTCACCATTGCCGCCGTCGCCGCCGCGACCGCCGCCGCCCCAGTCACCGTTCCCGCCGTCGCCGCCGCGACCGCCGTCGTTCCAGTTCCAGTCGCCGTTGCCGCCGCGACCGCCGTCGCCCCAGTCACCCCAGTCGCCGTTGCCACCGCGGCCGGAGTCGTTCCAGTCGGCGTCACGCCAGTTCGAGTCGTTCCAGTTCCAGTGGCCCCAGTCGTGGCGCCCGTTGCCGCCGTTGCCGCCGACCCCGCCGTCGTTCCAGCACCAGGAGGGCCGGTCGCGCCAGTCGCGGTCGCAACAGAAGTCCCAGCGGGCGTCCGAGCGGTTGGAGGGGTACCGATAGCAGTCCCAGCCCCCGTCACCCCCGCCACCACTGGTGACGGCCGAGGCCGAGGCGCTGGCGACGGGCATCAGGCCTATCGCGATTCCAGCGGCGCCCGCCATGGCTGCCGCAACGATCCTACGGCGCATTCTCATGCACCTCCGAACATGTCTCGCTTATCCGGCTCTTAGGTCATTTCCACCCTTACCCGCCCCCGCGTCCCTGTCAAAGCGGAAAGGCCCCCACCGCACTCCGTAGAGCGCGGCGAGGGCCTCCCATCAGGCATTTCCCTCAGATACCGATCTTCAGCCGGCGCGCCCGGCAGCAGGGGCCCGGTCGCACGGCTGAGGGCCGCCCCCCTCATGGGTGGCGGCCCTCAGCGCGGATCAGGGCATCGAGCCCCGTTTCCTAGATGTCGAAGTAGAGCTCGAACTCGTGCGGGTGCGGACGCTGCGCGATCGGGGCGATCTCGTGCGTGCGCTTGTAGTCGATCCACGTCTCGATCAGGTCGGGGGTGAAGACACCGCCGGCCAGGAGGTACTCGTGGTCGGCCTCGAGGGCCTTGAGGACGTCCTCGAGGCTGGTCGGGACCTGCGGGACGCTCGCGTGCTCGTCGGGCGAGAGCTCGTAGAGGTCCTTGTCGATCGGCTCCATCGGCTCGATCTTGTTCTTGATGCCGTCGAGGCCCGCGAGGAGCAGCGCCGAGAAGGCGAGGTACGGGTTCGAGGACGGGTCCGGCGCGCGGAACTCGACGCGCTTGGCCTTCGGGTTCGAGCCCGTGATCGGGATGCGCATGGCGGCGGAGCGGTTGCGCTGCGAGTACACCATGTTGACCGGCGCCTCGAAGCCCGGCACCAGGCGGTGGTAGGAGTTCACCGTCGGGTTGGTGAAGGCCAGCAGCGACGGGGCGTGCTTGAGGATGCCGCCGATGTAGTAGCGGGCGGTGTCCGACAGGCCCGCGTAGCCGGCCTCGTCGTAGAACAGCGGGTCGCCGTTCGCCCACAGCGACTGGTGCACGTGCATGCCCGAGCCGTTGTCACCGAAGATCGGCTTCGGCATGAAGGTCGCGGTCTTGCCGTTGCGCCAGGCGACGTTCTTCACGACGTACTTGAAGAGCATCAGGTCGTCGGCCGCGGCCAGCAGCGTGTTGAACTTGTAGTTGATCTCGGCCTGGCCGCCGGTGCCGACCTCGTGGTGCTGGCGCTCGACCTGGAGGCCCTGGGCGTCCAGCTCGAGGGAGATCTCGGCGCGCAGGTCGGCGAAGTGGTCGACCGGGGCGACCGGGAAGTAGCCGCCCTTGTAGCGGACCTTGTAGCCGCGGTTGTTCTCCTCGGAGCCGGTGTTCCAGGCGCCGGCCTCGGAGTCGATGTGGTAGAAGCCCTCGTTCGCGGAGGTCGCGAAGCGCACGCTGTCGAACACGTAGAACTCGGCCTCGGGGCCGAAGAACGCGGTGTCGGCGATGCCGGTGGAGGCGAGGTACGCCTCGGCCTTCTTCGCGATGTTGCGCGGGTCGCGGCTGTAGGCCTCACCCGTGATCGGGTCGTGGATGAAGAAGTTGATGTTGAGCGTCTTGTCCTTGCGGAACGGGTCCAGGCGCGCGGTGGTGATGTCGGCACGCAGCGCCATGTCGGACTCGTGGATCGCCTGGAAGCCGCGGATCGAGGAGCCGTCGAAGGCGAGCTCCTCCGCCGGGTCGAACGCCCGCGCCGGGATGGTGAAGTGCTGCATCACACCAGGCAGGTCGCAGAAGCGGACGTCGACGAACTTGACGTCGTTCTCCTCGATGTACTGCTTCACTTCGTCGGCGTTCTGGAACATCCAACTCCTCCTACTCCCGGTCCCCGGGGGAGGGACGGGCTTTATAGCTCGTGGTGCGTCAGTGCGGTGCCGCACGCTGACCCGACCATAAGCAGACGGGATTTCTCAAGCATGACCCATTTGTTTCGCACAAGTTAACCAGGGTCCCGCCCGAGGGTCGCGAGGCCGCACCGGTACCGTGGTCGGGTGGACAACAGGCAAGCAATCGGATCGTGGCTCTCCGGCCCTCGCGCGGCCGCGGAGGAGATGGGCGTCGACTTCGGCTATCCCGGCCAGCGCCTCGGCCTGCCGCAGCAGGGGCCCGGCTCGGTGGCCCGGTTCGGCCGCCGCCTCGGGGCCGTCCTCCTGGACTGGGTCGGCTGCCAGGTGATTGCGTACGGGCTGATCACGGGCGGCGACCTGGGCGCGGCGGGCAACTGGACCCTCGGGCTCTTCGCGGCCCTGAGCATCCTGACGGTCGGCACCGTGGGCTTCACGCCCGGTAAGCGGATCGTCGGACTCCGGGTGATCGCGGAGGACGGCGGCCGCCTCGGCATCGCCCGTGTGCTGCTGCGCACGGTGCTGCTGGTCCTGGTCATCCCGGCGCTGATCTGGGACCGCGACGGCCGCGGCCTGCACGACCGCCTGTCGCGCGCCGTCCAGGTCCGCATCTAGAACGGTTGCGAGAACGAGGGTGCCCCCGAGCCGGACGGCTCGGGGGCACCCTCGTTTCGTATACGAAAATCAGCTCAGCAGGTCAGCGCATCTTCCCGCCGCGCGGCATGCGCATGCCCTTAGGCATCGGGCCCTTTGGCAGGGGCATGTTCGACATCAGGTCGCCCATCGCCCGGAGCTTGTCGTTGACCTGGGTGATCTGGGGGCCGGCCAGTACGCGCGGCAGCTTGAGCAGGGTGGTGCGCACCTTCTTGAGCGGCACCTCGCCCTCGCCCGTACCCACGATGAAGTCGTGCACCGGCACGTCCGGCATGATCCGGGCCAGCTTCTTCTTCTCGTTCGCCAGCAGCGGCTTCACCCGGTTCGGGTTGCCCTCCGCGATCAGCACGACGCCGGCCTTGCCGACCGCCCGGTGGACGATGTCCTGCTGCCGGGTCATCGCGACGGCGGGGGTGGTCGTCCAGCCCCTGCCCACGTTGTCCAGTACGGCCGCGGCCGCTCCCGGCTGTCCCTCCATCTGCCCGAAGGCAGCCCGCTCGGCCCGTCGTCCGAAGACGATCGCCATCGCGAGGAACGCCACCAGGAAGCCCAGGATGCCCAGGTAGACCGGGTGGTCGATCAGGAAGCCGATCGCAAGAAAGACACCGAAGGTGACGATTCCCACGCCCGCGACGATCAGACCGACCTTCGGGTCGGCCTTGCGCGTCATCTTGTACGTCAGGGCGATCTGCTTCAGTCGCCCGGGGTTCGCAGCAGTCTCTGCGTTTGACTTCCTCGCCATAGAGCGAAGTTTACGTGGCCTGCGGAGTCCGGGTCGCCGCGGCCTCAAGTACGTGTTCGGTTTCGACCCGGTCCTTGGCCCTGCGGCGGTCTTCCAGCACCGCCGTCCAGGCGTTGCGCCGGGCGCCGCTCATGAGCAGCGACTCGAAGCCCCGGAAGGCGTCGGAGAAGGTCGGGATGGCGATGGCGCGTACGGGCGCGGCCTGCATGATGTCGATCCCTTTCACGGTGCTCACGTCTACCTGCGGGGGTGTGCGGTGCCTTCGGTGCAGTCGGTGTGTGCGGTGCGTGGACCCATCGTCACTGATTGGTGTTACCAGCGCATGACCAGCTGGTCAAACGTTTTCGAAACATTGACGCGGCCCACCAGAACTCTTTCCCGCGAAAGAGCCTAGGGGCCGCGCCGTTACGGTGTTACTGCTTAGTAGCGTTCTGTGCGCGAGTTCACACGGTCGCCATGCGCCGCTCGCTCGGATGGTCGAGCTCCGCCTACGCTCCGGCTCGGCTGCGCTTCTCCATCGCCTGGGTGTACAGGCGTCCCGCACGGTACGAGGACCGGACCAGCGGACCGGACATCACACCGGAGAAGCCGATCTCCTCGGCCTCCTTCGCCAGCTCCACGAACTCGGCCGGCTTCACCCAGCGCTCCACGGGGTGGTGCCGCGGCGAGGGCCGCAGGTACTGGGTGATGGTGATGAGCTCGCAGCCGGCCTCGTGCAGGTCCTTCAGGGCCTGCGAGACCTCCTCGCGCTCCTCGCCCATGCCGAGGATCAGGTTCGACTTGGTGACCAGGCCGTAGGCGCGCGCCTTGGTGATCACCTCGAGCGAGCGCTCGTAGCGGAAGCCCGGGCGGATCCGCTTGAAGATCCGCGGCACCGTCTCGACGTTGTGCGCGAAGACCTCGGGGCGGGAGGCGAAGACCTCCTCCAGCAGCTCCGGGACCGCGTTGAAGTCGGGGGCCAGCAGCTCGACCTTGGTGTGCCCGGCCTCGCGGCCGGCCGTCTGCTGGTGGATCTGGCGCACGGTCTCCGCGTACAGCCAGGCGCCGCCGTCCGCCAGGTCGTCGCGCGCGACGCCGGTGATGGTGGCGTAGTTCAGGTCCATGGTGACCACGGACTCGCCGACACGTCGCGGCTCGTCCCGGTCCAGGGCCTCGGGCTTGCCCGTGTCGATCTGGCAGAAGTCACAGCGCCGGGTGCACTGGTCGCCGCCGATGAGGAAGGTGGCCTCGCGGTCCTCCCAGCATTCGTAAATGTTCGGACAACCGGCTTCCTGGCACACCGTGTGCAGTCCTTCGCCCTTCACCAGGGCCTGCATCTTGGTGTACTCGGGGCCCATCTTCGCCCGGGTCTTGATCCACTCGGGCTTGCGCTCGATGGGGGTCTGGCTGTTCCGGACCTCCAGGCGCAGCATCTTGCGTCCGTCGGGTGCGACTGCGGACACGACCGGCTCCCTGTGACTTCGATTGTTCGGGCGCCCACCAGGGTACGCCCGTAATTTCATACGCTCTTACGTCGGCCAACCTGCGAGGGGCCGGACCCATTCCCCGGCGGCCGGCTCGAGGCCGGCCCGGGCTAGCTCGCGGCCGGCTCTATCTCGCGCGGCTTCAGCTCCGCGTGCTCCAGTACGTCCTTCAGGTGCCGCTCGACGACCGGCAGCACCTCGGCGATGGTGATCTCGCGGCCCAGTTCGTACGAGAGCGAGGTCACACCGGCGTCGCGGATGCCGCAGGGCACGATCCGGTCGAACCAGGTGTTGTCCGGGTTCACGTTGATCGCGAAGCCGTGCATCGTGACGCCCTTGGCGACGCGGATGCCGATGGCGGCGAGCTTGCGGTCCTCGCGGCGCTGGCCGGCGTTGGACGGGGCGTACTCGGGGCCGTTCAGGCGGGCGTCGAACTCCTCGTCGTGCAGCCGCGGGTCCAGGTCGAGGGAGAGCCCGCCGATCATGGGGCGCTCCTCCACCGGGTCGCCGAGCACCCAGACCCCGCTGCGGCCCTCGACCCGGGTGGTCTCCAGTCCGAACTCGGCGGCGGTGCGGATCAGGGCCTCCTCCAGGCGGCGCACGTGGGCGACCACGTCCACCGGGCGGGGGAGCTTCATGATCGGGTATCCGACCAGCTGGCCCGGGCCGTGCCAGGTGATCTTGCCGCCCCGGTCCACGTCGACGACGGGCGTGCCGTCGAGCGGGCGCTCGCTGGGGTCGGTGCGCCGGCCGGCGGTGTACACCGGCAGGTGCTCCAGCAGCAGGCAGGTGTCCTCGACCTCGTCCGCGAAGCGGGCGGCGTGCACCCGGCGCTGCTCTTCCCAGGCCCGGGTGTACTCGACGGATTCCGGTCCGAAGCCCAGATGGACAAACCCAAGCTCAGCCACCGCAGCGCCTCCTCGTTGAACCTGCTGTGTGCACGTATCGCACTCAGCAAGGGTACGGCGGGCCCTCCGCAGGCTCGGGCGGGGGCCACGGCAGCTGCCTGGGCCGGCGCCGGCCCTTCGGCGGCCGGTCCGGGTCCTCGTCCGCCCGCGGCAGCCGCCGGTGGCCCTCCGAGTGGTCGTTGACCCAGCCGCAGACCCCGCACGCGTACCGGCCGTCGAGCCCCGCGATGTAGGTGCCGCACCGCCGGCACTCCGCCTCGGTCAGCTCGGGCGGGGGCAGCGGAGCGGTGGATTCGGGACGCTCCTCGGGAAGGTGCGCCCGATGGGGCCGGCGGTTCATGGCCGCAGCGTACGCGGGCGGAGGGGGTCGGTCCGTAAAGCGCCCTACCGATTCTGCACACGATCGGATGAATGTGGGGCAGAGAGGGCGGTGCGGACGAGGTTCGCCGCTACATTCACGCCGTTCACAGGGCCGGGACTCCGGTCCGTCACGTCAGGAGACCGTGGAGCCGATGACGGAACGACCTGCCCAGCGCGTCCCCAACCGGCAGCTTGCGGCGCTGATCGCGGAAGCCGGGTTCTCCAACGCCGGGCTCGCCCGCCGCGTCGATCAGCTGGGCCTGGAACACGGTCTCGATCTGCGGTACGACAAAACCTCCGTGACCCGCTGGCTGCGCGGGCAGCAGCCGCGCGGGACCACCCCCGCGCTGATCGCCGAGGTCTTCACCCGGCGCCTCGGGCGGCGGCTCTCCGCACAGGATCTGGGACTGGACGCCTGCGCGCCCGTCTACGCGGGCCTGGAGTTCGCGGCCACCCCCGAGGAGGCCGTGGACATCGCCAGCGGCCTGTGGCGCAAGGACTCCGGATCCCACGCCGAGCTGCGGAAGATCGCCTTCACCCCGGCCGGCCTGGTCGTGCCCAGCCGGGACTGGCTGATCGGGCGGGCCGACGAGCGGGTGGGGCGCGGCGCGGACCCGGTGGCGGCCCGGGTCCCGGTGCAGGGCCGGACCTCGGTGCCCCGGCAGCGGCAGATCGACCGGGGGCCCGGGCAGCGGGTCACGGGCGGGGACATCGCGGCCCTGCGCTCGGTGAGCGAGCTGTTCCGGGCCCTGGACCACGCCTACGGCGGCGGGCACGCCCGGCAGGCCCTGGTGCGGTACCTGGAGCACGAGGCCGAGCCGATGCTCCGGGGGACCTACGGGGAGACCACCGGGCGGCGGCTGTTCTCCGCCGCGGCCGACCTGACCCGGCTCGCGGGCTGGACCTCGTACGACATCGCCGCGCACGGCCTGGCCCAGCGGTACTTCGTACAGGCGCTGCGGCTCGCCCAGGCCGCCGGGGACCGGCCGTACGGCTCGTACGTGCTGGTCACCATGAGCCGCCAGGCGGTCTACCTGGGCCACGGCCGGGAGGCGGTGCAGCTGGCCCGGGTGGCCCAGCAGGGTGTCGGCTCGGGTCCGCCGCCGGTGGTGCAGGCGCTGCTGCACTCGGCGGAGGCGCGCGGGCACGCGGTCCTGGGCGAGGTGCGGGCGTCGACGGCCTCGCTGGTGCGGGCCGAGCGGGCGCTGGGCGCGGCCCGGCCGGGGGACGACGTGCCGCACTGGGCGCGGTACTTCGACGAGGCGCAGCTGGCGGACGAGTTCGGGCACTGCCACCGGGACCTCCAGCAGTACCGGGCCTCGGCGCAGCACGCGGAGCGGTCGCTCCAATTGCGGGCGCCGGCGTACGCGCGGTCCCGGCTGTTCTGCCGGGTGGTGCTGGCCACGGCCCGGCTGGGGCTGGGCGAGCTGGACCAGGCGTGCGCGCTGGGGGCGGAGGCGGCGCAGCAGGCGATGGAGATGCGGTCGGTGCGGGCGGTGGAGTACGTACGGGACTTCGAGCGGCGGCTGGAGCCGTACCGGGACGCGTCTGCGGTGCGGACGTACCGGGACAGGGTGGCGGCGTTGTCGTGACCTGCGGGTCGGCTGCCGGGGGCTCGACACCGCACGGCGCGCCTCGGACGCCGGCGGGGCCGCAGACGCCCCGCCGGCGTACGTCGAGCAGTCAGGCGGCCACCGGAATGGCGCGCTCCGCGGCGGTCGGGAGCGGGATGCCGAAGTCGCGCAGGACGGCGTGGGTGGCGCGGCGGGCCGAGTGCAGGGCGCCCTGGACGGTGTTGGTGTCGCGGTGGTCCCCGCACACGTACAGGCCGGCCAGGACGCGCACCGGGCGCCGTACGTCGTAGGGCGGGGGCATGGCGGGAACGGCCTCCGGAGTGTGGTGGACGGCCAGCGTTTCCCAGTCGCGGGTCGCGGTGTCGTAGAGCCGCGCGAGGCGGGAGGCGACCGTGCGCGCCGGGGGCGGCGGGCCGAGCACGGTGGTGGTGACCAGGCTGCGGCCGGCCGGGGCCCGCGTCGGGTCGACCGCGCTCATCACGGCGGTGTGCGAGACGGGCCACTTGGGGTCGCCGTCCAGGAGCAGCGAGCCGTCCCAGGGCAGGGGCGCGGCGGTGGCGTGGTGCAGGACGGTGACCTCGTGGAAGGCGGGCACGCGCAGGCCGGGCAGGAGTTCGGCGGCCGCGCGGGCCCCGGTGGCCAGCAGGACGGAGCGGCAGCTGAAGTCGCCGTGCTCCTCGGTGGTGACCAGGTTGGTCGCCACCGACCGGACCCGGACCCCGGTACGGACGGTGCCGGGCGGCAGGCCTGCGGCGAGCCGGTCGGGCAGGGTCGCGGCTCCCCCCTCGGGCACGGCGAGGCGGCCGCGGGAGAAGGTGCGCAGGGCCAGGTCGGCGACCCGGCTGGAGGTGGTGAGTTCCGGGTCGCGGAGCAGGGTGGAGAGCAGCGGCCGCAGTACGCCGGCCGCGGTGCGCGGTGGCAGGCCCCGGGAGCGCAGGGCGGCGAGGGCGGTGCGTTCGGGCCGGGCCAGCAGGCGTTCCTCGGGCAGGGCGGCGAGCCGGCCGAGGGCGGCGCTGAGCCGTGCCTGGTCGAGGGAGCCGCTGGCCAGGGCGCGGGCCGGGGTGAGGGCTCCGGCCCGGAGCTGCTTTCCGTCGGTGTGGACCAGGACCCCGGGGGCGAAGCTCCGCAGGGTCAGGCCCGCCAGGCCCGGGGTGCGTCCGAGCTCCGGGTAGGCGGTGTTGAGCAACTGGCCGATCCGGTCCAGCCGGAACCCGTCGGCCGACACGGTGGCCATCCGGCCGCCGGGGTCGCCCGCGGCCTCCAGGACGGTGACCGTGACCCCCGCTGCGGTCAGGTGGTGCGCGGCCGCGAGTCCTGAGACTCCGGCTCCTACGATGACGACGTCCGCATGGTGTGCGGAATGGTGTGAGCTGCTGAGCACGTGCCCCTCCCCGAGGTCGGCGCGGCTGTGTCTCGACCTCCTTCCCCCAACCCGCTCCAGAGGAACCCGAGTTGACCGGAGTATTGCGGGATTGTGGTCAACTCCGGTCGCACGGTGGTCGCATCCGGGTCACGAACGGTCGCACGCTGGTCGCACAGCACAGGCAGACCGGCTTTTCACAGGGCGGCGCGGAGGGCGTCCTCGATGCCGGGGTGGCGGAAGACGAAGCCGGACTCCAGCAGCCGGGCGGGCCGGGCCCGCTGGCTGCCGAGCACGTCCTCGGCGAGCTCCCCGAGCACGATGCGCAGGGCCACGGCCGGTACGGGCAGCAGCGCCGGCCGGTGCAGCACGCGTGCCATGGCCGCCGTGACCTGGCGGTTGGTCAGCGGCTCGGGCGCGGTGAGGTTGACCGGGCCGGAGACGGCCGGGGTGTCGATGATGTGGCGCAGGGCCGCGATCTCGTCGTCGAGGGAGATGTACGACCAGTACTGGCGCCCGTTGCCGAGCCGGCCGCCGATGCCGGCCCGGAAGATGGGGAACAGCTTCCCAAAGGCCCCGCCTTCGCGGGCGACGACCAGGCCGGTGCGGGCGAACGCGGTACGGACCCCGGCCGCGCGGGCCGGTTCCGCGGCCGCCTCCCACTCCACGCAGACGGAGGGCAGGAAGCCGTGCCCGGCGGGGGCGTCCTCGTCGACGGCCCGGTCGCCGGTGTCCCCGTAGTAGCCGACCGCCGAACCGCTGACGAGCACGGCGGGCGGCTCGTCGAGCGCGGCGAGGGCCTGCGCGAGGGCGGCTGTCCCGAGCACCCGGCTGTCCCGGATCTCCTTCTTGTACGCGGTGGTCCAGCGGTGCTCCCCCACCCCGGCGCCCGCCAGGTGCACGACGGCCGCGCACCCGGCCAGCCCGGCGGCGTCGACGTACCCGCGCGCGGGATCCCACCGCGCCTCGTCGCCCGCGGCGGGCCGGCGGCGCACGAACCGCACCACCTCGTGCCCGTCCGCCCGGAGGGACCGCACGAGGGCGCTGCCGATGAGGCCGGTCGAGCCGGTGACCGCGATACGCATGGCCCCATCCTGCCGGGTCGCTGCGCCGGCTCGGGCGGATCCGGGGCTCAGCTGCGCTTGCGCCTGCCGCGACAGCGGCAGAGCCGGCCCGTCCGGCCTCGTCAGAGGGTGCCCAGCCAGGTGCCCACCGCGTAGGTGACGGCCATGGCCACGGCGCCGCCGGCGACGTTGCGCAGGACCGCGCGGAGCGGAGGGGCTCCGCCCAGGCGGGCGCTCAGCACCCCGCAGAGCGTGAGCGCGGCGAGAACGGCCACCGCCGTCACCGGGACCCGGCCGGACGGGCCGGTCAGGACGATCGCCAGCAGGGGCAGCAGCGCCCCCACCGTGAAGGCGACGAAACTGGCGAAGGCCGCGTGCCACGGGTTGGCCAGCTCGTCGGGGTCGATGCCGAGCTCCACCCGGGCGTGGGCCCGCAGCGCGTCCCGCTCCGTCAGCTGCACGGCGGCCTCCCGGGCCAGCTCCCGGCTCAGCCCGCGCGCGGTGAGCAGGTCGGTGAGCTCCTCGAGCTCCGCCTCCGGCTCCTCGGCCAGCTCCCGGCGCTCCGTCTCCAGCGCGGCCCGTTCGGAGTCCCGCTGCGAGCTGACCGACACGTACTCCCCCGCCGCCATCGACAGCGAGCCCGCCAGCAGCCCGGCGACGCCCGCCGCCAGGATCGCCGCGCGCGAGGTGGTGGCCCCGGCCACGCCGACGACCAGGCCCGCGGTGGAGATGATCCCGTCGTTGGCGCCCAGCACCCCCGCGCGCAGCCAGTTCAGCCGCGTGCCGATCTCCGCACTCGGCGACCCGCCGCTGCCGCCGCCACCGCCGTGCGCCTCGATGTGCGCCCGCGTCGGGGGCTTGCGGGAGGCATCGTCGTCCGTCACGGCACCACTGTCCCGGCACGGCCCGCGCCGGGCCACCCGGCAGGCCGGTCCGGGGTGCGCGCGCCTGGCCCCCGTACCAGGGTGGAGGGGTGAGACGCGGACGCGAGGAGCCGGGCTGGCTGCGCGGGGAGCCACCGCCGCGCTGGGCCCGGTTCGCGCCCGCGGTGGCCCTGGTGGTGCTGGTCCTCGCGCAGGTGCTCACCCCGGGCGACGTGGAACTCGGCTACTTCCTGGCCGGTCTGCCCCCGGTGGCCGCCTTCGCCTACGGCGCGGGCGGGACCGCGTTCTTCGCCGCCCTCGTCCTCGTACTGCTCGGTGTGCCGAGCCTCGGCATCGCCCGCGCCACGGGCTCCGACCTGGCCACCGTGGCCACCGTCGGGCTGCTGAGCGTGGTGATCGCCTGGGTGCGGCGGCGCCGGGACGCGCAGCTGGTCAGCGTACGGACGGTGGCGGAGGCGGCGCAGCTGGCCGTCCTCCCGCCGGTCCCGGAACGGGTGGGTCCGGTGCGCTGCTCCGGCCTCTACCGGGCGGCGCAGCGCGGCACCCTGGTCGGCGGCGACCTGTACGACGTACGGGCCGGGCCGTACGGGGTCCGGGCGCTGGTCGCCGACGTACAGGGCCACGGCCTGGCGGCGGTCGGCACGGTGGTGGCGCTGCTGGGAGCCTTCCGGGAGGGGGTGCTGGACGACACGGAACTGGCGGCGGTCGCGGCCCGGCTGGACCGGCGGCTGGCGTCGGACGCGGCGGCCGCCCCCGACGGGCACCCCGAGCTGTTCGCGACGGCCCTGCTGCTGGAGTTCCCGCCCGGACTGGACCTCGTACGGCTCGTCTCGTGCGGGCATCCGCCCGCCCTGCGCCTGCGCGGGGCGGCGGTCGAGGAGGTGACCGTGGAACCGGGCCCGCCGCTCGGCCTGGGCCTCGCGGGACCGGACCCGCCGCCGGTGACGGAGCTGACGGTGCGCGCCGGGGACCGCTTCCTCCTGCACACCGACGGGGTGACCGAGGCCCGGGACGCGTCGGGGCACTTCTATCCGCTGGCCACGCGGCTGACCGTGGTGACGCGGGACCCGGCGGGCCTGGTCCGGGCCGTCTGGCGGGACCTCGTCGCGTTCACGGACGGCGGACCGCGCGACGACGTGGCCCTGCTGCTGCTGTCACCGGACCGCCCGGATGTGTACCGTGCGTAGCCACCGAACACTCACAGTGACGCCTGGACGGGAGTCATCATGGCCATGCTGCTGATCAGTGGAAAGTTCAAGGTGGAGGGGGGCGCCAAACCGGACGGCGACACCCTCCCGTTCATCCCGGACAACGTGGCCGACTGGAAGCTGGTGCCCGGGGGCCAGATCGTGCCGAAGGCCGACGGCCGCGGGACCGTCCGGCTCGAAGCGGTCGACGCCCTGGAGACCCACTACGGCGAGCGGGACAAGGAGCAGCACCAGCCGCGGGGCCTCGCCCACGCGGCCGCGGACGCGCTGCTGAAGTTCCTCGACTTCAAGACGGTCCTCCGCGACGACGACGAGACCGTCGCCACCTCGCCGGACAGCGTGCCCGGCTGGATCCTCACCCGGGGCGCCGACGCCTACGGCCGCTGCGTGGCCTTCGTCGGCAAGGGGACCGGGCCCGTGTACAGCGGCTACTGGACGGAGGTCGGCGAGAACCTGCTGAAGAGGACCGCCAACCACCACCTGCTCCTGTCCGGGCTGGCCTACCCGACCTTCTACTCGGGCCTGCCCGAGTACCTGCGCGACCTCCTCGCCGAGGCCTCGGAGAAGGCGCGGGCGGAAGGGAAGGGCGTGTGGGCGGTCGACAGGACCGTCTTCGGGGCGACGGTCACCACGATGGACTCGATCACGCACGACAAGACCGGCGCGGTGATCCTGCCGAAGCTCTTCCGCCGGCTGAAGGACTACCTGGACTTCACCGGCAGCCCCGCGTCCATGGCATGCTTCCGCGCCTTCCTGGCCGGGATCGCGGACGATGAGTACCGCCTCCTCCCGGACACCGAGCGGCTCTTCAAGGGCCTGCACCACATCGTCGAGGTCACCGACGGCACCGTGAAGATGACCCGCCCGGCCAGGGAGATCATCTTCAACGAGAAGTGACCACCGGTCACCGACGCCGGCCCGCCGGGGCCTCGCCCCGACGGGCCGCCGCCTGCCCGACCCGGTACGGCCGGCTCACGCCGCCTGGATGAAGGCGCGCACCATCTTGCAGGTGACGTTGGACGGCCGGTGGATCCCCGTCCGGACGGCCATAGTCCGGATCTTCCGGTTGGTGGCGCGCCGGGCGTCGTACGTCCCCGAGTCGAGCAGGGATATCGCCAGGCGCATCGCCTTGAGACGGCGGTTGTGGGTCTCGTACCACTCGCGGGGCAGACCCGCCGGCAGCGGCTTCTTCTTGACGTGCTGAATGGTGGTGGCAGTGGCCATCTACAGCCTCCCAAACGGTAGTTGGCTTCCTGTCGTTCTCCCTCGATTTTACTGGGCACCACTGACAAAAGCCCTGGCCGGACCAGCCCCGGACCGGCCGGGGACGGGCCCCTGGACGCGCCGTCGATAGGCTGGGCGGCATGGAGATCTGGATCAATCCCGCGTGTTCCAAGTGCCGCAGCGCGCTGACCCTGCTGGACGCCGAGGGCGCCGACTACACCGTGCGCCGCTACCTGGAGGACGTGCCCTCCGAGGACGAGATCCGCGAGGTGCTCGGCCGCCTCGGACTGGAGCCGTGGGACATCACGCGCACCTCGAACCCCCTCGCCAAGGAGACCGGCGTACGCGACCTGCCGCGCGAGGAGACCGACGCGGCGCGGGCACGGTGGATCGCGCACCTGGCCGCGCACCCGAAGCTGATCCAGCGCCCGATCATCACCGCCGAGGACGGCACGGCCGTGGTGGCCCGCTCCGAGGAGGCCGTCCGCGAGGCCCTGTCCCGCAAGGGCTAGGTCGTCTCTTTCGGATCTTGCTCCCCCAGCTACCGCTGGGAGGTGCCCCCAGTTAAGCCCGCGTCGTCCGGTGCCGTGCCTCGGCGCGCTGCCGGGGCTCCCGCGCACTGGACGTACTCGGGTGCTCCGGCAGTGCGGCGAGGTGCGGTGCCGGGCGGCGCGGGTCAGGCAAGATCCGGAAGAGGCGGCCTAGCCGGACGCGACGAAGCGGGCGATCTCCTCGGCCGCCGTCAGCGGCAGCGCGTGGTGCGAGACCCCGGGCAGTACGTCGACACGCGCACCCGGCAGCACCCGGCGCGCGGCCCGGGCCGCCCGGTCGGCGTCGTGGCAGCGGGCGCGCCCGGCGAACAGGACGTGGACGGGGACCGGGACGGGGGCGGGGGTGGGGGCCGGGGCCAAGGCCGGAGCCGGGGCCGGCGGTTGCCCGAGCCCTGTCAGGTCCGGGCGCGGCCCGGTGACCGGCCGGACGGTGGGGAAGCGGGCGGTCTCGTCCTGGAGCCGCAGCCAGGCCGGGTCGAGCGCGGCTCCGCCGCTCTCCCAGGCGAGGAAGGAGCGGATCCGCTCCGGGGCGGGCCGCACCAGCATGGGCAGCGCGCGCAGCACGTAGCCGGGGCGGAGCCCGGCGAAGACCTGGGTCGGGTCGAGCAGCACGAGGCGGCCGAGCCGGGCGGGCCGCGAAGCCGCGTAGTGGGAGGCGATCCAGGCTCCGTACGAGTGGCCGCCGAGCGTGACGGGGCCGCGCGGGCCGAGCCCGTCGATCACCGCGTCCAGCCAGCCGACGAGGTCCCCGGCGGTCCGCATGGCCCGCCCGGGCTCGGGGACGCTGAGCCCGGGATCCCCCACCAGGTCCACGGCATGCAGCCGGTGGCTGCGCGCGAGCCCGGCGGCAGCGCAGGCCCCCCACACCGTGGAGGTGGCGCCCCCGCCGGGCAGCAGCACCAGCGGCGGAGCCCCGGCGGGGCCGCAGCTGTTGACGCGGGTGAGGCCGTAGGGGGTGGGCAGGTCGGCCGTGTCGACCGGCCCGGGCCACCGGGCCAGGACCGCGTCGTAGGCGGTACGGAAGTGGGCGGTACGGAAGAGAGGCGTCCGGGACACGGCTGGCTCCAATACCTCGTCGGGCGATAATCTCGCTCAGCGAGAGATGTTAGAGGAGGGTGATGTGAGCGACAAGCAGGAACCCGAGAACCTGCAGTTGGTGCACCTGCTGCGGGCCGTGACCGTCGAGTTCGGGCTGCGCCAGGCGGAGTTCGCCGCCCGCAACGGCATGCACCCCACCGATGTGCGGGCCCTGATCTGCCTGCTGGACGCGGCCCGCGCCGGCGAGGCGGCCACGGCGGGCCTGCTCGGTGCCCGGCTCGGCCTCAACTCGGCGGGCACCACGGCGCTGATCGACCGGCTGGAACGGCTCGGCCACGTGGCGCGGGCCCGCGACGACCGCGACCGGCGCCGGATCCTGCTGCGCGTGGAGCCGGAGGCGATCCGGCTGGGCCGGGAGTTCTTCGGCCCGCTGATCGACGGGGTGCTGCGGGTGCTGGACTCCTTCGACACGGCCGAACGGGACACCATCCGCCGTTTCCTGACGGCCACCCACACCGTTTTCGCACCGGAGGCCGACGCATGACGGCCGCCGACGGCGGCACGGGCGCCGACCTGCATCTCGACCTCCCCGCCGAAGGAGCCCGGCGGACCGCCCTCGCCCAGGCCCTGCGCAACGCCGTCCGCAGCGGGCGACTGGCCGCCGGGACACGGCTACCGCCGTACCGGACGCTGGCCGCCGACCTCGGACTGGCCCGCAGCGCCGTCGCCGACGCCTACGCCGAACTCGTCGCCGAGGGCTGGTTCACCGCCCGGCAGGGTTCCGGCACCCGGGTCGCCGAGGGGGCAGCCGAACGCGCCGCCGGTCGAGTCGGCGAACGCGGCGCGGGACGAGTCGGCGAACGCGGCGCGGGCTCGGGCGTGCCGTCGGCGGCGGGCGCGGGGCCGCGCTACGACCTGCTCCAGGGGAAGCCCGACTCGGCCTCCTTCCCCCGGGGCCCGTGGGCCGCCAGCGCCCGGCGGGCCCTGGCCGAGGCGCCCACCGAGGCCTTCGGCCCCGGCGATCCGCGCGGCCGGCCCGAGCTGCGGCGGGCACTGGCCGCCTATCTCTCCCGGGCGCGGGGCGTCCGTACCGGCCCCGAGAACATCGTGGTCTGCTCCGGCTTCGCCAACGGGCTGCGGCTCCTCGCGTCCGTCCGGCCCCGGGAGTGGGCCGTCGAGGCGTACGGACTCCCGTTCCACCACGGCATCCTGGACGCCGCCGGGATCCGCCCGCACCCCGTCGCGGTCGACGAGGACGGTGCCCGGACGGCCGAGCTCCCCTCCCGGGCCCGTACGCTGCTGCTCACGCCGGCGCACCAGTTCCCGACCGGGGGTCGCCTGCTGCCCGCGCGGCGCGCCGCCGCCGTGGAGTGGGCCCGTACGACCGGTGGCGTGATCGTGGAGGACGACTACGACGGGGAGTTCCGCTACGACCGCAAACCCGTCGGCGCCGTGCAGGGCCTGGCCCCGGAGCACGTGGTGTACGCGGGCTCGCTGAGCAAGAGCCTCTCGCCGGCGCTCCGGCTCGGCTGGCTGGTCCTGCCGGACCGGCTGATCGACGAAGTCCTGGCGGCGAAGGGACAGCGGGAGTCCTGGGCGAGCGCGCTGGACCAGCTGGCGCTGGCCGACTTCATCGGCTGCGGCGCGTACGACCGGCATGTCCGCCGGATGCGCAAGCGCTATCGGGAGCGCCGTGACCAGCTGGTTTCCGTACTGGCCGCACGGGCCCCGGACATCCGGGTGACGGGCATCTCGGCCGGTCTTCACGCGGTACTGGAACTCCCGCCGGGCAGCGAGGCCCCGGCCCTGTCGGCGGCCCGGGCGGCAGGCCTGTCCCTGGACGGCCTGTCCTCCTACCAACACCGAGCGGACCCGACCCCGCCCCGCGAAGGCCTGGTGGTGGGGTACGCGGCACCCCCCAACTCGGCGTTCGCGAGAGCGGTGGAGGTACTGGCGGGGGTGGTGGGTGCTCGGGGGCTTCGGGGGGCCTGATCCCCACACTGCTCATCAGGGAGGGTTTGGGGGTTTCCCGCCAGTCCCACTGTCTCTCCGGGTCGGGCCGCCCTGTCAAGGGCGCTCCTTCGTCGCGTCGCTTCGCGATGGCCTTCGGCCACCCTTGACAGACCGACC
>NZ_JBIXJQ010000013.1:0-195320 GCF_052871255.1 Streptomyces sp. LARHCF249
GGGGGCGCCCCCCCCCGGGGGGGGGGGGGCCCCCCCCCCGGCTCGTCCCTGACGGTTGCGGCAGTGGCTCAGACCCGGGCCGCCAGGGGGCGTTCGGCCAGGCCGGAGCCGAGCAGCGCGCGGTGGATCTCCGAGGTCGCCGTGGACCGGTTGAGCGTGATGTAGTGCAGGCCGGGAACGCCCTCGGCGAGCAGCCGCTCGGCCATGGCCACCGCGAAGTCGACGCCGATCCGCCGCCCCGCGGCCCCGCCGCCCGCCGCCTCCAGCCGCCGGGCCAGGTCCTGCGGGAACGCGGCCCCGCTCAGCTCGGCGAACCGGGCGATCTGCCGGGCGTCCGTGGCGGGCATGATCGCGGGGATGATCGGGATGTCGCACCCCGCCGCCACGACCCGGTCCCGGAGCCGCAGGTAGTCCTCGGCCCGGAAGAACATCTGGGTGACCGCGTAGTCCGCGCCCGCGCGGCACTTGGCCACGAAGTGCCGGACGTCGGACTCCCAGTCCGCGGAGCGGGGATGGCGCTCCGGGAACGCGGCCACGCCGACGCTGAACGCTCCCGACTCCCGCACCAGCCGGACCAGCTCCCAGGCGTGGGAGAAGCCGCGCGGGTGCGGGATCCAGGGCGCGTTCGGGTCGCCCGGCGGGTCCCCCCGCAGGGCCAGGACGTCCCGGACGCCGGCGTCCGCGTACTGTCCGATCACCCGCCGCAGTTCGGCGACCGAGTGCGCCACCGCCGTCAGGTGCGCCACCGGGCGCAGTGTCGTCTCCGCCGCGATCCGCTGCGTCAGCTCGACCGTGCGGTCCCGGGAGGACCCCCCTGCCCCGTAGGTGACCGAGACGAAGCTCGGGGCGAACGCCTCGATCCGGCGGATCGCCTCCCACAGGGCGGCTGATCCCGCCTCCGTCCGGGGCGGGAAGAACTCGAAGGAGAACGAGGGGGTCCCGGTGGCGAGGAGTTCGCGCAGCCCCGTCACGCGGGCTCCCCGGGCCATGCGCCGATCTCCTGCGCGGCCTGCTCCCCGTAGGCCCGCAGCAGCCGCTCCGACAGGTCCCAGGGAAGCAGCTTGTACTCCTGGGTGCCGAAGGACTCGAGGACGATCGTGGCCACGGCGCAGCCCAGTTGGGCCGCGCGGCGGTGGGGCAGCCCCCGGGACAGGCCCGCGAGGAAGCCGGCCCGGAAGGCGTCGCCCACGCCGGTGGGGTCGGTGGGCTGGTCCGTCGGAACGGCGGGCACGTGCTCGGCCGGCCCGTCGGAGGTCAGGATCGAGACCCCGTCGGCGCCCCGGGTGACGATCCACACGCCGACGCGCGCCAGCACCTCGGCCTCGCTCCACCCGGTCCGCTGCTGCAGCAGCGCGCTCTCGTAGGCGTTGGTGAAGAGGAACCGGGCCCCGTCCACGATCAGCCGGGTCGACTCCTCGTCCAGCCGCGCCAGTTGCTGCGAGGGGTCGGCCGCGACCGGGATGCCGGCGGCGTGCGCCGCCCTGGTGTGTCGGACCATCGCCTCCGGCACGTCGGGGGCGACCAGGACGAGGTCGAGGGCGCCGACGCGCTCCACGACCTCGGCCAGGTCGATCTCCTTGGCCTCCACCATGGCGCCCGGGTAGAAGGAGGCGATCTGGTTGTGGTCGGCGTCGGTGGTGCACATGAAACGGGCCGTGTGGTGCGTGGTGCTGAGCCGGACCGACCCCGTGTCCACGCCGCAGGCGCGCAGCCGGGCGTCGTAATCGGCGAAGTCCGTGCCGGCGGCGCCGACCAGCACCGGGGTCAGCCCGAGCCGGCCCAGCCCCGTACAGATGTTGGCGGCCACACCGCCCCGGCGCACCTGGAGGTCGTCCACGAGGAACGACAGGGAGATCGTGGCCAGGCTCTCGGGGATGATCTGCTCGGCGAAACGCCCCGGGAAGGTCGCCAGGTGGTCGGTGGCGATGGAACCGGTGACGGCGATGTCCATGATCACATCCCAGCGGCCGTGCGGAGGGCCTCGGCGCGGCCGGTCCGCTCCCAGGTGAAGTCGGGCAGCTCGCGGCCGAAGTGGCCGTAGGCGGCGGTCTGTGCGTAGATCGGGCGCAGCAGGTCGAGGTCGCGGATGATCGCGGCCGGGCGCAGGTCGAACACCTCCGTGATGGCGTTCTGGATCCTGGACACCTCGGTCTTGGCGGTGCCGAAGGTCTCGACGAACAGGCCGACGGGCTCGGCCTTGCCGATCGCGTACGCGACCTGGACCTCGCAGCGCGAGGCGAGACCGGCGGCGACCACGTTCTTGGCGACCCAGCGCATCGCGTACGCGGCCGAACGGTCCACCTTCGACGGGTCCTTGCCCGAGAAGGCGCCGCCGCCGTGGCGGGCCATGCCGCCGTACGTGTCGATGATGATCTTGCGGCCGGTGAGGCCGGCGTCGCCCATCGGGCCGCCGATCTCGAAGCGGCCGGTCGGGTTCACCAGCAGCCGGTAGCCCTCGGTGTCCAGCTTGATGCCGTCCTCCACCAGGCCTGCCAGCACGTACGCCACCACGTGCTCGCGGATGTCGGGGGTCAGCAGGGTGTCGAGGTCGATGTCGCCCGCGTGCTGCGAGGAGACCACCACCGTGTCCAGACGGACCGGGGTGTCACCGTCGTACTCGATGGTCACCTGGGTCTTGCCGTCCGGGCGCAGGTACGGGACCGTCCCGTCCTTGCGGACCTCGGTCAGCCGGCGCGACAGGCGGTGCGCCACCTCGATCGGCAGCGGCATCAGGTTCGGGGTCTCGTCGCAGGCGTAGCCGAACATCAGGCCCTGGTCGCCGGCGCCCTGCCGGTCGAGCTCGTCACCCTCCCCACCCGCGGCGGCACCCTCGACCCGCTTCTCGTAGGCGGTGTCGACACCCTGCGCGATGTCCGGGGACTGCGCGCCGATGGACACCGAGACGCCGCAGGACGCGCCGTCGAAGCCCTTCGCGGACGAGTCGTAGCCGATCTCCAGGACGGCCTCGCGCACCAGCGCGGGGATGTCGGCCCAGGCGGAGGTGGTCACCTCGCCGGCCACGTGCACCTGGCCGGTGGTGATCAGGGTTTCCACCGCCACCCGGGACCGCGGGTCCTGGGCCAGCAGGGCGTCGAGGACGGTGTCGCTGATCCGGTCGGCGATCTTGTCGGGATGGCCCTCGGTCACCGATTCGGAGGTGAAAAGACGTTGGGACACGGCGTAGCGCTCCTGTCGTACGGACGTGCGTGGATGGGACCGGCGGGCCCTGCGGCGGGCCGGGGCCCCTCCCCGTGGGGTGGGGCCCCGGCGGGTGTCCGGGATCAGGACAGGCGGTGCACGGTGAACTCGACCGGCACGTCGAAGACGGGCCGGGTGGTGGAGAAGACCACCTCGTGGGTGAAGCCCTCGTCGGCCACCAGCTTCTCGAAGTACTCCACGTCACCCATGGTGCTGAAGAAGAGGATCATGCGCCCCTTCTCCGTCAGGTGGGCGCGGGCCTCGCGGAAGAAGCGGGTCAGTGCCTGGTAGCCGGCGTCGGTGCCCGCGACGTCCGCGTAGTCGGTGGCGGCGAACCACTGGAACGGCGGGTTGAAGACGATCAGGTCGAAGCGGCCCTCGACCGAGTTGAAGACGTCGCTCTCGCGCGCCTCGACGAGGCCGGCGACCCCGTTCAGCTCCGCGTTGACGCGGACGGCGGCCACGGCGTGCGGGTTGAGGTCCACCGCCAGGACATCGGCGCCCTTCTTGGCGGCGATCAGGGCCAGCGACCCGCTGCCGGTGCCCATGTCCAGCACCCGGTCACCCGGTTCGACCTCGGCGAAGACCGCGCCGCCGAGCACCGGGGACACGGGGCAGGGGGTCATGACCTGCGAGGGGACCCGCAGGGTCAGGCCCAGGAACGGGTGCGTCTGCTCGCCCTCCTCACCGCCGCCGTACGCGGCCATGGCCTGGCGCAGTTCCTTGATCTCCTCCACCCGCTCCGGGGAGACGAGCGGGCGGTAGGACTCGGCTTCGGACGTGGACTGCTGGTCGAGCTTCGTCATGGTGTCGTATCCATTCGTGTGTCGTGCGCGAGGGAACGTGCTCGGTCGATTGGGGGGAGAGGGGCGTCGGTCAGAGGGACAGGGACTCGGCCCGGAGCCGGGCGTGCGCCGCGGCCAGCCGGCCGCCGACCTCGGCCGTGCTGATGAGCACGGCCATGTTGGCCTTGGACGAGCGGCCCTCTGTGGCCGCGTCCACCGCACGCATCAGGTACTTCGTGATCGCCTGGCCCCGGATGCCGTCCCGGTCGGCGGCGGCCATGGCCTCGGTGATCGCGGCGTCGACCTCGTCGCTGTCGATCGCCTCCCCGGGCCGGACCGGCGTGGTGATCAGGAAAGAGCTGTTGTTGCCCAGCGCCCAGTGGTTCTCGATCGACCGGGCGATCACCTCGTCGTCGTCCAGCCGCATCGGGCTGGGGAAACCGCTGGACACGCAGTAGAAGGCGGGGAAATCGCCCGACCGGTACGAGACCACCGGTACGCACTGGGTCTCCAGGTACTCCAGCGTCAGGCCGAGGTCCAGGATCTTCTTCCCGCCGGCGCACACCACCGCGACCTTGGAGCGCGTGAACTGGATCAGGTCGGAGGACACGTCCATGGTCTTGTCCGCGCCCCGGTGCACCCCGCCGATGCCGGCCGAGGAGAAGAAGGGGATACCCGCGAGTTCGGCCGCCACCACGGAGGAGGCGACCGTCAGCGCGCCCATCCGGCCCTGTGCCAGGACGACGGGCATGTCCCGGCTGCTGACCTTGGGGATGCCCGGCGTCGAGGCGAACCGGTCGATGTCGGCATCGGTCATGCCCACCACGATCTTGCCGTTCTCCACGGCGATCGTGGCCGGGACCGAGCCGCCCGCCCGGACGGCCTCCTCGACCTTCCGGGCGGTCGCGGCGTTGTCCGGGTACGGCAGGCCGTGGGTGATGACGTTGGACTCCAGCGCCACCACCGGGCGGCCGTCGTGGAGCGCGTCGGCCACCTCGGCACTGAAGACGAGGGGGATGTCCTGATGGGGAAGAGAGGTCATCGTGGTCACAGCCGTCTTTTCAGTGGGTGTCGGGGCCGTAGTTCGGTACCTTGCCGAGAATGTGTCTGCGGTTGACGATCTCCGGGATGTAGACCTCCTCGTTCCAGAGCTCCTTGTCGATCGGCTCGACCGCGATCGACACCACCCCCTCGTCGCAGCCGAAGGCGTCGGTGACCGCCTTGGTCACCGCCGACACCAGCGCGGACTGCTGCTCGTCGCTGAGTGCCATCGGAAAGTGCTTGATGTTGACGTGCGGCATGACGGTGTCCTTCCGGATGTTCAGGCGCCGGCGGATGGCCGTCGCGAGCTCGTCGATGTCCGGCGCCCTGAGCAGGGAGTAGTGGTCGGCCTCCAACTCCACGACGGTCGGAGGGGCGGAGGAGTAGCCGCTGCTGCCGTCGAGGAACGAGTACTCGTCCCCCTGGGCCTTGAAGATGGTGATGGGCGCCGAGATCCGTCGCTCCCGCAGTTCGCGGAAGGTGTAGCTGAACTCGAACGTCGTCCCGACGACCCGGATGATCCGGCGCACCAGGCCGATGTCGAGGCCCGGGAGGTTCTCGCTGATGAACCCGGCGAAACTCTCCTCGTCCTCGGCCACGGCGAGGCACTTCTCCAGCAGCGGACTGCTGATCGTGCCCGTGAAGACCGACAACAGGATCGTCACGTAGGCCTTGTTGGCGTAGGTGGCGACACGCTCCTCGCCGGCCGCACCGTCCGTGCGGACCTTGGGCGAGCCGGGGGCGATCAGGAAGACGTGGTCGACGGTGTGGCCGGCCTGCTCCAGCTGGTACGCGGCCTCGAAGGCGACCCGGGCTCCGAAGGAGTACCCCCACAACGTGTAGGGCCCCTCCGGCTGCCGGCTCGTGATGGCCTTCACGTCCTCGGCCGCCATCTCCCGGATCGTCTCGTACGGCGCCTCGCCCGGGTTGATCCCGTGCGCCTGCACCCCCAGGAACGGCCGGTCCGCGTCCAGCCGCTCGCCCAGGAGCCGCAGGTTCATCGGATAGCCGCCCAGACCCGGCCAGCAGTGGATGGGGCGTCCGGAGCCCTCCTGCCGCAACGGCACCAGGCGCGAGGTGGCGGCCGTCGACCCGCCGGCGATCCGGCGGGCCAGCCCCTCCACGGTCGGCGAGGTGAAGATGACCTCGAGCGGCAGGTCGGCCCCGAACGTCCGGTTGATCCGGTTGATCAGGCCGACGGCGAGCAGCGAGTTGCCGCCGCAGGCGAAGAAGTCGTCCTGCACGGAGACGCTCTCGCGCTTCATCGCCTGCCGCCACAGCGCGGCCAGCCGGCGTTCGGTCTCGTTCCGGGGCGCCACGAAGGGACGGTCGGCCGCCCCCACGTCCACCGCGTCGGAGACGGCGAGAGCCTTGAGGTCGATCTTGCCGTTGGCGGTGGTCGGCAGAGCGTTGAGGACGACGACCTTGTTCGGAATCATGTAGTCCGGCAGGTAGTTGACGAGGTCGTCGCGGATCAGCTCCGCGGGGCCCCGCATGTGGACCACGTCCTCCCGCATGCCCTCGTGGCGCCGCTGCTCCCCGCTCACCCGGCCGCCGACGAAGAAGTACGAGGCGCCGCCGGGCCGGCCGAGCTCGCGCAGGATGCCGTCGATCCGCCGGGCGGAGGGCAGGTCGTCACCGCCCTGCGAGCTGTAGCCCGAGGACATGAAGCCGATGTCGAGGTCGTTCATCGACAGGCGCTGCAGCGTGCGGCCGAGGTCGATGTAGCGCCGCCACTCCTGCGGACTGCGGCTGATCACCGAGATGCCGAAGCCCGCCCGGTCGTAGACCGCCTGGTTGATCGCGATGACCTGCTTGCGCAGGATCAGGTCGGAGGAGACCAGGCGCAGCCGGTCGCCCTCGTAGACGTACTGTCCGGCCGGCCGGTCCAGCCCCTTGCCGGGGTGGATCTGCACGTACAGGTCGATGTCCTCGTCGGTGCGCGGCCCCCGGTAGGGCACCCAGTCGAAAGCGCCGAGGTAGTGGTCCTCGTCGGCGACCCGCAGCCCGGCCTTGGCCTGCGGGGTGAACGGGGCGGCTTCGATGTCGAGGCCGTACTGCGGCAGGACCTCCTCGAGGAGTCCGACCATGTGGCCGGCCTCGATTTCCAGGACCTCCCGGATGTTCTTCTTGTAGACCGGCTCGATGGCGCCGCGCCGGCCCAGGAAGTGGGCCCGGATCCGGGGGCCCGCGGCCGCGCCCCGCGCCTCGGGGGCCGCGGAGACCAGCACCAGCTGGTGGTTGATCGGATGGTGGTAGTGGATGCCCGACGGGATTTCGGGAAAGCCGGTGATCTCCAGGTACAGCTGGGTGGCGTAGAGCGAACCGGGAGAGGCGTAGGCGTACTTGGGGAGCAGCCGCTCCGGGCTCAGGTGCTGCCCGAGGTTGCGCAGGATCGCGCCGAGTCCGTCGGTGTCCAGCTCCGCGAGCTCCCGCCCGCGCACGGCGGCCGGGCGGCGGGCCAGCAGCTTCAGCAGGTCGGCCTCCGCCACCGGCGCGTCGCCCTCGTAGAAGCGGTAGGTCTTGCGGGCGAAGGCGAGGCTGCGCTGGGCCGGCGTCGGCGTCCGCCCGGGCAGGTCGAGGACGGGCAGGCCGGCGAGCTCGGCTCCGGACCGTATCCCCGGGTTCGACAGCTGGGCCTTGACCTGGAGCTTGCTCTCCTTGGACTGGTGGTGCGCGCCGTGGCTGCCCTGGTCCATCAGGGCGGCTTCCTTCGGATCGAGTTCGACGCAGGCGATCAGGTTCTGGAAGCCCGTCCGCGGGTCGTCCTTGACCAGCACGGCCGCGTGCCGGACCCAGTCGTGGGTCTCGATGGCGAGCCTGATCTCGTCGAGCTCCACACGGAACCCGCGCAGCTTGACCTGGTTGTCGGCGCGGCCGGTGAACTGGACGGTGCCGTCCGCGTTCCAGTAGGCCAGGTCGCCGGTCCGGAACAGCCGCCCGGGACCGAACGGGTTGTCCGTGAAACGCTGCTCGGTCAGGTCGGGCCGGTGCAGGTAGCCGCGCGCGACCTGGACGCCGCCGATGTACAGCTCGCCGATCTCTCCCACTGCCAGCTCGGTGAGGTCGGGGCCGAGGATGTGGTACTCGGTGGCGTCGACCGGGGCGCCGATGGAGATCGAGTTGGGGCCCTCGCCGACGGTGGACTTGGCCACGGTGAAGGACGACGAGTTGATCGTGCACTCGGTCGGCCCGTAGAGGTTGATCAGATCGCACCCGGGGAGGGATTCCAGGCAGGCGCGGGCCAAGGGCTTGGAGAGGGCCTCGCCGCCGGTGAAGACCTGCTCCAGCGAGACGCAGGAGTCGAACTCCCCCGTGTCCAGAAGCGCTTGGAGCAGGGTCGGGACGCACTGGAGCGTGGTCACGGAGTGGGTCCTGACCGCGTGCACCAGCCGTTCGGCGTCCCGGTGGATGCCGGCGCCGCCCACCACGACGACGGAACCGACGGCCGGGGCGAGGATCTCCCACTGGGCGGCGTCGAAGCTGATCGGCGTCTTCTGCAGGATGACCCGGCCGCGGTCGATGCCGTGGGCAGCCTGCAGCCAGGACATCTGGTTCGCGATGCTCCGGTGCTCGATCATGACGCCCTTGGGCCGGCCGGTGCTGCCCGAGGTGTAGATGACGTAGGCCAGCGAGTCGGGGGCGATGTCGACGTCCTCGCCGGGGGAGCCCTCGCGGGCGTCCTCGACCCGGACGATCACCGTCCCCGCGGGAGCCAGCGCGGCCAGGCGCTCGACGAGGTGGCCCTGGGCGACGATCACCTTCGCGCCCGAGTGCTCGATCATGTAGCGCAGGCGCTCTTCGGGGTACTCCGGGGCGAGCGGCAGGTAGGCGCCGCCCGCGAACAGGACGCCCCACACCCCGGTCATCAGGTCGGACGAGGGCTCGACGAACAGCCCCACGCACTGGTCGGCGCCCACGCCGAGGCCCCGTAGGTGTCCGGCCAGTCCTCGGCTGCGCCCCACCAGTTCGGCGAAGGTCACGTGCTCGTCGCCGCTGATCACCGCCGTGTCGTCCGGGCGGGCGGCGGCCGTGCGCAGGAGCAGTTCGGGCAACGACGGGCGGGTGGCCGGGGTCCGGTCAGACGCGTCGGTGATCATGTGTGTCCCCCCAGGGTGTGCGTGTGTGCCGTGTAGTGGGCGGGTTCCGGCGGTCACCCGCCCGTGACGGACACTCGGCCGGTGTGGGGACCGGCCGAGTGTTCCGGGGCCGTGCCAAGGCGCTGCCGGGTGGTCACCGGTCCGCGACGGCCGCCCGGCCCCTTCGCAGGGCGTCGGCGACCTCGACCATGCGGCGGGTCTGGTACGCGATCGCGGCGAGGTTGTCCTCGGTGACGTTCTCCGCCAGCCGGCCCGGAATCGCCTGCCGGCCGGAGACGGAGCTGACGCCGTAGGGGTTGCCGTTGCTGGGCGCCGTCATGATGTCGTCGGTGATGCCGGGCGGCACGATGATCCCGCCCCAGTGGTAGAAGACGGTGTTCAGCGACAGGATCGTCGCCTCCTGGCCGCCGTGCGGGGCGCCCGTCGAGGTGAACGACGACATGACCTTGCCCGACAGGCCGCCGCGCGCGTTGAGGGGCCAGGCGAGGTCGATGAAGTGCTTGAGCGGCGCGGGGATCATGCCGAACCGGCCCGGGCCGCCGAGCAGGATCGCGTCGGCCCACTCGAGGTCGTCGGCGCCGGCCGTGGGAATGCCCGCGACGGCCTCGGCGTTCTCGCGCCACGCCTCGGTCCACTCGGTGAACTCGGGGGCCAGGGACGCCTCGACGTACTCGGGGACCCGGCGCAGCCGGACCTCGGCGCCGGTCTTCGCGGCGGCCTCCTCGGCGGCCACGGCGAGCTTGTGGATGTTGCCGGTGCCCGAGTAGTAGACGATCGAGATCTTCGTCGTCGACGAGGATGTGTCGGCGCTGGACACGGGAGTGCTCCTTAGTGCGAGGGTCGAAGGGCCGGAGGGGCGGGATTCCACAGGCGCGGAGCCCCGCCCGCTCCGAGGGGGAGGCCGCTCACGCCGGGATGTCGGTCCCGAAGTAGCGGTCGCCGAAATCACCGATGCCGGGAAGCATGAACGCGTGCTCGTTGAGGCGCTCCTCGATGGAGGAGGTCACGATCCGCACCGCGGGGTGGCGGTCGTGGACGACCTTGATCCCCTCCGGGGCCGAGAGCAGGTTCACGAAGACGATGTGCTCCTCGGGCACGCCGTGGTCGAGCAGCACGCCGATCGCGGCCAGCGCGGTGCCGCCGGTGGCGAGCATGGGGTCGAGGAGCAGCACGTGGCCCCGGTCGATGCCGGCGGGCAGCGCCGCGTAGTGCAGGTGCGGGAGCTTGGTGACCTTGTCCCGCTGGATCAGGATCTTGCCCAGCCGGGTCTCGGGCGCCATCACGCGCAGCTCGGACTCCATGCTGTCGCCGGCCCGGGCGATGGACACGCCGTAGACCTGGGAGGCCAGGGACAGGCCCCGGTAGGTCCGGCCGACCGGGGTGCGGACGTCGCGGGGCTCGTAGGGGAGCAGGTCGAGCGCGGCGTCGAGGAGCCCGCGGATGATCCGGTTGGCGGCAGGAACGAAGTCCTCCCGCTTGGCCTGGTGGTCGCGGACGATCGAGTGCAGGGCGCGCAGCCGGTTGGTCTGGGGCAGCAGGTGGGTCACGCCGGTGAGCGGCTCGGTTCGCGTGGTCATCAGGACCGGCTCCGCCCGTCCTGCGCGGCGACCCGGGCGAAGGCGGCGCGTGCCTCCTGCACGAAGGTGCGCACCTTCTGGCGGTCCTTGCGCCGGGTGGCGGGGTCCTCCAGGCCGGTGTGCGAGTCCACGGCGGCGGGCCGGACGGCCTCGATGGCCGCCGCGACGTTCTCCGGGGTGAGCCCGCCGGCGAGCATCAGGGGCTTGGGGGAGATCCGGACGAGTTCGGCGCTGACGGCCCAGTCGTGCGTCAGCCCGGTTGCCCCCTTGGCGCCGGTGGCCGGGTTGAAGCTGTCGGTGATGAACATGTCGACCCACTCGGCGGAGGTCTCGACGACCTCGCGGAGCTCGTCGATGTTGTCCGTCTTCACCACGAGGCTCTTGAGGACGTAGAGGTCCGGGGCCAGGGTGCGCAGCCGGCGCAGCTCGGCGGGGGTCACGTCGCCGTGGAGCTGGATCGCGCCGACGCCCATCTCGGTGCAGAACGCCGCGATTTCATCGGCATCGGTCAGGTAGGTGATGATCACGCCCTTGTTGTCGGGCTGGATCGCCTTGACGATGGCGGCGGCCTCGGCCTCCGACAGGTCCTCGTTCTTGGCGGGAAGGCGCAGGGCGAAGCCGAGCCAGTCCGCGCCCTCCTCGATGATGAGGTCGGCCTCGGACTGGTCGATGACGCCCGCGACCTGGATCAAGCCGTACATGTCTGCCTCCTCGGGCCGCGGCGGTTCGAGCCGGGGCCGATCTGCGATGGGATGTCGTCCGGTGACGACGGCGGTGGAACCGGCAGCCTCAGCGGCCGCCGGCGGCCCGGTCGAGCTCGGCGACGACGAGCCGCGCGACGGGGGCGGCGGAGGCGGGGTTCTGCCCCGTGATGACCCGGCCGTCGCTCTCGGTGTGGGCCTCCCACATGGGCGCCTTGGCGTGCAGCGCCCCGCTCTCCTTCAGCCGGTCCTCGAGGAGGAAGGGCATGACCTCGACGAGGCCCAGCGAGTTCTCCTCCTCGTTGCTGAAGGAGGCGACGCGCTTGCCGCGCACGAGGTGGGTGCCGTCCGGCAGGCGAAGGTCGACGAGGGCGGCCGGGCCGTGGCAGACGGCGGAGACGACCCCGCCGCTGCCGTGGATGTCCATGGCGATGCGGGCCAGGTCGGGGGAGTGGGGGAAGTCCCACATGGCGCCGTGGCCGCCGACGTAGAAGATCGCGGAGTACTCGGAGGGGTCCACGTCGGCCGCCCGGCGGGTCGCCACGAGCTTGGCCTTGACGGTCTCGTCGGCCAGGAAGCCGATGATCTGCGGGTCGTTCTCCTCGCCGTCGAAGACGACGGCCGGCGGCTCGCCGCCGCGCACGGAGACGAAGTCGACCTCGTGGCCCGCGCCGGTGAACACGTTGTAGGGGTGGGCCGCCTCGGAGACGCTGTAGCCCGTCCGGTTGCCGGTGTCCCCCAGGGTCTCGTGGCTGCTGACGGCAAGCAGGATCTTGGCCATGGTTCCTCCTGGAATCGCTGCGGAGTGCTTGCGGGTGGTGGTCGGGCGCGGCCGCGCGAGAGCCGAGTCCGGCGGCTGCGGGGCCGCGCCCGGGATGGTGGTGAACCCGCCGGGGCAGGTCGTGCTCGAGGGGCCGTCAGGCCTGGTGGATGAAGTCCTGGACGAGCTTCACGAACTCGACGGGCTTCTCGAAGATCACCATGTGGCCGCTGTCGATCTCGGTGTAAGAGGAGTTCGGGATGGCGGCGGCCAGCTCGCGGGAGTGCTCGGCGGGGACCGCGGCGTCCGGGTACGGGGCCAGGACGAGGGTCTCGGCCTGGACCCTCTCGACCAGGTCGCGGATGTCCACCTGGACGAGCAGCTCGAGCTGGCGGATGCGGCCGCTGGAGGGGCTCAGCTCGGAGCCGAGGTTCTCCACGTCGCTCAGGCTGGGCTGGCTGCGGATGAAGCGCGGGCTGAAGGCGGTGGTGCTGAGTACGCGGCCGAAGGCCTTCGCGTCGTGCTTCTGGCTCAGGGTCAGACCGATCAGGTTCTGGATGTAGAGGTCGGACTTGACCAGGCCGCCGACGGGGACCAGGCGGCGAACGCGCTCCGGGTGAAGGGCGGCGGTGGCGGCGACGACCGCCCCGCCGAGCGAGAAGCCCACCAGGTCCACGGGGCCGAGACCGGCATGCTCGATCACGGCGGCGACCTCGTCGGCGAGCTGCTCGACGGTCAGCGGCGTGCCGTCGTCCTCAGCGGTCTCGCTGCCGGACAGCTCGGGAACGATGACGGTGTTGCGGCGGGCGAACTCCTCGACGAGGTGGCCGAAGGTGACCTGGCCGCCCTTGCCCACGCCGTGCACCAGCAGCAGGGCCGGACCCTCGCCGGTCACGGTGTAGTGGATACGCGAGTTACCGACGGAGATCGTGGGCATGACGGATCGCCTCCTGTGACGACGTGAAAGTGAATGCGCGGGTGCGCGACATCGGAAAAACTGGATGGAAGAGTGCATGGCGAATTCAGGCGGCCCACCGGATTCGAGTGGACGCGGGCCGCCGTGTTCCGCCGGATGCGGATGCACGGGAATTCCGGCAACGCCGTACGACTTCGCCGGGAGGAAATCGGACGGATGGTGCGGGGACCGGATGGCTGTCGGCCGTGACACCCGAGGATCCGGCGTTGTCGCACCGGTCTTCGGGGCGGAGCGCACTGCGGTTTGTGCCACGGGCACGGTGTGTAGGAGACCCGCGAGGAGGCGTCCCCGAGCCCGCGCCTCCTCCCCGATCCCAGGGGACGGGGGCTGTCGTCCGATGTGACGGCCACCCCCGATCACCTGAAGCTGAATTTATCTACTTCGAGTGATCTCGTCAAGCGCTCCAGGATCACTCGAGGATGCTCTGGTACCCCAGGCCCCCGCCGCCCCTCTCGGGAGATGCGCGACGATCCCAAAGAAAGATCGGCTAACATGGAAAAATCGTGACAACCAGGGCGCGATGCGGACGGCGTTCTTAACGGTGGGCAAGACTCCCGGCGATGGTCACGAGGTTATGCCGATATCTCGGATGTCGAGACCTTCCTCTGGCGGGGCACTAGAATCCGTCCAACCCTCACCTTGTGGAGCATGTCTATGCCCGACCGTGACTTCGACGGCTGTAAGTTGCGTGACCGCCGTGTCATCAAACGCCTGTCGCAGGCCACTCTGGCCGAGGGACTTCACGTTAAGGTGAACGCCGTCTATCGCTGGGAGAACGGCTTGGCGGCCCCTCCTCCGGAGCGATTGCCGGCGATCGCCGCATTCCTGGACGCCGATCTGAATGAACTCTTTCCCCGCACCGAATCACCCAATCTCGCCGACCTCCGGTGCGACGCGGGAATGACCCAGGCGGACACGGCGCGCTACACCAACACCACGTCCCCCATGCCGGTACGGGCCGCCGAACAGGGCAAACGGCCGCTGTCCGACCAGGCGGTGACCGCACTGGCCGCCGCCTACCACGTGACCCGCGCCGAACTGCTCGCCGCGCAGCGGCGCTCCTTCGGGCAGCCCGAAGAGCCCCAGCAGGAGCCGCCGTCGGCCGAAGGCACGCGCGTGGCCCGCAAGCTGGAGTCCCTGCGCACCGAGGTCTACGCAGGAGCGGCGCCCTCGGACGCGCACCTCGCGTCCGAGGGGAACCGCAAGAGCGGCTCCGCGGCGCTCACCGAGGCGATGGTCCGCGCACTGCGGGCCGGCGAGATCGCCGACCCCCGGGACGAGGCACTCGACGCCCTGGCACTCGCCTTCGACGTGCCGCCGGTCTACTTCCGGCAGGACGATCCGGAGGTCGACGCCCTGATCCTCTCGACCCGGGCCGTGCGCAACAAGTTCACCGTGATGGTTGCACGCGGCGCCGGCCAGGAGATGCCCAGGGAATCCTGGGACCAGCTCCGCGACTTCATCGGCGAGACGATGGAAGAGATCCTGGCCGACGGCGAGAACGGCCGCCCGGCCTGAACCGGTTCCCGCCGGCAGCTGCCGGGATTCACGGCAGGGCGAGGGCTCCGCTGCGGAACGGCACGACGCGCGGCGGCCGGCCCCCACCGGCGACCCGGTGCTCGCCCCTCTGGCCGATGAGCCGCGCCGCGTTGTCGGCGCGCAGTTCGATGAACGCGTCGTGGTCCAGCAGCCCGGCCGCCGGGAGCCCGCCCTCCGGAGTGACCGCGCGTGCCCGCAGGACGTCGGGCGATGTGACGATGCCCGTGTTGTCCCCGGCCCACAGATGCACCAACTGGTGCACCTTCAACTCGAGTTCGTGCGACGGCGAACGGCCCTTGGGGTGGAGGACCAGGTCGACCGGACGTGCGCCGTACTTGACGAGGAGGCCGCACACGCCGTCGAGTCCCGTCAGGTGGTCCGGGATCGGCTTCATGACGATCTGGCGGCCGCGGGCCTGCGCGATGTTCCCGACCAGCTGGTCGAAGTCGAAGGGGTCCGGCAGGGGCATGCCGGCGATCAGGCGCTCACTTTCCCGCTCCGCCCGAAAATGCAGCCGGCCGGCGCGGAGAGGGCGGTAGAACCCCGAGAGGATTCCGGATTCGGGATCCTTGCGACGGGAGATCCGGTTCATTCCGCGGATCCCGTCCCGATGGGCTGCCACCGACCGTCGATCCCTCTTTCCGCTTCCCGGCACCGTCTCTGTGAGCGGCCTACCCTCGGCATGGTGCATTCCCCCTTCTGTGCAAGGCTGCTCGCGGCGTCGCATGGGCACGCGAGCGTGGTTTCACCAGGTTGTCGATCTGCTGGAAACGCCAATGTGTCGGCAACACGGGCCGGTTCCGGATAAACGGTGCATGCGAATGGCCCGCCTGCTCGAGGCGGACACGTTCGGAGCCCGGCTCGCGAATTCGATCGCGGACATGTGATAAGCGCGGCTGAGACTCCCCGTCGCGGCTGCTCATCGTCGAATCTTCGGGCTGCGAAGTTCGCTCTTGTGGCCAGGCTATTGGTCCGGAAGCCCCCGAATCTCGCGCCTGCTGGGCGCGAGGTGTTTCAGACCGACATGGCGAGCAAGGTGTGGTGGTGACCCCGTTGATACGGACCTTATATTGCTCCCCCTGAGCGTGTCGGCTGACCCCAGTGCATGCTACCGAGCCGCAGCCACGATAAATGTCAGACATCCGCCGTGGTGAGATGTTCGAAAATCTGGCCGAAACTGACCAGTACAGAGCGGCGGCGCCCGGCAACGCCCCGACAGCAGGCCTGCCCCCGCCTCCAGGCAAACCCCCGCCGGCACGGAGGCCGCAGACATGGCCGAGATCCGACAGGTCGCCCCCGACCGTCCCCGCCGCACCACCACCCGCCCCGCACACCCGCGCCCCCCGACCGCCGAACGGCACTCCTCCGGCCGCCACCCCACGACCAGCGGCCAGGACCCGCCACCGCGGACCCCGGCCGCACACCACCGCAAACCGACTAGAACACCGGCACCCCGCCCCGCGTCAACCGCCACCCCACCGAAGCGAACAGCGCCGGATCCACCGTCCCCTTCGCCTTCACCCACTGGACGATCGTGTTGCGGATCTCGTCCGAGTTCGCCCACACCTGCCTGGCCTGCGGAACATGCGGGAAGTTCCCGCCACCCGACGCCCGATAGTTGTTCACCGCCAGCACGAACCGCGCCTGCGGATCCACCGGCTTCCCCGCGAACGACAACCCCGCGATCCGCGAACCCACCGGCTGCGCCACGTCGATGTCGTACGTGAACCCGTACACGGCGTCGTAGTTGTAGTCCGGAATCGACTCGGAATTGGTCAGCTTCGCCGGATCCACCACCTCACCCGGCGCCGTCCGCACGAAGTACCGCGCCGAGTACTCCAGATAGTCCTTCAGCTGCGCACCCGTCAGCAGCCGCGCCTCCAGCGTGTTCTCGAACGGGTACAGGCCCGCCGCATCCCTGATCGTCACCTGCCCCGCCGGTATCGCCGCCGTACGCGAGAAGCACGACGCCTGCGACACCACCGGCAACGCCGCCCACTCGGTACCGGCAAGAGCCGCCTTCACCGTCTCCGCCTGCACGTGATTGATCAAATCGATGATCGCCACGTCCTTGACCGGCCCCTCCGCCGCCGACATCGCCTCCGTCGACGTACCGATCACCTGATTCACGTACGCCACCACCTTGCGGTGCTCATCGGACAGCAACCCGGTGATCTCCGGATCCTCCTCGACCGCATTCGAATTCAGCACCCGCGCCGCGACCTTCGCCACCGACCAACGGCCCTTCGCCCACGACAGCTCGAAATCGAACAACGTCAGACGCTGCCCCCACTTCAACGGCTCCGACAGCACCACGTCCTTACCGGTCGCCGCATTCCTCACCCGGTACTCGGGAATCTCCGTGTGCGCGTGCCCCACCAGGATCGCGTCGATCCCCGGCACCTGCTCCGCCACCAACGCCGCCGCGTTCTCCACGTACGGCAGCTGATCCCCGTACGAAGACGTCCCGCTCGACCCCGAATGCGCCGACACGATCACTACGTCCGCGCCCATCGACCGCAGCTTCGGCACGTACTTCGCCGCCTGCTCCTCCAACCCCGGGAACGTCATCTTCCCCTGCACGTGCGCCTTGTCCCACAACGCGATCCCCGGGTTCGTCAGCCCCAGCACCGCCACCTTCACATCCCGCCCCTGCGGAGTGCGCAACCGGTGCATGCTGTAGGGCGCGAACGCCGGCCGCAGCGTCTTCGCGTCCAGCGCGTTCGCCCCCAGCAGCGGGAAATCACACTGCTCCTCGAACTTCCGCAGCACCGGAATCCCGTAATTGAACTCGTGGTTGCCCAGCGCCGCCGCGTCATAGCCGATCGCGTTCATCGCCTGCGCCATCGGGTGCACCGGCCCCCGCCGCGCCGTGATCGGATCCACCTTCGCGTAGTAGTACGACAGCTGGGTGCCCTGGATCGTGTCACCCGCGTCGATCAGCAGCGTGTTGCCCCGCCCCTTCTCCGCCCGCACCCGGTTCACGAGCGTCGAGATCTTCGCCAGGCCGACGTCGTTGTGCGCCTTGTCGTCGAACTCCTTGTCCGTGAAGTAGTCCCAGTTGAAGACGTTCCCGTGCAGGTCGGTCGTCCCCATCACCGTGAACGAGTACGTCCGCGGCCCCGCTCCAGCCGCCGGCTGGGCAGCGGCCGGCTGGGCAGCGGCCGGGGCGCTCGCGGCCCCCGCCAACGCCACGGCCGCACCCGTCGCAGCCGTCGTGCCCAGAAAAGTCCTACGGTCGAACGCCATGCCATCTCCCTTTTGAGGCGTGAACAACGCGCGTAGATTCTCACCCACGATGCGACAGTGAAGCCATGACCCAGGACGCATCACACGACGCAACCCACCAGCCCTACGGAACCCCCGAAGTACCCCGCGTCGCCGTCCGCGGCGAAGCCCGCCTCGAAGTCGACCCCGAGATCGCCCGCATCGGCATCACCGTCAGCGCCCGCGGCACCGACCGGCGCACCGCCCTCGAAGACCTCACCCGCCGCAACACCGCCGTCCTCGACCTCATCAAGAGCTACGGCGACCCCGTCGAAAAACTCGAGACCGGCGCCTTCTCCATCACCCCCGAACTCACCCGCCACGGCCGCGGCGAACGCATCCGCGCCTACCACGGCCGCGTCCACATCACCGCCGAACTCAACGACTTCACCGCACTCGGCGAACTCACCACCCGCCTCGCCGACCTCGAACTCACCCAGCTCGACGGCCCCTGGTGGGCCCTGCGCCCCACCTCGCCCGCCCACGGCCAAGCCCGCCGCCAAGCCGTCCTCGAAGCCGTCCAACGCGCCCGCGAATACGCCGAAGCCCTCGGCGCCCGACTCGCCGCCCTCGTCGAACTCGCCGACCTCGGCGCCGAGAACGCCACGCCCTTCCCCGCCCCCTCCGGCGGCATGCGCACCATGGCCTTCAGCGCCGCCGAAGACGCCGGCCCCCCGCCGCTCGACCTCGAACCCCAACGCCAGACCGTCTACGCCCAGGTGAACGCCCGCTTCACGATGACCCCTCCCCAGCTCTGAAAGCAGGCCCCGAAGCGCACCCCGGGGGTGCTCATCAGAGCACCCCCATGCACATTCAACAATTGTCAACAAGCTTTTGCTCAAAGGTTGTTGAGCGGACACCCGGAACCAATTTCCTACTCCCTGGTAGGGGAATACGCTCGCCTCATGCGCCGAGCGAAAATCGTATGTACCCTGGGCCCCGCCACCGACTCATACGACCAGATCAAAGCCCTGGTCGACGCCGGAATGGACATCGCCCGCCTCAACCTCAGCCACGGCACCTACGCCGAACACGAGGAGCGCTACCAGCGCGTACGCAAAGCCTCCGACGAAACCGGACACAGCGTCGGCGTCCTCGCAGACCTTCAAGGCCCGAAGATCCGCCTCGGCCGATTCCGCGAAGGCCCCGTACTCCTTGAACGCGGCGACGAGTTCACCATCACCGTCGAAGACCACGAAGGCGACCGCCACACCTGCGGCACCACCTACAAGGGACTCGCCACCGACGTCACCCCCGGCGAACGCATCCTCGTCGACGACGGCCGCGTCACCCTCCAAGTCACCGCCGTCGACGGCCCCCGCGTCCGCACCCTCGTCATCGAAGGCGGCATGGTCTCCGACCACAAGGGACTCAACCTCCCCGGCGTCGCCGTCTCCGTCCCCGCCCTCTCCGAAAAAGACATCGACGACCTCCGCTGGGCCCTGCGCACCGGCGCCGACGTCATCGCCCTCTCCTTCGTCCGCAGCGGCCGCGACATCGAAGACGTCCACCGCATCATGGACGAAGAAGGCCGACGCCTCCCCGTCATCGCGAAGATCGAAAAACCCCAGGCCGTCGACAACATCGACGAAATCGTCGCCGCCTTCGACGGCATCATGGTCGCCCGCGGCGACCTCGGCGTCGAAATGCCCCTCGAACAGGTCCCCATCGTTCAAAAGCGCGCCGTCAAACTCGCCAAGCGCAACGCCAAGCCGGTCATCGTCGCCACCCAGATGCTCGACTCGATGATCGAAAACTCCCGCCCCACCCGCGCCGAAGCCTCCGACGTCGCCAACGCCGTCATCGACGGCACCGACGCCGTCATGCTCTCCGGCGAAACCAGCGTCGGCAAATACCCCGTCGAAACCGTCCGCACCATGGCCCGCATCGTCGAAGCCGCCGAAGAAGACATCCTCGCCAAGGGACTCCCACCCCTCACCGAACGCAACAAACCCCGCACCCAAGGCGGAGCCGTCGCCCGCGCCGCCGCCGAAATGGGCGACTTCCTCGACGCCAAGTTCCTCGTCGCCTTCACCCAAAGCGGCGACACCGTCCGCCGGCTCTCCCGCTACCGCTCCCCCATCCCCCTCCTCGCCTTCACCCCCGACCCCGCCACCCGCTCCCAGCTCAACCTCACCTGGGGCGTCGAAACCTTCCTCGGCCCCCACGTCGACTCCACCGACGCCATGGTCGCCCAAGTCGAAGAAGAACTCCTGCGCATCGGCCGCTGCATCCCAGGCGACGTCGTCGTCATCACCGCGGGCTCACCCCCCGGCGTCACCGGATCCACCAACCTCGTCCGCATCCACCACATCGGCGACCCCGTCCGCTGACCGCCCGCCGCGGCAGCCGCGGCCACGGCACCTCACGCACACACGCACCGCGTCGGGCAGCCCGCGCAGCACCCGCCCGACGCGGTCACCCACACCCCACTACCAGCCGAAACGCCGGTCCACCACAGCCGCGAACTCCTCGAAGCTCAACACCGCGTCCCCGTTCGCATCGGCCGCATCGAAGAGAGCCGACGAGACATCCGCGTCCCCCAACGCCCAGAACGGCAGATCCCCCCGCGCAGCGAGCGTCGGCCCCTTCGACCGCAGAGCCGAAATCACCTCCGCACGGGTCAGCTCCCCGTCGTGGTTGAGATCCAGCGCGTCGAACAGCTTGCGAGCCTTCTCGCTCATCACAGTCCCCTTCTCGTCCAGCCTTGACCTCAACCTAGCGGCCGCCGCTCCTGCGCTTCCGCCGGACCAGGCCGGGCGCCGAGGAGATCGAGGACGCTGACGCGGGCAGCGGCCTCCGCGTCGGCATGCGTCATGCGACCGGATGCCGCCTCTTCACCCGCGGCGTGGCCGAGGGCCACCATCGCGCACACCAGCCAGTGCGGCGACAGGCCCGAGCTGAACTCACGCGCCCGCTGTCCCCGTTCGACCAACCGGGTGAGACGTTCGATGACGGGCCCGTGGGGATCCGGGGCCAAGCCGTCGCGGTCGCGGGCCTCCGGCGCCGGGGCGCCGGCGGCGGCCTGCAGGAGCGGTGCGTTGTCCTCGAACGACCGCCACGACACGTCGAGGAACCTCAGCAACGCGGCCGTCGCCGACCCCTCGTCGAGCACGGCAGCATCCAGGGCGGCGACGGCATCCGCGGTGATCCGGTCGACGGCGGCCGCCAAGAGGCGCTCACGCGAGGCGAAATGGGCGTAGACGGTCTGCCGGGTCACCCCCGCCGCCTTCGCAATGGCCTCCATGCCCGCGTCGGGACGCTGCCGCAGCAAGCGGACCGCGGCGTCCAGGACGAGGACCCTGCTGCGCTCGGCATCCGCCCGGCGCCGGCGGCCGAGTTCCCCCGAGGACATCATCTCTTACACCCTTGTCAGAATTAATGGACGCGCATACCTTTACAGGCATGTAAGAAATCCTAGCCGGGTCCGGCCCCCACCGAGCCGCCACCCCACCCGAACCCCAGGGAGAGCCATGCCGCCCTCAACCGACACCACCCCCGCACAGTTCATCGCCGCCTTCTTCAACTCCCTCACCGCCTCCACCGTCCGCGGCGACCCACCGCAAGAAATCATGGAGCGTCACTTCACCCCCGACATCGTCCAGATCAGCGACGGCACCCGCCTCGACCACGACCGCCTCCTCGCCCACCTGCGACCAGTCCACAAGAACGTGACCGACTGGCGGTTCGACGTACACCAAGCCATCGCCCACGGCACCCACATCGCCGCCCGCCTCACCATCCACGCCCGAACCCGCAAGGGCGGCCCCACCACCACCGACGTACACCTCTTCGGAGAGTTCACCAACGACGGCCGCATGCGCCGCGCGCACCAGCTCACACGCACCCTCCCCCCACCCGCCGACGGACACGAAACCCCATGACCCGACCCCTCACCACACCGCGCCCGCCCGCCACCCGCCCACCCAAGGAGACCCGGCGCATGCGCATCCGACTCGTCCACGGAATCTCCCTGCTCGCCACCGGCTTGCTCGCCGGCGCCTTCGGCTACGGCGCCGCCAACCTCGTCCCCACCTTCAACGCCGTACCGCAGGACATGCGATTCGACTTCCACACCGAGCTGATGAAGATCAACGGCATCACCGTCCAGAGCGCCATGGTCATCTCCACCCTCAGCGCGCTCACCCTCGCCCTCCTCACCCACGGCCGGACCCGCGCCCTAGCCGCGACGGCGAGCGCGCTCACCCTCGCGTCCTTCCTCATCACCCGCTTCGGCAACGTCCCGATCAACGGCAGGATCAAGCAATGGGCGGTCAACGGACCCGAGCCCGACACCGCCAAGCTCCTACAGCGCTGGGAGCTCTTCAACGACGCCCGCACGATCACCGCCGCCGCCGCCTTCACACTGCTCGTCGCGCTCGCCCTCCGAAACGGTCCGACCGAGGCCGCCGCCCGCAGCCGGACACCGGATCAGAGGCAATCCCGAAGAAACACCCACTGACCCGAACCAGAGACTCCTTGCCGGTTCCTCGACCTCCGGCCCACCGCTGCGACCGACCCACCCCGACCCGGGACATCAGCTAAACCAGGCCGCCCTTCCGGATCCCGCCGGGCTCGCGCCCCGATCCGGCCGCCGCCACATAATGAAGTTCTGGTCCAACACCATGGCCGCCGGCGAGCGGCCCGCGCCCAGGGGCTCACGTCGGGAGGCCGAGGTGAACACGCAGGCTTCGCCACCACCGTCGCGGCCGGAAGCCGACCAGTGGGCACAGATCGCCCGCAAGGCCACCGACACCGACACGCTCGACGACCTGCTGACCCGGGCCGACTTCCTCGTCCGCGCCGATCCGCCCCTGCTGCTGCCCCTCCTCGCCCGAGCCCGCAGCACGCCGGCCCGCCTCGCCGCAGCCGTCTGGCACACCTCCTCCTACCGGCACGCCGAGGCCCCACCCGAGGCCCGACGATGGCTGCTCGCGCTCGATGCAGCCCGCTGGGGCGCCCGGCAGCTCGCCACCGACCTGACCGCGGACCCGGCGGAAACCTCGGAAACAGCCCTCCCATGGCGCATCCGCTGGGCCACCGGATCCCAGGTCAGCGCCCACTTGCAAGGCCTTCTCGGCGGCCGCGCCAACCCCGTCACAGCCGTGGCCGTATCAGCGACCGAACACCAGCCGCTCGCCGTCACCGGACACGCCGACGGCACCCTACGGCGGTGGGACCTGCGCACCGGTATCCCGCTGGGACCACCACTCGATGCACACGACGGCGCTGTGGCCGCGATGGCCACAGCCGTGCTCGACGACCGGCCGACCGCCGTCACCGGCGGCCTGGACGGCACAGCGCGGATCTGGGACCTGAACAGCGGAGAGAGCCTGGGGCCCCCGCTCACCGGCCACAGCGGCCCCGTCACGGCCGTGGCCACGACCGAGATCGAAGGCCGGCCCTTCGTCCTCACCGGCGACGACGAAGAGGGCACCGTACGGATCTGGGACCTGCGCAGCGGCCGATGGCTCGGCCGGACGCTGGAGAACCCGATCTGGGACGACGGAGTGGAGGCCACGGACTGGATGGCGATCGCGGAACTACAAGGCCGACCGCTCGCCGTCATCAACAGCGACGAAACGCTCCGCGTCTGGGACCTGCCCACGGGCACCCAGCACGACCGCCCCGCCTGCGGAGCGCCCAGCGACTGGGTCACCGCGCTCGCCGTGAGTACGGTCGACGGCCGCCCCGTCACCGTAACCGGCAGCGGCAACGGCGCAGTCGAGGTCCGCGACCTGGAATCCGGCAGGCAGTTGGGTCCGGCCTGCACCGGGCACGAGGGCATGGTGCGGGCCGTCGCCACCACCGCACTGGCCGAGCAGCCCGTCGCCATCACCGGAGGTGAGGACGGCGCGGTACGGATCTGGAACCTCGGCACCGGTGCGCAGCCCGGCGCGCGCCTCATCGGTCACACCGGAGCCGTGACCATGGTGGCGAGCGCCGTGGCGCAGGACCGGCCGGTGGCAGTCACCGGCGGCGAGGACGGCACGGCCCGCATCTGGGACCTGGCCGCCGACCGGCGCCTGGGTGACCCGGTCAGGGGCCACACCGCACAGGTCACATCCGTCGCCGCCGCCGTGCTGGACGGCCGCCGCGTCGCCGTGACCGGAGGTCACGACCGCACCGTACGCGTCTGGGACCTGGATACGGGCCAGCAGCGCGGCCGGCCACTGACGGGACATGACGGAGCGGTGGAATCGGTGGCCACAGCCCTTGTGGAAGGCGAAGCCGTGGCCGTCACGGGCGACTCCGAAGGCGTCCTGCGGATCTGGAACCTGCGTACCGGTACGCAGGCGGCCGAGCCGTGGCCGGGGCACGAGGGCCCGGTGAGGGCGGTGGAAACCGCCCTCGTGACCGGCCGACCCATGGCCGTCACGGGCGGCGACGACGGCCTCGTGCGGATCTGGGACCTGGACACGGGCCGGCAGCACGGCCGGGAGCTGCCGGGGCATGAAGGCGAACCCGATGCCCTGGCAACCACGGTGGTGGCGGGCAGACCGGCCGTGCTGTTGGGCGGCGAGGACTGCGTCGTGCGGATCTGGGACGTGGAGAGCGGCGAGGAACTGGACCGGTCGCTCCGCGGCCACAGCGCCTGGGTGCGGGCCGTGGCGCCCGGAACACTGGACGGCAGGCCGGTGGCCGCCACCGGCGGCCGGGACGGCACCCTGCGGGTCTGGGACCTGCTCACCGGCGAGCAGCTCGGTCCGCCCGTCAGAACCGGAGACGCCGCAGTGGTCGGCTCCGGATGGGTGAGCGCGATGACCACCGCGGTGGTGGCCGGCAGCCCGGCCGTCATCGCCGCCCTCCCCGACGAAGCGACGGTACGGGCCTGGGACCTGCGATCCGGCAAGCCGCTCGGCGCCCCCCTGCCCTTCCCGCAGCCGGTCGCCGACCTGGCCCGGCACCCCGACGGCAGGATCATCGTGTGCTTCGGCTGGGAGGTCGCCGTCCTGGATGCCCCCTAGTTCGCGGAGACCGCCGGATCTACCAGAGGTCTCGGGACACTAGTGCTTGGGCCCGATATGAGTGTCCATCAGCGCCACGGATTCCTTCCGGGCGATGGAGACGTTGAAGGGGTCGCTGCCCCGCGCCAGGACCGTCCACCGGACACCGACCTTGGTGAGCGTGTCGGTACAGAGCCTGCGGATGTCGTCGGACTTGTTGGTGAAGAAGTATCGGGGGTACTCGTAGCGCTTGCGCTCCCCGCCGACCATCCGAGTCGTCCAGTTGGTGATCCGGCACCCGTCGGAGTGGATCAGCCCCCGGATGAACTCCCAGGGGTGCGCGTCGACGATCTCCTGCTGCCAGTCCTCGAGGGCGATGCGCCGGTCATGCTTCTTGCCGGGCCCGTGCTGCGGGAACAGGCACGTCCAGTGCAGTGTGTACGACTTGACCTCAACGCACCCCTTCTTCTGGCGTCGCCCCACCTTGGGTTGGGGCATGACCTGACGCATGGCCGCCTCGGCGGCGTTGATGAGGCCTGGTCGCGAGGCATCGCAGAAGACGGACAGGTGGTGCTGCTTGTACTTCGAGATGATGTGGCCGTCGCCGAGGTAGAGGCCCAGCAGATAGGCGTACGCCCGCTCATCGATCTCCCGGCCAGTGCACCTCGGGCAGTCGGTTGGCCGCTCGTAGGTTTCGCCCCGGTGCTTACGGTCCTGATGCCGCCACCAGCCGACGGTGCCCCGGGGGACGCCGAAATGTTCGGCCACCGTCCGGTTGGCTACGCCTCGGCGCAACAGTAGAACCGCTTGTTCGCGTATCGAAGGATTGTGCTCCACACTCAGGAGCTTCGCCGCTAATAGCCCGGTTGGCCGCAATTCGAAGGCGCGTTCACCGTGACGAGTGAAGATCGCATAATTTGCTTTGTGACCTTGAAATTGAAGGAGAAGTGCCCCGGGTCGGATTCGAACCGACGCTGAATGGGTTTTGAATCCATGGCCTCTACCGCTGGGCTACCGGGGCTCCTTCGAAACGAAGGATACCGAAGACCCTCCGTGTCACAAACATACAGGAGCTAGGTAGGCTCGGGGGAGCAGTAACGCCCCGTATCAAGGAGCCCTCAAGTGACCGCCTCGCACGAGTCGACGCCCACGCCCGACGCCGACCAGTCGCACGTTCCGCCGCTGACGACCCGCGTCGTCATCGCCGAGGACGAGGCGCTCATCCGTCTCGACCTGAAGGAGATGCTCGAGGAGGAGGGGTACGCCGTCGTCGGCGAGGCCGGGGACGGGCAGACGGCCGTGGAACTGGCCCGGGAGCACCGCCCGGACCTGGTCATCCTGGACGTGAAGATGCCGGTCCTGGACGGGATCTCCGCCGCCGAGAAGATCGCGGAGGAGTCCATCGCCCCCGTGCTGATGCTCACCGCGTTCTCGCAGCGCGACCTCGTCGAGCGGGCCCGTGACGCCGGGGCGATGGCGTACCTGGTGAAGCCGTTCAGCAAGAGCGACGTCGTGCCGGCCATCGAGATGGCCGTGTCCCGCTTCGCCGAGCTGAGGGCGCTGGAGAAGGAGGTCGCCGACCTCTCGCTCCGGCTGGAGACGCGCAAGCTCGTCGACCGGGCCAAGAGCATCCTGCAGACGCAGTACGGGCTGACCGAGCCGGCCGCGTTCCGGTGGATCCAGAAGACCTCCATGGACCGTCGCATGTCCATGCAGCAGGTCGCCGAGGCGGTCATCGAGGACGCCGAGGAGAAGAAGCAGAACGCCGCGAACAGCTGACGGTCGAGGCCCGCACCGGCGGGCCTCGAGTGCGGGTGGGCAGCCTGGGACCATGACCTCTGACGTGACGGAATGGATCACCACGCCCATCGAGCCGCTGCTGCGCGGCGCCCTCGAGGTGGAGCGTACCGAGCACGGCCTGCTGCCGCACCGGATGCCGGCCCGGGCGCGGAAGCAGCACCCGGCGGCGCAGCTGGCCACGGTGGAGGCGCAGCCGTCCGGTGTGCGGTTGGTGTTCCGTACCCGGGCGACCGCCATCGAGCTGGACACGATGCCGACGAAGATCGTGTTCTTGGGTGGTCAGGACAGTCCCGACGGGGTGTACGACCTGGTGGTGGACGGTCGGCTGGTGGACCAGGCGACGGTGGCCGGTGGCCACGAGTTCCGCTTCGACATGCGGACCCTGTCGTCGGAGTCCCGGTCCGGTGAGCCGGGTACGGCCCGGTTCGCCGGGTTGTCGGCGGGGATGAAGGACGTCGAGATCTGGCTGCCGCACAACGAGCGCACGGAGCTGATCGCTCTGCGGACGGATGCTCCGGTGGAGGTTGCGCCGGACAGTGGCCGCCGGGTGTGGCTGCATCACGGCAGCTCGCTCAGTCAGGGTTCCAACGCGACGAGTCCTTCGGGGACTTGGCCGGCGGTGGCGGCGGCTGCGGGTGGTGTGGAGCTGGTCAATCTGGGGCTGGGCGGCAATGCGCTGCTCGATCCGTTCACGGCGCGTGCGATGCGGGATGCCCCGGCGGACGTGATCAGCGTCAAGATCGGCATCGCCCTGGTCAATACCGATGTGATGCGGCTGCGTGCCTTCGCGCCGGCTGTCCACGGTTTCCTGGACACGATCCGGGAGGGGCATCCGGACGCGCCGTTGCTGGTGATCTCTCCGGTGCTGTGTCCGATGCACGAGGACACGCCGGGCCCGACCGCGCCGGATCCTGACGGCACGGTGATGCGCTACCGGGCGACGGGTGACAAGGCGGAGGTGGCTGCCGGGAAGCTGACGCTGAGCGTGATCCGGGAGGAGCTGGCCCGGATCACGAAGGAGCGGGCGGCCGATGATCCGAACCTGTACTACGTGGACGGTCTTTCGCTGTACGGCGAGAAGGAGTTCGCGGAGCTTCCGCTGGCGGACCGGCTGCACCCGGATGCGGCGGGTCACCGTCTGATCGGTGAGCGGTTCGCGGAGCAGGTCTTCGGTACGGGGGGTCCGTTCGAGGTCCGTGCCTGATCCAGGACGTGCGTGAGGCCCGCCTCCCCCCGAGGGGAGGCGGGCCTCACACGTGTGTGTCAGTCCTCGCCGAGGTAGGCCTTGCGGACGTCCTCGTTGTGGAGGAGGTCCTGGCCGGTGCCGGAGAGCACGATCTTGCCGATTTCCATCACGTGCGCCTGGTCGGCCAGCGAGAGCGCGGCCTGGGCGTTCTGCTCGACGAGCAGGATGGTGGTGCCGGTCGCCTTGAGTTCGGCGATGGTGGCCATGATCTTCTGCATCATGAGGGGGGAGAGGCCCATGGAGGGCTCGTCCAGCATGAGCAGTTTGGGCTGGCACATCAGGGCGCGGCCCATGGCGAGCATCTGCTGTTCGCCGCCCGAGAGGGTGCCGGCGGCCTGCTTGCGGCGCTCTCCCAGGATGGGGAAGAGGTCGTAGGCGCGCTGGATGTCCTTCTCGATGCCTTCCTTGTCGGTGCGCAGGAAGGCGCCGAGCTGGAGGTTTTCGGCGATCGTCAGCCGGGGGAAGATGTGGCGTCCCTCGGGGGAGTGGGCCAGCTTCATGGAGACGATCTGGTGGGCGGGGACGCCGACGAGGGGTTTGCCGTCGAAGGTGACGCTGCCCGCGGTGGGCTTGAGGAGCCCGGAGAGGGTGCGCAGGGTGGTCGTCTTGCCGGCGCCGTTGGTGCCGACGAGGCAGACGATTTCGCCTTCGTTGACTTCGAAGGAGATTCCCTTGACGGCTTCGATCTTGCCGTAGGCGACTTTGAGGTCTTCGACCTTGAGCAGTGCGGTCACTTGGCCTCTCCTTCCGTGCTGGTGGTGCTGTCCGCGTCGGAGTCCGAGTCCGCGTCCGCGTCGGCCTCGGCGTCCGCTTCGGCCTCTGCGACCTCGGCTTCGGCCTCGGCGGCTTCTGCCTCGGCTTCGGCTTCGGCGTGGGCTTCGGCGGCTTCGACCTCGGCGACTTCTTCGTCGCCCGGTGCGCCCTCGAAGGGGGTGCCGAGGTAGGCGGCGATGACGCGCTCGTCGCCCTGGACCTCTGCCGCCGTGCCTTCGATGAGCTTTTCGCCCTGGACGAGGCAGGCGACGCGGTCGCAGAGGTTGAAGATGAAGCGCATGTCGTGCTCGATGACGAGGACGGCGATGCCCTTGTCGCGGATGGCGAAGATGAGCTCTTCGGCCGCTCGCGTCTCCTGCGGGTTCATGCCGGCGGTGGGCTCGTCCAGGAGGATGAGGCCGGGGTCGCTGGCGAGGGCGCGGGCGATCTCGAGCTTGCGCTGTTCGCCGTAGGGGAGGTTCTTGGCGAGGTGGCCGGCCTTGTGCTGGAGGCCGATGAACTCGAGGAGTTCCATGGCGCGTGCTTCGCTGGCGGCTTCGGCCTTCTTGAAGCCGGGGCCGCGCAGGAGGGCGGACCAGAGGCCTTCCTTGGTGCGGGTGTGGCGTCCGACGAGGACGTTCTCCAGCACGGTCATGTTGTGGAAGAGCCGGATGTTCTGGAAGGTGCGGGCGATGCCGGCCGCGGTGACCTTGTGGGGCGTGGGCGGCAGGACGGTGCCCTTGTAGCTGACGCTTCCCTCGGTGGGGACGTACAGCCCGGTGAGGCAGTTGAAGAAGGTGGTCTTGCCGGCGCCGTTGGGGCCGATGAGGCCGACGATCTCGCCGGCGTTGACCTTGAGGTCGACGCCCTTGACGGCGGTGAGGCCGCCGAAGCGCATGGTGACGCCGCTGGCTTCGAGCACGGTGGTCGTGGTGGTGGTGTCTGTGGTGGTCATGTCGTTCACGCCCCCGCCTTGGCGGTGGCCAGGTCCGTGGGGGCCTGGTCAGCGGTGTCGTCGTGGTACTCGAGCTGCGCCCGCTTGTTGGCGATGAGGCCTTCGGGGCGGAAGCGCATGAGCAGGATGAGGGCGATGCCGAAGGCGAGGAGCTGGTAGTCCTGGAGGAAGGCCAGCTTCGCCGGGATCAGGAAGAGGAGTGCGGCGCCGAGGATGGGGCCGCGGATGGTGCCCATGCCGCCGAGGATGACGGCGGCGAGGAGGAACGCGGAGTTCGGCGGTACGGGGCCGGCGAAGACGTAGTTCTCGGGGACGACCGTGCTGTTGACGTGTGCCTGGACGGTGCCGGCGAGGCCGGCGAGGGTGGCGCCGAGGGCGAAGGCGATGAGCTTGACCTTGAAGCCGTTGATGCCCATGGCTTCGGCGGCGGTCTCGTCTTCGCGGATGGCGACCCAGGCGCGGCCGATGCGGCTGTTGCCGGCGCGGGCGAAGACCAGCACCACCAGGGCCATGACCAGCAGCATGAGGAAGTAGTAGTTGGCGTAGGCGCCCAGGACGATGCCGCCGACGGTGTGGGACTCCCCGAAGTTCCACCCGAAGAGGTCGAGGTGGGGGATGTTGGGGATGCCGTTGGGGCCGTTGGTGATGTCGGGGCCGGAGTCGCCGTCGAGGTTGCCCATGGCGATGCGGAAGATTTCTCCGAAGCCGAGGGTGACGATGGCGAGGTAGTCGCCGCGCAGGCGCAGGGTCGGTGCGCCGATGACCACGCCGAAGATGAGCGAGGCGAGGGCGCCGACGATGACCGCTGCCCAGAAGGGCAGGTGGATGCCGAAGGCGGAGGCGGTGCTTCCGGAGACCAGGGCCGCGGCGTAGGCGCCGACGCCGAGGAAGGCGACGTAGCCGAGGTCGAGGAGGCCGGCGAGGCCGACGACGACGTTGAGGCCGAGGGCGACGGTCGCGAAGATGAGGATGTTGACCGCGATGAGCGTGTACGTGTCGCCGCTCTGCTGGATGAACGGGAACGCGATCGCGGCGGCTGCGGTGCCGAGAAGCGTGACCTGGCGGTGCTTCGCGGTGAGGTTGCCGAGCCGGTCGAAGAGGCCGGCCTTGAGGAGGGCGAAGCCCGCGAAGCCGACGGTGATCAGGTACGTGACGAAGAGCTGCGGTTCCTTGTCGTCGGTGTCGATGCCGAAGGTGACGACGTAGAGGCCGAGCGCGAAGACGCCGGTGATGATGAGGATTTCGGCCCAGGCGGGCAGCTGCTTGGCGGCGGCCGCCTTGTGGCTGTCGTCGGGGAGCTTGTGCGCGGCGAGGGCCGGGACGAGCGAGCCGGCGAGGGCGACGTAGGCGCCGGGTTCCAGGTGGGCGAAGCCGCCGAGGACCACGGCGATGGAGATGACCGTGAACCAGGTGCCGGCGAGGGTGCCGAGCGCGAGGATCCAGACGGGCTTGCGGGCGCCGGTGGGGGTGAGCCAGTGCAGGCCCTTGACGCCGAGCGCGGAGAGCGCGAAGGCGGCGGTGAGGAGTCCGGCGAGGAGGCTGAGGAACTGGATGGGCGCCGGGCTGCCGTAGTAGGTCAGGTCGCCGGGGAACTCGGAGGTCCAGGTCCAGGCGAGGAAGGCGCTGACGACGGTCAGGAGGCTGCCGCCGATGACCGCGTAGAGGAGCGCGGCGGGGGCGGGGCCCTGCTTGGCGACGGCGGTCTGCGGGGTGGTGTTGGTGGTCATGGTTCTCACGCCCGATCCGCGACGCGCTCGCCGAGCAGGCCTTGGGGCCGCACGAGGAGGACGACGATGAGGAGTACGAACGCCCAGACGTTGGACCAGGCTCCACCGCCGAGCTGCTGCATGCCGGGGATCTCTTCGATGTAGGCGATCGAGAGGGCTTCGGCGAGGCCGAGGACGACGCCGCCGACCATGGCGCCGTAGATGTTGCCGATGCCGCCGAGGACGGCGGCGGTGAAGGCCTTCAGTCCGAGGATGAAGCCCATCTCGAAGTTGATCTGGCCCTTGTCGAGGCCGTAGGCGACGGCGGCGACGGCGGCGAACGCGGCACCGATGGCGAAGGCCATGACGATGATGCGGTCGGTGTTGATGCCCATCAGCTTCGCGGTGTCGGGGTCCTGTGCGGTGGCCTGCATGGCGCGGCCGCTGCGGCTCTTGGAGACGAAGACGCCGAGGGCGAGCATGCAGAGCGGGGCGAGGATGAGGACGAAGAGGTCCGCGCGCTGGATGGCCAGGCTGTCGGTGATCTTGAAGGCGGCGCCCTTGAACTCAGGGAAGCTGACGGCCTTCTTGGCGTCCGGGTAGAACTGCCAGACAAGCTGCTGGAGCGCGATCGAGAGGCCGATTGCGGTGATGAGCGGGGCGAGCCGTGGGGCGCTGCGCAGGGGGCGGTAGGCGAAGCGTTCGGCTGCGGTGGCGACGAGGACCGAGGCGAGTGCGCCTCCGACGATCATGACGGGTATCGCGATCAGCAGGGAGGTGCCGGTCGGGAGGATGGCGTAGGCGGTGAGCGCGCCGAAGCCGCCGATCATGAAGATCTCGCCGTGGGCGAAGTTGATGAGCTGGACGATGCCGTAGACCATGGTGTACCCGATGGCGATGAGGCCATAAAGGGCACCGAGGGCAAGGCCGTTGGCCAGCTGTTGCGGCAGTTCGTGCACCGCAGGGCCTCCGATGAGCGTGTCGGATAAGACTCCGCGCGAGGGCGCGGTTTGCGCCCTCGCGCGGCTGGTTCTTTTTGAGGGGGGTCAGGCCGTCGGGACGGGCCGGACCGGGGTCCCGGCTAGCGGGAGGTGGGGATTACTGGTTGAAGGTGTCGCTCTTGACGTCGATCCACTTGCCGCCCTCGACCTTGTAGACCGTGAGCTGCTTGTTGGTGGTGTCGCCGTACTGGTCGAAGGCGACCTTGCCGGTCACGCCCTCGAAGGAGACCTTGCCGAGGGCCTCGACGACCTTGGCGCGGGCGTCGGTGGGCAGCTTGCCGTTGTTGGCGGCGACAGCGGCCTTGACGGCCTGGATGACGGCCCAGCCGGCGTCGTAGGAGTAGCCGCCGTAGGCGGCGTACGGGTCCTTGTAGCCGGCCGCCTTGTAGTCCTCGATGAACTGCTTGGCGGTGGGGAGCTTCTCGACCGGGTAGCCGATGGAGGTGGAGAGGTCGCCCTCGTTGGCCTCGCCGGAGGCGGTGATGAAGGCGGGGTCCTGGATGCCGTCGCCGCCCATGAGCGGGATGTTGGCGCCGGTCTTCTTGATCTGGTCGGCGAGCAGGCCGCCCTCGGGGTACTGGCCGCCGAAGTAGACGGAGTCGGCGCCGGAGGTCTTGACCTTGTCGGCGGTGGAGGAGAAGTCGGTCTCCTTCACGGTGACGTGGTCGGTGCCGACGACCTCGCCGCCGAGCTTCTTGAACTCGTCGGAGAAGATCGCGGCCAGGCCGGCGCCGTAGGTCTGCTTGTCGTCGACGACGAAGACCTTCTTCTTGCCGGCGTCCTTGAAGAGGTACTGGGCGGCGAACTTGCCCTGGACCACGTCGGTGGCGGCGGTGCGGAAGTAGGTCGGGAAGGGGCGCTTGAACTCGCCCTTGCCCCAGTTGTCGCCCTGGCTGAGCGAGGGGTTGGTGTTGGCGGGGGAGACCTGGGCCAGGTTCGCCGAGGCGAAGACGCCCTGCATCTGCTGGGCCACGCCGGAGTTCAGCGGGCCGACGACGCCGACGACGTCCTTGTTGCCGACGAGCTTGGTGGCGTTGGCCTGACCGGAGGCGGGGACCGCCTGGTCGTCGAGGGCCTCGACCTTGAACTCGATGCCGGGGACCTCGTTGTTCTTGTTGGCCGTCTTGGCCGCGAGGTCGACCGAGTTCTTGATGCCCTGGCCGAGGGCGGAGAGCGAGCCGGTGAGGGGAGCGTCCACGCCGATGACGACGACGGTCTTGCCGCCGGAGGTGTCCCCGCCCTTCGCCTCATCGCGCGATCCGCAGGCGGTGAGGGTCAGTGCTCCCGTGGTGATCACGGTGGTGAGGACGAGCAAAGAACGGTGTCGCACGATTCTTCCTTTCCCTGGCGCGGCTCCCTCTGTGAGGTGCCGTTCGGTCGCCGGGCCGCACTGGGATGTACAGCGGCCGTGCTGGTCGCGCCCAGCGGCGCGGTGACTGGCCGTGACTCTAGGCCCGAGGTGGTGAACACGGGGAGCAGAGAAAGGAGGATGTGACGCTCTTGTTATGCCAAGGCCAAGAATGCGTGCTTGGAGTGTGGACAAAACGGGCATTTAGTTACGTCGGTGATTGTCCGCATCCTGAGAAATACCTGTTCCCCTAAGGGGCTTGAGGCCTTCATGCACCTGTCTTAGATCGAATTCGGCCGAATGTGGCCGTGTGTGTCCGAAAGAATTCACCGGGTGGCCATTCCTAGGGGAAAAGGGGGATTCCGTATGGCATGGTCATTACGCAACGTGATCAACTGGCCTGATCCACTTGGTCCGGGTGGATCTTGCTCCGGAGTCGAAAGGGCCCCTCACCTGCGGTTCGGCGATACGGCGGCAGGTGCCCGGAAGCCGGACAGCGCACTCGGGAATCCGGTGACCCGGGTCACGTCGGGGGCTGTCGGGCCTCGGAGCTCCCCGTCGCGCCGTCCTGCTCGGCGCAGCGCTCCGCCACGAACCGGTCGATCAGCTCAAGTGCCTTGTCGCGCCCGGCTGTTCGCTCCTCGGCGCGCCCTGCGGCGACCGCGTCCTCGTGGATCGCGTACTGGTCGTTGGACAGCCCCTTCTGCTCCCAGTCCAGACCGGACCATTTGGTGCCCAGGAGGGTCTCCTTCGCCCAGTAGGACACGAGGCTGGTGCAGATCTGTGCGGGCGGGGAGGGGCTGGGGGCGGGGCTGTGCGAGCCCGCTGCGGGAGGTGGAGCGGAAGGCGAGCATCCGGTCAGCGTGCCGGTCACGGTGAGCGCCGCGAGCAGGGTGGTGGCGGCGTAGCGGACCGTGGAGCGCGGCGGTGTCCCCATGAGGGGAAGGTAGGCGGTCACCATCGGTGACACAACAGATGGGGGCGGACCGCGTGCGGAGTGGCGGATTCCGGGTGGGTGCGGGAACGAGCGCGGAGGCATGAGGGGGAGCGGGGGGAAAGCGGGCGCAGGCCCGGACACGCCGACCGTGGGGGCGGGGTCCGGGCCTGCGGCGGGCGTGCGGCGGGCCTGCGGGTGATGCGGCCGGGCGGGGCCGGGCGGGCCCTGCTTGCGCGGCCGGGCGCGGCCGGTTTCAGGCCCCGGCGCCGGCCTGGCCGGCCGCCGGGTCGGCGTCGCGCAGCAGGCAGGTCAGGCGGGCGGTGCAGACGCGCCGCTCCTGCTCGTCGCTGATGACGACCTCGTAGGTGGTGGTGGAGCGGCCGCGGTGGACGGGGGTGGCGACGCCCGTGACCACGCCTGAGCGCACGCCCCGGTGGTGGGTGCAGTTCAGGTCCACGCCGACGGCGATCTTGGTGATGCCGCCGTGCATCATGGCGCCGACGGAGCCGAGGGTCTCGGCGAGCACGGCGGAGGCCCCGCCGTGCAGCAGCCCGTACGGCTGGGTGTTGCCCTCGACGGGCATGGTGGCGACGACCCGCTCGGCCGAGGCCTCCAGGATCTTGATGTCCATGCGCTCGCCGAGGTGGCCCGCCGAGAAGAGCGAGGGCAGGTCGATGCCCAGGGCCGCGTACTCGTCGAGCACCTCTTGCGGGAACTTCACTGCGTGCTGCTCGCCCATGGGCCGGCTCCGTTCGTCAACGCTCGTTAACCATCTTGTCCTGAGGTCGTTCTATCAGGCCGGTTCGAAGCGGATGACGACGGACTTGCTCGCCGGGGTATTGCTGGTGTCCGCGGTGGAGCCGAGCGGGACCAGCACGTTCGTCTCGGGGTAGTACGCGGCCGCGCAGCCGCGGGCGGTCGGGTAGTGCACGACGCGGAAGCCGGGGGCCCGCCGCTCCACGCCGTCCTTCCACTCGCTGACCAGGTCCGTGTACGCGCCGTCGGCCAGCCCCAGCTCGGCGGCGTCCTCGGGGTTGACCATCACCACGCGGCGGCCGCCGGTGATCCCGCGGTAGCGGTCGTCGAGCCCGTAGATGGTGGTGTTGTACTGGTCGTGGCTGCGCAGGGTCTGCAGGAGCAGCCGGCCCTCGGGGACCTTGGGGTACTCCACGGGCGCGGCGGTGAAATTGGCCCTGCCGGTCTTCGTGGGGAAGCGGCGCTCGTCGCGCGGGGCGTGCGGCAGCCGGAAGCCGCCCGGGCGGGCCGCCTTGGCGTTGAAGTCCTCGAAGCCGGGGACGACGCGGGAGATCCGGTCGCGGATGGCGGCGTAGTCCCGCTCGAACTCCTCCCACGGGGTCTTCGAGGCCTCGCCGAGGACGGCGCGGGCCATGCGGGCGACGATGGCCGGCTCGGAGAGCAGGTGCGGGCTCGCGGGGGTGAGGTTGCCGCGGGAGGAGTGGACCAGGCCCATGGAGTCCTCGACGGTCACGAACTGCTTGCCGCCCTCCTGCACGTCCTTGTCGGTCCGGCCGAGGGTGGGCAGGATCAGGGCGCGCCTGCCGGTGACGGCGTGGGAGCGGTTGAGCTTGGTGGAGACGTGCACGGTCAGGGAGGCCTTGCGGATCGCGGCCTCGGTGACCTCGGTGTCGGGGGTGGCGCCGACGAAGTTGCCGCCCATGGCGAAGAGGACCTTGGCCTCGCCGTCGCGCAGCGCTTGGATGGAGCGGACCACGTCGAAGCCGTGGTGGCGGGGCGAGGTGATCGCGAACTCGCGGTCCAGGGCGTCGAGGAAGGCGGGCGCGGGCCGCTCGAAGATCCCCATGGTGCGGTCGCCCTGCACGTTGGAGTGGCCGCGGACCGGGCAGACGCCCGCGCCGGGGCGGCCGATGTCGCCGCGCAGCAGGAGGAGGTTGACGACCTCGCGGATGGTGGCGACGGCGTGCTTGTGCTGGGTGAGGCCCATGGCCCAGCAGACGATGGTGCGCTTCGAGGCCAGGATCATGGCGAGGGCGCGCTCGATCTCGGGCCGGGTCAGGCCGGTGGCCGTGAGGGTCTCGTCCCAGTCGGCTTCCTTCGCGGCGGCCGCGAACTCCTCGTAGCCGTGGGTGTGTTCGCGGATGAACGCCTCGTCGGTGGCTCCGCCCGCCTCGATGACCAGCTTGTTGAGGAGGCGGAAGAGGGCCTGGTCGCCGCCGATGCGGATCTGCAGGAAGAGGTCGTTGAGGGCGGTGCCCTTGAGCATGCCGAGGGGGGTCTGGGGGTTCTTGAACCGCTCCATGCCGGCCTCGGGCAGCGGGTTCACCGAGATGATCTTCGCGCCGGAGGCCTTGGCCTGCTCCAGGGCGGAGAGCATGCGCGGATGGTTGGTGCCCGGGTTCTGCCCCGCCACGATGATCAGTTCGGCCTGGTGGAGGTCTTCGAGGGAGACGCTGCCCTTGCCGATGCCGATGGTCTCGTTCAGCGCGGAGCCCGAGGACTCGTGGCACATGTTGGAGCAGTCGGGCAGGTTGTTGGTGCCGAACTCGCGGGCGAAGAGCTGGAAGAGGAACGCGGCCTCGTTGCTGGTGCGGCCCGAGGTGTAGAAGAGGGCCTCGTCGGGGGAGGCGAGGGCGCCCAGCTCCTCCGCGATGATCACGAAGGCCCGCTCCCAGCTGACCGCCTCGTACCGGTCGCCGCCCTCGGGCAGGTACATCGGCTGCGTGATCCGGCCCTGCTGGCCAAGCCAGTACCCGGAGCGCGCGGCCAGGTCGGCGAGCGGGTGCGCGGCGAAGAACTCCGGAGTCACCCGGCGCAGGGTGGCCTCCTCGGCGACGGCCTTGGCGCCGTTCTCGCAGAACTCGGCGGTGTGCCGCTTGTCGCCCTCGGGCCAGGCGCAGCCGGGACAGTCGAAGCCGTCCTTCTGGTTGACCTTGAGCAGGGTGCGGGCGGTACGGGCCAGCCCCATCTGCTGCTGCGCGATCTTCAGGGTGTGCCCGATCGCGGGGAGCCCGGCGGCCGCGTGCTTCGGCGGTGCGACCTGCGGTGCGTCCTGTACCGGATCACCTGCGGGCGGCTTGGTGGCCATGGCGCTCCCCTTTGAGCAGTCTTCGCGTACTGATGTCGTACACATCCGATCCTGTCACGCCCCGCCGACATCGCCGACGCCGGATTTGCCGGCCCCCCGCAGCCCGTCCGGATTTGTCGGTGGGGGCGCCTAGGATCGGGGGCGTGGCAGAGACAGCATCGAAGAAGACCGACCAGACGACCGCAGCGGACCGCCCCCGCCTGATGCTCATGGACGGGCACTCCCTGGCGTACCGGGCGTTCTTCGCGCTGCCCGCGGAGAACTTCACGACCGCGACCGGCCAGCCGACGAACGCCATCTACGGCTTCGCGTCGATGCTGGCGAACACCCTGCGCGACGAGGCGCCCACGCACTTCGCGGTGGCGTTCGACGTGTCGCGCAAGACGTGGCGCTCGACGGAGTTCCCCGAGTACAAGGCGAACCGCTCCAAGACCCCCGACGAGTTCAAGGGGCAGGTCGAGCTGATCGGCGAGCTGCTCGACGCGATGCACGTGCCGCGGTTCGCGATCGACGGCTACGAGGCCGACGACGTGATCGCGACGCTGGCGACGCAGGCGGAGGCCCTCGGTTTCGACGTGCTGATCGTCACCGGCGACCGCGACTCCTTCCAGCTCGTCTCCGAGCACACCACCGTGCTGTACCCGACCAAGGGCGTCTCCGAGCTGACGCGGTTCACCCCGGAGAAGGTCGAGGAGAAGTACGGACTCACCCCCCAGCAGTACCCGGACTTCGCGGCGCTGCGCGGCGACCCGTCCGACAACCTGCCCGGCATCCCGGGCGTCGGTGAGAAGACCGCCGCCAAGTGGATCACCCAGTTCGGGTCCTTCGCGGAGCTCGTCGAGCGGGCCGAGGAGGTCAAGGGCAAGGCCGGGCAGAACTTCCGGGACCACCTGGAGGCGGTCAAGCTCAACCGCGTCCTGACCGAGATGGTCAAGGACGTGGAGCTGCCCAAGACCCCGGCCGACCTGGGCCGCCTCCCGTACGACCGGTCCGCGCTGACCGGGGTGCTGGACGTGCTGGAGATCCGCAACGCCTCGCTGCGCGAGCGGCTGCTGGCGGTGGACCCGGGCGCGGCCGAGCAGGAGGCCGCTCCGGCCCCGGCGGCCGGTGTGGAACTGGACGGGAGCGTGCTGGGCGCGGGCGAGCTCGCGCCGTGGCTCGAGGCCCGCGCGGGCACGCCGCTCGGCATCTCCACCGTCGACAGCTGGGCGCTGGGCCAGGGCAACATCAGCGAGATCGCGCTGGCCGCCGCCGACGGGCCGGCCGCCTGGTTCGAGCCGTCCGAGCTGGACGAGGCCGACGAGCGGGCCTTCGCGGCCTGGGCCGCCGATGCGGCGCAGCCGAAGGTGGTGCACAACGCCAAGGGCCTGATGCGGGTCTTCCCCGAGCACGGCTGGACCCTCGCGGGCGTCACCATGGACACCGCGCTCGCCGCCTACCTGGTCAAGCCGGGCCGCCGCTCCTTCGCCCTGGACGTGCTGTCCAACGAGTACCTGCACCGCGAGCTGGCCCCGGCCGCCGCCGACGGGCAGCTGGCCTTCGGCGCCGACGAGACGGCCGAGGCGGAGGCGCTGATGGCGCAGGCCCGCGCCGTCCTGGACCTGGGCGAGGCCTTCACCGGCAAGCTCGCCGAGGTCGGCGCCGTAGAGCTGCTCCACGACATGGAGCTGCCGACGTCCGAGCTGCTGGCCCGGATGGAGCGCTCCGGCATCGCCGCCGACCGCGACCACCTGGAGGCCATGGAGCAGCAGTTCGCGGGAGCGGTGCAGCAGGCCATAAAGGAGGCGCACGCGGCGGTCGGCCACGAGTTCAACCTCGGCTCGCCCAAGCAGCTTCAGGAGGTCTTCTTCGGCGAGCTGGACCTGCCGAAGACCAAGAAGACCAAGACCGGCTACACCACGGACGCGGACGCGCTGGCCTGGCTGGCCACGCAGACCGACCACGAACTGCCCGTGATCATGCTGCGGCACCGGGAGCAGGCCAAGCTCCGCGTCACCGTCGAGGGCCTGGTCAAGACCATCGCCGCCGACGGCCGGGTGCACACCAGCTTCAGCCAGACCGTCGCCGCGACCGGCCGGCTGTCCTCCACCGACCCCAACCTGCAGAACGTGCCGGTGCGCACCGACGAGGGCCGCGCGATCCGCCGCGGCTTCGTCGTCGGCGAGGGCTTCGAGTCCCTCATGACCGCCGACTACAGCCAGATCGAGCTGCGCGTGATGGCCCACCTCTCCGAGGACGAGGGCCTGATCGAGGCCTTCGCGACCGGCGAGGACCTGCACACCACCGTCGCCTCCCAGGTGTTCGGCGTGGAGCGGTCGCAGGTCGACGCCGAGATGCGCCGCAAGATCAAGGCCATGTCGTACGGGCTCGCGTACGGGCTGTCCGCGTTCGGGCTCGCCCAGCAGCTGAACATCGAGCCCGCCGAGGCGCGCGGCCTGATGGAGACCTTCTTCGAGCGCTTCGGCGGCGTCCGCGACTACCTCCAGCGCGTCGTGGACGAGGCCCGCGCCACCGGCTACACGGCGACCGTCTTCGGCCGCCGCCGCTACCTGCCCGACCTCAACAGCGACAACCGCCAGCGCCGCGAGGCCGCCGAGCGGATGGCGCTCAACGCCCCGATCCAGGGCACCGCCGCCGACATCGTCAAGGTCGCGATGCTGCGCGTGGACCAGGCGATCGCCGCGGCCGGGCTGAAGTCGCGGATGCTGCTCCAGGTCCACGACGAAATCGTGCTGGAGATCGCCCCGGGCGAGCGCGAGCGGGTGGAGGAGCTGGTGCGCCGCGAGATGGGCGCCGCCGTCGAGCTCCGGGCCGCGCTGGACGTGTCCGTGGGCGTCGGCACCGACTGGGAGTCCGCCGCGCACTGACCCGCCCGCGAAACGCGGCACCGGACGCCCGTCCCCGCTACGCGGTGGGGACGGGCGTTCGCGTCTCGTCCGGCGCAGGGGCGCGGTCGCCGCGGTGGCGGACCCGTACGAGGACCCCGTACAGCAGCAGGGCCACGGCGAGGCCGCCGCCCGCGCCGAAGCAGACGGTCGGGATGATGTCGAGCGGCGTGCGGATCCGGTCGAAGAAGGTGAAGAAGCGGATCACCCGCATCGTGACCCCGGCCGCCACGCACAGCACGAGCAGGGCCAGCGCACCGCAGACCTCGACGCGTGTCAGCACCGGCACCGACGCGGGGACCGGGGAGGGCGGCAGCCGGCGCAGGGCGGTCGCCGCGAACCAGCCGAGGGCGCAGGCGGCGACCGCCGAAGTCCCGTACTGGAGGTAGGAGTAGAGGGGCAGCCCGAAGGCGATCGGCTCACCGAGCGCGGGCAGGGCGTTCGTGCCCCAGCGGTCCAGGTGCGTGAAGCTGTCCCACACGACGTGCGTGAGGGAGCCGACGACCGCCGAGAGGTAGAACCAGAGGCCGAGCGACAGCAGTTGGCGCCCCTGCCAGTGCTCGCCGCGCACGAAGGCGTGGACGCGGCCCCGCCAGGCGCGCGGCAGCAGCGCGATCAGCGGCTCGCGCAGCAGCAGCCAGCACGCGACGAGGGCGGCGGTGAGCACGGCATCCGCGGTGAGCACGCCGACCAGGGAGTGCGTGAAGGCGCCGTACGACATGACCCCTTCGACGACCGCGTCGGCGAAGTAGAACGTGTCCGGCGCGAACGATCCGAGGACCAGCGCCGAGGCGACCAACGGCCCGCGCGCCCGCCCGGTCCGGCGGACGGCCGGAAGGACGGCGGCCGCGTGGCTGAGGGTGAACGGCATGGCACTTCTCCTGGATCTTGTCGGTCCGGCCAGTATGCGCGACCTGCACAGGACGTGGGGATGCGGTGAATTCCACCCCGCCGTGCGTGCCCCGTGCAGGGAGTTGACGTAGGGTCACGCCGACGTCGAGGGGGAGGGGTCCGGCTCATGTCGACTCGAATATGCGGACGCAGGCTGCGCAGGGGCGCGGCGGCAGCCCTGGTCTGCGCGCTGGTGGTCGCCGCGGTGACCGCCTCTCAGGGCCCGGCCGGCGGTCGGCCGGAACGGATCTCCGCGGCGGGGGAGCAGGGCGCAGCGCCCCTCCCGGACGCCGCGGCCGGAGGGGACAGCTCCTACTTCACCGCACTCCCGCCGCTGGTGAGCCCCGAGCCGCCGGCCGTCGTACTGCCCGACGGGCAGCCTTCCGCCCCCGCCGGGCAGACGGCGGCCGAGACCGCTCCCGTGCCCGTTCCCGCGGTGGCGGATGCGGGTGCGGGTGCGCAGGGGATCCCCGCGAGCGTGCTCGCCGCGTACCTGCGGGCGGAGAAGACGGTGGCGCAGGACGACGCCCGCTGCGGACTGCGCTGGCAGCTGCTCGCGGCGATCGGCAAGGTCGAGTCCGGGCAGGCGCGCGGCGGCCGGGTGGACGCCTCCGGGACCACGCTGCGGCCGATCCTGGGCCCCGTGCTCGACGGCAACGGCTTCGCGAACATCCCGGACACGGACGGCGGGGCGTACGACGGGGACGCCCGGTACGACCGGGCGGTCGGGCCGATGCAGTTCATCCCCTCCACGTGGGCGGCCTGGGGCCGGGACGCGGACGGCGACGGGCGGCGCAACCCGAACAACGTGTACGACGCGGCTCTCGCGGCCGGCCGGTACCTGTGCGCGGGCAGCCGGGACCTGCGGGTGGAGGCCGACCTGGACCGGGCGGTGCTCTCGTACAACCACTCCGCGGAGTACCTGCGGACGGTGCGGTCCTGGTTCGCGTACTACCTCAAGGGCACGCACGAGGTCCCGGACGCGGGGGGCGCGCCCGCACCCGCGGTGACACCGCCGAAGCCGGACCCGAAGCCGACGCCGAGTCCCACGCCCACCCCCTCACCGGACCCGAAGCCGACTCCCACGCCCGGTCCGAAGCCGACGCCCACGCCGACCCCCACCCCGACGCCGACCCCCACCCCGACCCCGACTCCTACGCCCACCCCCACGCCGACGCCGAGCCCCACGCCCACGCCCACGCCCACCCGGACTCCGACCCCGTCTCCCACACGGACGCCGACGCCGACGGCCACGCCGACGGCGAAGCCCGCGCCCACGCCGTCCGCGTCCCCCTCCGCCTCCCCGTCTCCCACGCCGGAGGCGACCGGCCCGGGGGAAACCCCGTAGTCGAACGGTTCTCATCTCGCGTCCGCATTGCTACGGTGCCTCCGCCCTGACGCCCTATCAGATTCCGGAGGCCCGGCATGCGCGCATTCATCGCCGCCGCCAGCGGGCTCGTCCTCGCGGTGCTCCTCGTCCTCGCCATCACGGCGCTCGGGGCGCCCGAAGGCAAGACCTCCCCCAAGCCCCTGCTCACCACCGCGCCCCCCGCGCCCGGAAAGTAGAGGAGGGCCCGGCCATGCGACGCAGAGCGAGCCTTTTCCTGCTGGCCCTAGCCGTGTTCTGCGCGGCCCTCGCGCCGCTGCTGCGCTGGTACGCGTACCCGCGGCTCGCCAAGATCCCGCCGAACCAGTACCAGGAGATGGTCCTGGAGGCGAAGGACGCGACCCTCCTCGACTACTTCAACGGCATGCAGCCCAAGAAGGTCGACAAGGTCACCATCGTCCAGACCCTCAAGGGCAACGTCGAGGCGTCGAGGGAGATAGAGGCCAGCGCGGGCAAGGACGTCGTCGTCTGGGACACGCTGACGCACATCATCGACCCGGAGGGCAAGACGGTCTCCCAGATCCCCGAGCGCTACATCTTCGACGCCCACACCCAGGACCCGGTGCACGCCACCGGCGAGATGGTCGACGGCGACCCGGTCACCCGCGAGGGCATCGAGTTCAAGTGGCCGTTCTTCACGGAGCCGCGCGACTACCTGTACTTCGACGCGCAGACCCGCACCTCCTCGCCCATCCACTACGTCGGCCCGCGCACGTACCGCGGCATGGACGTCTACTACTTCGAGCAGACCGTCCCGTGGACCAAGGTCGCCATGCCGAAGAAGATGCCGATCGAGGGCATCGACCCGGCGACGATCGAGGCGACCACCGGCACCACCCTCTGGTACACGACGAAGGCGATGTTCTGGGTCGACCCGGTGACCGGGGCCCCCGTCAACGCCGAGCAGGAGATCAAGCAGGAGATGCGCGGCGGGATCGCGGCGGGCGGCCCCGACGGCAAGCTCACCGCCTTCGCCGGGCACGTGAAGATGCGCGAGGACTACGCGAAGTACACCCTCGACCTGGTCGCCTCGAACCGCACGAAGGTCCTCGCGCTCCACACCTACGCCCCGATCGGCCTGGCGGCCGGCGGGCTGGTGCTCCTCGCGCTCGCGCTGTGGCTGGAGGCGAGGAGCCGGCGCGGTCCGCGGGAGGAGCTCAGCGCCTGAGCCGGGCGTTGGTGTGGCGGGTGGGTTCGGCGGTGGACGGGTCCTCCGGCCACGGGTGCTTGGGGTAGCGGCCGCGCAGCTCGGCGCGGACGGCCCGGTAGCCGCCCTGCCAGAAGGAGGCGAGGTCGGCGGTGACCGCGGCGGGGCGTCCGGCCGGCGACAGCAGGTGCACGAGTACGGGAACCCCCGCGACCTCGGGGGTCTCGGCCAGCCCGAAGAGCTCCTGGAGTTTGACGGCGAGCACCGGCTGCCCGTGCTCCGCGGAGTAGTCCAGCCGGATCCGGGAGCCGCTGGGCACCTCGAGGCGTTCCGGAGCCAGCTCGTCCAGCCGGGAGGCCTCGCCGGTGGCCCAGGGGAGGAGCCGGTTCAGGGCCTGGCCCGCGTCGATCCGCCCGAGGTCCGCGCGGCGCCGGGCCCGCGACAGCTCCGGCTCCAGCCAGTCGTCGGCGCGGTCCAGCAGGGCGCCGTCGTCCGCCACGTCGGGCCAGGCGCCGCCGAGGGTCCGGTGCAGGAAGCCCAGCCGGGCCCGCAGCCCTTCCGCGTCCGCGGACCACCGGAGCAGGCCGAGGCCCTCGGTGCGGAGCCCGTTGAGCAGCGCGGCCCGTACGAGTCCCGGGTCGGGGTTCCGCAGCGGCCGTGCGGCGAGCTCGATCGCCCCGAGCCGCTGCGCCGAGCGGGCCACGACGTCCCCCTCCTCCCAGTGCACCTCTTCGCCGTCGGCCCGCAGATGGGCGGCCGCGGCCAGTGCGGTGTCCTCGTCGATGACGGCGGCGAGTCGGACGCGGGCGGAGGCGGAGTGCGGGGGCCTGTCGGCGACGGCCACGGCCAGCCAGGGCGCGCGGCGCAGCGATGACCCGTCACCGAGCGCCGCCCCGGTCCCGGAGGCCATGAGGAAGGCCCCCTCGCCCTTGGCCCTGGCGACCCGCTCCGGGAAGGCCAGGGCGGCCACCAGCCCGGCATCCCCGTCGTCGTGTGCAGCGCCGCTGCCGGGGCTCCGCTCCGGACCCCGCGCCTCAAACGCGGGCGGGGCCGGATGTTGGCTGGGCGGCGCGTGAGAGGTGCCGGCGCCTGAGACGCGGGGGTCCGGGGCGGAGCCCCGGGAATGGCCCTGCGCGGCGGACTCCAGCCGTCGGGCCTCCGCGCGCCAGCGGGAGGCGTACGCGTCGCCGCCCCGGCGGGCCGTGCGCCAGGCGGCGGCCAGGTCGTCGCCGTACTCCCGCGGCGGCTCCTCGCTCAGCAGCGCCACGACCTCCGCCGCCCGCCGGGGGCCGAGCGCCGCGGACCCGTCCAGCAGTGCGCGCGCCAGCCGCGGGTGCAGCCCGAGCCGGGCCATCCGCAGCCCCCGAGAGGTCGGCCGCCCGGCCGCGTCCACCGCGCCGACCGCGACCAGCACCTCCCGCGCGGCGGCCATCGCTCCCGCGGGCGGCGGATCCAGCAGGGCCAGCCCGGCCGCGTCCGGGTCGCCCCAGCACGCCGCCTGCAAGGCGAACTGCGCCAGGTCCGCGATGCGGATCTCCGGTGCGGGAAAGGCGGGGAGGCGGTTGTCCTCCGCCTCCGTCCAGCAGCGGTACACCGCACCCGGCGCCTCACGCCCGGCCCGGCCCGCCCGCTGGCGCCCGGCCGCGCGCGAGGCCCGTACGGTCGCCAGCGCACCCAGCCCGCGCGCATGGTCCACCCGGGGTTCGCGGGCCAGCCCGGAGTCGACCACCACCCTCACCCCGGGCACGGTCAGGCTGGACTCGGCGACGGACGTCGCCAGGATCACCCGGCGGTGGTCCGAGGCGGTCAGCGCCGCGTCCTGCACCGCGGCCGGGGCCCGCCCGTGGACCTGCAGCACCTCCGCGTCCACACCGCCCAGCTGCCCGGCCACCCGGGCGATCTCCCCGACGCCGGGCAGGAAGCACAGCACGTCGCCGGAACGTTCCGCCAGCGCCCGCCGCACCACCGAGGCCACGTGCGCCAGCTGCGCCGGATCCACCCGCATGCCGTGCGGCGGCTTCACCGGCCGGGCCGGAGGCGCCCAGACCGTCTCCACCGGGTACGAGACCCCGGCGGCCTCCACCACCGGCGCACCGCCCGGGCCGCCCCGGCCGAGGACGCGCGACCAGCCCGCCGCGTCGGTCGTCGCCGAAGCCGCCACCAGCCGGAGCTCCGGGCGCAGGGTTTCCCGTACGTCCAGGAGGAAGGCGGCGACCGTGTCGGCGTCCAGGTGGCGCTCGTGGCACTCGTCCAGGACCACCACGTCCACGCCGGACAGCTCCTGGTCCCGCTGGAGCCGCTGCAAGAGCACGCCGGTGGTCACCACCTCCACCACGGTGCCGGGGCCCACGACCCGCTCCCCGCGGACCGTGAAGCCCACCGAGCCGCCGACTGCCTCGCCCAGCAGCCACGCCATCCGCCGGGCCGCCGCCCGGGCCGCGATCCGCCGCGGTTCGGCGACCACGACCCGCCGCCGGGGCCCGCCACCCACCAGCCCCGCCAGTACCAGCGGAACCAGCGTGGTCTTGCCGGTGCCGGGCGGCGCGCAGAGCACGGCGGTGCCGTGGGCGTCCAGCGCCGAGACGAGCGCGGGCACGGCCGCGCGCACGGGAAGGGCGTCGAGGGCGGCGTGGCGGAACGGGCGGGTCACCGGGGTCAGTCCCTCTCGCAGACGAAGATCGCCGTACCCGGGATCAGGTTGCCGCGCAGCGGGGACCAGCCGCCCCACTCCTGGCTGTTCCACTCGGGCCACTCCGGCTCGACCAGGTCGACCAGGCGGAAGCCGCCCGCCACCACGTCGCGGACCCGGTCGCCGATCGTGCGGTGGTGCTCCACGTACACGGCGCGGCCCCGCTCGTCCTGTTCCACGTACGGGGTGCGGTCGAAGTAGGAGGCGGCGACGGACAGCCCCTCGGGGCCGGGCTCGTCGGGGAAGGCCCAGCGGATGGGGTGGGTGACCGAGAAGACCCAGCGGCCGCCGGGGCGCAGGACGCGGCGCACCTCGCGCATCACGGTCACCGGGTCGGCGACGAAGGGGACGGCCCCGTAGGCGGAGCAGGCCAGGTCGAAGGAGGCGTCGCGGAAGGGGAGCCGCCCGGCGTCGGCCTCGACCAGCGGAACGTCGTCGCCGATGCGCAGGGCGTGCTGGAGCTGGCGGTGGGAGAGGTCGAGGGCGACCGGGCGGGCGCCCTGGGCGGCGAGCCAGCGCGAGCACTGGGCGGCGCCGGCGCCGATCTCCAGGACGTCCTTTCCCTTCAAGGAGGAGACGGGGCCGAGGAGGGCCGCGTCCGCCTCGTCGAGCCCTTCGGGCCCCCACACGAAGCGGTCGTCACCGAGGAACGCGCCGTGCTCGCTCTGGTACTCGTCGGCGTTGCGGTCCCACCAGCCGCGGCTGGCCCGGCTGCTCTCCGCTTCCCCCGCCTCACGCCGGGTGGCCTCGGCGTCGTCGGATGCGTCACCGAACCGCGGATCGGCGTCGTACCCGTCTTCGGGGGCGTAGTCCTCTTGGTTCATGGGGCCCGTCGTCGTAGTCTGCGAATGTCTGTGGACGTGTCTGTAGGACGTGCGCGGGTGTCCGCGGGTGCCCGCGGCCGTCCGTGGCTCGCCGCGGAAAGTGGCAGGGAAGTGTCATCCCGGCCTCCCCGCCCACGAATTGTGCCGGTTATACGGCGATCCGCCGGGGGTGTCCGCCTTCGCGCATTGACCGTGTCCGGCTGCCCCCGTATGCTACAAGTTGCGCTGCGAGCCTGTGCTCCTCAGACCTAGCAGGCTGCGCTTGCATCTGTTGATGTCCCCTCGGTTTTCGAGGCCCCGCCGCTCTTCGCGGAAATGGGGGTCTCCTTGGCTGTCCGGTCTTCGGTGGATGCCGATAAGGGCTCCCGGCGTAGCAGTACCTACGACTTTCTGTCCGTAACCGGAGCCCTTTCCCACATGACGAGCAGCACCGAGACCACCGCCACCACTCCGCAGGTTGCGGTCAACGACATCGGCGACGCGGACGCGTTCCTCGCGGCGATCGACGAGACGATCAAGTACTTCAACGATGGCGACATCGTCGACGGCGTCATCGTCAAGGTTGACCGGGACGAGGTTCTCCTCGACATCGGTTACAAGACCGAAGGCGTCATCCCGAGCCGCGAGCTCTCGATCAAGCACGACGTCGACCCGAACGAGGTCGTCAAGGTCGGCGACGAGATCGAGGCCCTGGTTCTCCAGAAGGAGGACAAGGAAGGCCGCCTGATCCTCTCGAAGAAGCGCGCTCAGTACGAGCGTGCCTGGGGCACCATCGAGAAGATCAAGGAAGAAGACGGCATCGTCACCGGTACCGTCATCGAGGTCGTCAAGGGTGGTCTCATCCTCGACATCGGCCTCCGCGGCTTCCTGCCGGCCTCTCTCGTCGAGATGCGTCGCGTCCGCGACCTCCAGCCCTACGTGGGCAAGGAGCTCGAGGCGAAGATCATCGAGCTGGACAAGAACCGCAACAACGTGGTCCTGTCCCGCCGCGCCTGGCTCGAGCAGACCCAGTCCGAGGTTCGCCAGACGTTCCTCACCACCCTGCAGAAGGGTCAGGTCCGCTCCGGCGTCGTCTCCTCGATCGTCAACTTCGGTGCCTTCGTGGACCTGGGTGGCGTCGACGGTCTCGTGCACGTCTCCGAGCTGTCCTGGAAGCACATCGACCACCCGTCCGAGGTTGTCGAGGTCGGCCAGGAAGTCACCGTCGAGGTCCTCGACGTGGACATGGACCGCGAGCGCGTCTCCCTGTCGCTGAAGGCGACGCAGGAGGACCCGTGGCAGCAGTTCGCCCGGACCCACCAGATCGGTCAGGTCGTCCCGGGTAAGGTCACCAAGCTGGTTCCGTTCGGTGCGTTCGTCCGCGTGGACGAGGGCATCGAGGGCCTGGTCCACATCTCCGAGCTGGCCGAGCGTCACGTGGAGATCCCGGAGCAGGTCGTCCAGGTCAACGACGAGATCTTCGTCAAGGTCATCGACATCGACCTCGAGCGTCGCCGGATCTCGCTGTCCCTGAAGCAGGCCAACGAGTCCTTCGGTGCCGACCCGGCGTCGGTCGAGTTCGACCCGACCCTGTATGGCATGGCCGCGTCGTACGACGACCAGGGCAACTACATCTACCCCGAGGGCTTCGACCCCGAGACCAACGACTGGCTCGAGGGCTACGAGAAGCAGCGCGAGGCCTGGGAGACCCAGTACGCCGAGGCGCAGCAGCGCTTCGAGCAGCACCAGGCCCAGGTCATCAAGAGCCGCGAGGCCGACGAGGCCGCCGCTGCCGAGGGCGCTGCCGCCCCGGCCGCCGGTGGCAACGCCGGTGCGGGCATCTCGGGTGGTTCGTACTCCTCGGAGTCGGACGAGACCTCCGGCGCCCTGGCCTCGGACGAGGCCCTGGCCGCGCTCCGCGAGAAGCTGGCCGGCGGCCAGAGCTGATCGCAGCGCGCACCACGCCTCCGGGCGTGAGCCGAGCTGGTTGAGCTGAACGACACGGCCCGTCCCCTTCGGGGGGCGGGCCGTGTCGCGTTCCCGGCGGTCCGGCGTCCGGCGATCGGCTGATCCGTTGCGTTCGTGTGAAAGCGGCCAACTGGGGAATGGTGCGGCCTCCTTGCACGTTCTTGCAGAGAACGCTGCGAGGGAGGAGTGGTGACGGTGCTTGATCCACAGGGGCTGTACGAATGGGACGCCAAGGGCCTGGCGGTGGCCGACCTGGCGCTCGCCCAGGACTCGGCCGGGCTGGTCATGCTGTACCACTTCGAGGGATACATCGACGCGGGTGAGGCGGGGGAGCAGATCGTCGAGCGGCTCCTGGACACCCTGCCCCACCAGGTGGTGGCGCGCTTCGACGCGGACCGGCTGGTGGACTACCGGGCCCGCCGCCCGCTGCTGACCTTCCAGCGCGACCACTGGGCGGAGTTCGAGGAGCCCCGGCTGGAGGTCCGGCTCGTCCAGGACGCCACCGGAGCCCCCTTCCTGCTGCTCTCCGGCCCGGAGCCGGACGTCGAGTGGGAGCGCTTCACCGTGGCCGTGCGGCAGATCGTCGAGCGCCTCGGCGTGCGGCTGTCGGTCAACTTCCACGGCATCCCCATGGGCGTCCCGCACACGCGGCCCGTCGGCATCACCCCCCACGGCAACCGCACCGACCTCATGCCGGGCCACCGCAGCCCCTTCGACGAGGCGCAGGTGCCGGGCAGCGCGGAGTCGCTGGTGGAGTTCCGCCTGGCCCAGGCCGGGCACGACGTGCTGGGCGTCGCCGCGCACGTACCGCACTACGTCGCCCGCTCCCCGTACCCGGACGCGGCGCTGACGGTGCTGGAGGCGATCACGGCGGCCACCGGACTGGTCCTGCCCGCCGTGGCGCACGCCCTGCGTACGGAGGCGCACCGCACGCAGACGGAGATCGACCGGCAGATCCGCGAGGGCGACGAGGAGCTCGTCAGCCTGGTGCAGGGGCTGGAGCACCAGTACGACGCGGCCGCCGGAGCCGAGACCCGGGGCAACATGATCGCCGAGCCTGCGGAGATCCCGTCGGCGGACGAGATCGGGCGCGAGTTCGAGCGGTTCCTCGCTGAGCGCGAGGGCGAGAACTGACCCGCGGGGGGCCGGGCCGCGGCACTAGGCTGAGGAACATGCTGAAAGTGGGCCTGACGGGCGGAATAGGTGCCGGCAAGAGCGAGGTCTCGCGGCTGCTGGCGGGGTACGGAGCGGTCATCGTGGATGCCGACCGGATCGCGCGGGAAGTCGTCGCACCCGGTACGCCGGGGCTCGCGGCCGTCGTCGCGGCCTTCGGGGAGGCGGTACTGACCCCTGAGGGGGCGCTGGACCGGCCGAAGCTGGGCTCGATCGTGTTCGCCGACCCGGTGAAGCTCCAGACCCTGAACGCGATCGTGCACCCGCTGGTCGGGGCCCGGTCGGCCGAGCTGGAGGCCGCCGCGGGGGCCGACGCGATCGTCGTGCACGACGTACCGCTGCTCGCGGAGAACGGCCTGGCACCGCTGTACGACCTGGTCGTCGTGGTGGACGCGGCGCCGCAGACGCAGCTGGCGCGGCTGACCGCGCTGCGCGGCATGGCCGAGGAGGAGGCGCGGGCCAGGATGGCAGCGCAGGCCTCGCGGGAGCAGCGGCTCGCGGTGGCGAACCTGGTGATCGACAACGACGGGCCGCTGGAGGCGCTGGAGCCGCAGGTGCGCAAGGTGTGGGCGGAGCTCACCGCGCGTGCGGCGCAGCCGGCTCGAGCGGCGGAATAGCGGGCGCGGGGCGGGGCGTTGAATGCGCCCGTAGAGGGAAGGAACCGATCGTGTCCGACACCACGCCGCAGTCCTCGTCTTCCTCCTCGCCCTCGTCGGCGAGCCCGGAGACGCACGTCATCGACTACCGGGCCGCCGAGCAGCTGCTGGCCGCGCGCGACCCGCGGGGCGCGGTCAAGCTGCTCGACTCGGTCATAGCCGCCCACCCCGAGAACACGGCGGCCCGGCTGCTGCGCGCCCGGGCCTTCTTCGCCGCGGCCCAACTGCGTCCGGCGGAGCTGGAGTTCGAGCTGGTCCTGGAGCGGGAGCCGGACAACGCCTTCGCCCACTTCGCGCTGGCCCGCACCCACGAGCGCTCCGGCCGGCCCGAGCAGGCGCGCAAGCACTTCCGGCTGGCCGCCGCCCTCGACCCGCAGCCCGAGTACCTGGAAGCGGCCCGCTTCGAGCAGTAGCCGCCCGCCCCCTCACGGCTCGTGCCGCGGCGGCTCGTACGGGGGGATGTCGGGGCCGGGCTGGTAGTGCGGGCCCTGGTGGATGCGGCGCAGGACCACCGCCAGGTCCACGGCCGCCAGCAGCGCGACCACCCCGCAGGCCGCCGCCCACCCGGCACGGCCGGCCAGTGAGAACGCGGCCGTCCCGGCGGCGGCCCAGATCAGCCCCCACAGGCTCAGCCAGAACCGCAGCCGCAGCGGACTGCGAGCGGTCACCGGCTCGTTCCCTGAACGCATGGTCATCGCCTCATGTCCATGGTCCCACTCCGGTGGACGGGCGGGCGGGTCCGTGTGCCGGCTACGGGTTGAGCTTGTTCACGGCCCTGGTGGTGGTCTTCTTGAAGTCGGCGACGGGGGCGTCGGACAGGTGGCCCATCTGGCCCCACTGCACGACGGTCACCGTGGAACCGTCCCGTCCGATGCCGTAGAGGTGCACGCCCGGCTCGGATTCCGGGATCGAGGTGTGCACCCCGTAGACGTGCGCGCCCTCCTCGACGGAGAGCTTTCCGTAGTCCTCCCAGGAGGCGGTGCCGCCCGGCGTCGTCCGCAGCCAGTCGGCGGCGCAGGCGGCGACCTTGCGTTCCAGGGTGGCGGCCAGCTTCGCGGCGGCCGTGGCGGAGGCGGCCCGTACGGAGATCTGCAGGGCGCCGGTGTCGAGCTCCGTGCCGAACGAGCGGTGCCAGCTGCCCTGAGCCGGAAGCACACCGTCCAGACACAGCGGCGCGAACTCGGGCAGCCCCGGGGTGACCTGGCCGGCATACCAGGGCGAGGTGGGGTGCGGCGGCAGGTCGGTGCCGTTGATGAACCCGGGCGCGGTGGCGGCCGTGGCAGTGGTCGATGCGGTCAGGGCGAGGACTGCGGCTGCCGCGAGGGCTGCGAAGGCGGTGCTGGTGGCGGTGCGTCGGAACATGGTCGGTTCTCCCCGTTTCCTTCGGTGTGGCGGTGCGGTGCGTGACGTGGTGCGCTGCCGTGCGTGAACAGCGTTCCCCGGAGCCGGGGTGTCGGGCGACGGATTGCGGCACATTCGGGACACTGGAATGGCCGTACGTGCTGTCACCTGGGGGAACACCCCCTGCATGGAACGGGGTCGCGGGACGGGGGAACGCCGTGGGCGAGGCGGAGCGGTCGGGCGAGGCGGAGGCGTTCGCGCGGCTGATGCGGGAGCTGAAGGAGCGCGCCGGGCTGAGTTACGGGGCGCTGGCGCGCACGCTGCACACGAGTACGTCGACCCTGCACCGCTACTGCAACGGGGAGGCCGTGCCGGCGGAGTTCGCGGCGGTGGACCGCTTCGCCCGGGCCTGCGGGGCCTCGCCCGGGGAGGCGGTGGACCTGCACCGGGCCTGGCTGCTGGCGGACGCGCGCAGGCGGGAGGCGGCCCGCAGCGCGGGGCCGGAGCGGGAACCGATGGCTACGCCGACGCCGACGCCGACGCCGACGCCGACGCCGACGCCTACGCCTATGCCTGCGTCGGCAGAGCCCGTTCCCGTGCGGCTGCCGTGGTATCGGCGGCGGGCGGCCGCCGTGCTGGCCGCCGGGGTGACGGCGGGTGCCGTGGCCGTCGCCGTGCTGGCGGCGTCCCTGCCGGACCGCGCGGCGCCGCCGGGCACGGGCACGGGGGCCGCCGGGACCTCCGCCCCGGCCTCCGCCTCCGCCCCCTCCGCGGTGCTCCCGCCGACGCCGGCGGCGGCTCCGCTCACCGCGGCGGTGCGGTCGCACGTGTGGGCCCACGGCTGTGATCACGCCTACCTGGCCGAGCCGGGCCCCGGGTCGGTGCCCCCGCCGCCCGTGGAGGCGGACGCGCCCGCCTGGGCCTCGGCCCAGCGCGCCGTGCACGCCGGGACGCAGATCGTGGAGGTCACCCTGCACGGCACGGGCACCGGCAGCGTGGTCCTGGAGGACCTCGAGGTACGGGTGGCAGCGCGGCGCACCCCGCCGGCCTGGAACGTCTACCAGATGTCCCAGGGCTGCGGCGGCGCGCTCACCCCGGCGGCGTTCGCGGTGAACCTGGACGCGCCGCGCCCGGTGCTGCGGCCCGTCGCCGGCAACGACTCCGGCGGCGACACCGGGACCGCCCTCCCCGCCCCGGCCTTCCCGCTGCGCGTCTCGGCGTCCGAGCCGGTCGTCCTGCGCGTGGAGGCCGCCACCACGGGGTGCGACTGCGACTGGTCCCTGGACCTGCGCTGGACCGCGCCCTCCGGCTCCGGCACCCTGCGCATCGACGACAACGGCCGCCCCCTGCGCACCAGCGCGGCCACGGGCCGGCCCGTATACGGCTACGCCGCGGAACAGGGCCGCTGGGCACGCTGAGCAGTGGGGCGTATGCCCAGGTCGGCGGGGTTGTCAGTGGCCGCACCTAGACTCGGTGGACAGCACGTCCGTACCGACCGGGGAGAGGGGGCCACGCCGATGACATCGCTCGCACTGCTGCGCCACGCGGCCGTCTTCCTGCCCGCCCCGGTTCCCCGCGAGGGGCGCGTCGTGTTCTGGGCGCCCGACGGGGACGCCCTGCCGGAGGCGGGTACGGCCACGACGCTCAGCGTGGTCCGCCCGCACGGCGACGGGGTCCGCAGCCGGACCGTGCCCGCCGTGGCCCTCTCCGTCACCGCCGCCCTGCCGCTGCTCGCCCAGGCACCGCGCAGCCCCGCCGCACACCCCGCCACCCGCGCCTGGGGCACCGCCGCCACGCAGGCGCTCACGCTGGCCGCCCGCGGCCGGCTGCTCCCCGGGCTCACCCCCGAGGGCGTCGACGCCTGGCGCGCCGGGCCGCTCGAAGCCGCCGATGTCGACCACCTGCGCGCGGTCGCCGCCGCGCTGCCGTACGAGGGGTACGCGACGCCCCTCGCAGGCCGCCGCCCGCTGCATCTGCCCGAACCGGAAGCGCTGGTCCGCGCCTTCCTCGACGCCGTCGCCGACAGCCTGCCCCGCACCCCGGCCGCGGCCGTGGCCGCCGGACGGCCGTTCGCCGCCAGGGAGCCGCAGCACGTGCCCGGGATACGGGACTGGGCCGCGCAGATCGCGGCCGGAGCGGACACCGGCGTCGGGATCTCGCTCCGCCTGGACCTGTCCTCCTTCCGCCTGTTCGACGAGGCCGAACCCGAGGACGTGCGGCGCGCCGGAGCCGCCGTGGTCCAGGTGCACAGCCTCGCCGACCCGACCCTGGTCACCGACGCCGGCCACCTGTGGGCGGGCACGGCCGCCGCCGGATTCGGTCCCCGGGCGCGGATCGACGCCGTGCTCGCGCTGCGCCGGGCCGCGCGGGTGTGGCCGCCGCTGCTGCGCCTGCTCGACCAGCCGGTGCCCGACGCGCTGGCCCTGTCGGACCCGGAGCTCGAAGACCTGCTGGGCATCGCCGCGAACCGGCTGGCGGCCGCGGGAGTCCTGGTCCACTGGCCCCGCGAGCTGGCCCGTACGCTGTCCGCGACCGCCGTCGTACGGTCCACCGCACCCGGCTCCGCCACCGACGGCACCGCCTTCTTCGACGCCGAGCACCTCTTCGCCTTCTCCTGGGAGCTGGCGCTGGGCGGCGACCGGCTCACCCCGGGGGAGATGGACGCCCTCGCGCAGGCCCACCGGCCGGTGGTGCGGCTGCGGGACCAGTGGGTGCGGGTGGATCCGGAGCTGGTGCGCAAGGCGCGCAAGCGGGAACTCGGCCTGCTGGACCCGGTCGACGCGCTGGCGGCCGTTCTGTCGGGGACGGCCGAGGTCGACGGGGAGCCGGTCGAGGCGGTTCCGGTCGGGGCGCTGGCCGCCCTGCGGGAGCGGCTGACGGAGGAGTTGGCCCCGCTGCCCCAGCCGGCCGCGCTCAAGGCCACCCTGCGCGACTACCAGGCCCGCGGCCTGGCCTGGCTGGACCTGATGACCTCCCTCGGCCTCGGCGGCTGCCTCGCCGACGACATGGGCCTGGGCAAGACCGTCACCCTGATCGCGCTGCACCTGCACCGCGACCGCCCCGAGCCGACCCTCGTCATCTGTCCCGCGTCGCTGCTGGGCAACTGGCAGCGGGAGATCGAGAAGTTCGCCCCCGGGACGCCCGTGCGCCGCTTCCACGGCGGCAGCCGCCACCTCACGGACCTCGCCGGGGGCTTCGTCCTCACCACGTACGGGACGATGCGCGCCAGCGCCGCCCTGCTCGCCGAGCAGAGCTGGGGCATGGTCGTCGCCGACGAGGCCCAGCACGTCAAGAACCCGCGTTCGGCGACCGCCAGGGCACTGCGGACGATCCCGGCGCCCGCCCGGGTGGCGCTGACGGGCACCCCGGTGGAGAACAACCTCTCCGAGCTGTGGGCGCTGCTCGACTGGACGACGCCTGGGCTGCTGGGCCCGCTCACCGCCTTCCGGGCCCGCCATGCCCGCCCGGTGGAGCACCAGCAGGAGGAGGACGGGGGCAACGAGGCGGCGGTGGCCCGGCTCGCGGCGCTCGTCCGCCCGTTCCTGCTGCGCCGCAAGAAGTCCGACCCCGGCATCGCGCCCGAGCTGCCGCCGAAGACGGAGACCGACCACCCCGTCTCCCTGACGCGTGAACAGGCCTCGCTGTACCAGGCCGCGGTTCAGGAGGCGATGGCCGTCATCGAGTCGAGCGAGGGCATGGAGCGGCGCGGCATGATCATGAAGCTGCTGGCCTCGCTCAAGCAGATCTGCAACCACCCGGCGCAGTACTTGAAGGAGGCGGAGCCCCGGATCCCGCACCGCTCGGGCAAGCTGGCGCTGCTGGACGAGCTGCTGGACACGATCCTGGCCGAGGGCGGATCGGTGCTGGTCTTCACCCAGTACGTGACGATGGCCCGGCTCATCGAGCGGCACCTCGCGGCCCGGGGGATCTCCCACCAGCTGCTGCACGGCGGGACGCCCGTGCCGCGCCGCGAGGAGCTCGTCGACCGCTTCCAGGCGGGCGAAGTCCCCGTCTTCCTGCTCTCCTTGAAGGCGGCGGGCACCGGCCTGAACCTCACCCGGGCGGGCCACGTCATCCACTACGACCGCTGGTGGAACCCGGCCGTCGAGGAGCAGGCCACCGACCGGGCCTACCGGATCGGGCAGACCCAGCCCGTTCAGGTGCACCGGATCATCGCCGAGGGCACCGTGGAGGACCGGATCGCCGAAATGCTGGAGGCCAAGCGGGCTTTGGCCGATGCCGTCCTCGGCTCCGGCGAGTCGGCGCTGACCGAGCTGACCGACCGGGAGCTGGCCGACCTCGTCTCCCTGCGGAGGCCCGCGTGATCACCGCACGGGACGACCGCCGCCGCACCTTCGAGACCGTGCCCGCCGGGGCCGAGGCGGTCAGCTGGTGGGGCCGGGCCTGGGTGTCGGCACTGGAGGAGGTCTCCCGCGACCCGGCCCGGCTGGCCCGGGGCCGTGCCTACGCCGCCGAGGGCCACGTCGACGCCGTCACCATCACGCCCGGCCGGATCGTGGCGTACGTACGGGGCAGCCGGCCGCGCCCGTACCGCACCGAGCTGATGCTGCCCGCCTTCACGGACACGGAGTGGGACGAGCAGCTCGAGGCGGTCGCGGCCGATCCGGCGGCGCTCGCCGCCCTGCTGGAGCGGGAGGTTCCGCAGTCGCTCGCGGGGACGGTGCTGCCCGGCGCGGGCGAGCTCCTTCCCCGCTGCTCCTGCCCGGACGTCGCGCGTCCGCCGTGCAAGCACGCGGCGGCCCTGTGCTACCGGGCGGCCCGGCTGCTCGACGAGGACCCGTTCGTCCTGCTGCTCCTGCGCGGCCGCGGCGAGCGGGAACTCCTCGACGAGCTGACCCGGCGCAACGCCGCCCACGCCGCGCGCGAACAGCCCGACGCCTCACCCGGCTTCCCCGGCGTCCCCGCCAAGGCGGCGCTCGCCCGCACCAGCCTGCCGCTGCTGCCCGCACCGCTCGCCGCACCCGCCGCCGGCCACCCGCCCGCTTACCCGGCCGACCCGGCGGCCCCGGACCCGCTCGCCCTGGACCAGCTCGCCTCCGACGCCGCGGCCCGCGCCCTCGCCCTCCTCACCACCACCGAGGACCCCATCGCCGGGCTCGGCCTGTGGCAGGACGCCGTCCGGCTGGCCTCCGCGCACCCCACGGCCGGGCTCACCGGAGCCGCCCGTACCCTCTACCGCGAGCTCGCCCGCGCAACCGGCCGCACCACCACCGACCTCGCCCGGGCCGCCGCGGCCTGGCGGCAGGGCGGCCGCCCCGCCCTCGCCGCCCTCGAAGAGCCCTGGGACCCGCCGGCCGGCCCCTTCGACCGCGCCCGCCCGGCGCTCCTCGCCGCCGCCCAGGGCTCCTTCCGCCCCGACCGCAACCGCCTCACGTCCGGCACCCGCCAGCTCCGCCTCGGCCGCGACGCCCTCTGGTACGCCTACGAGTCCCGCCCGGACGACACCGACTGGTGGCCCACGGGCCGCCCCTCCCGGGACCCGGTCACGGCGCTCACGCGGCCGGCGGGCCCCTGAGCGGTTCGAGGAACGGACTCGGACCGGTCGTGCCGGATCCGGAAAATGATCAATCGCCGCGTGTCCGCCGGCGGTAGCTGGTAGAAGCGTCGGAAGAGGCCGCCCCCGTGCCGGGGACGGCCTCTTCCGACCCCTGCCGCGGAGGTAGCCCCCAGATGCACGCCCGCACGGCGCATGCCGACGCCACCCACGGAAGCACCGACACCGGCCTCGAGAAGCTGCGGGCCGTCCTGGGTGGCTGGCGGGAGTCCCTGATCGACCTCGGCGGCCGCAACCGCCTGCTGAACTTCAGGCACACGCGGTCCCTCACCCTGGAGATCACGGAGCCCGGGTTCGCGCCACTGCTCGGCGGGCTGGGCCGGGGCTGGGACTTCGCGCCCGTCCGGGACGAAGCCGGCGAGGACGAGGACGAGGGCGGGGCCGACGGCCTCGTCACCCAGAAGCCGACGCAGGCGGCACTCGACAGTGCCCTGCGGCAGCTGAGGCAGAAGGCGAACCAGACCTACAACGACTTCGGCCTCTGGGTGCTCTGGCTCGGAGTCGGCATGCTCCAGTGGCGCGAGGAGGGGGCGCACGAGACCAGCTCGGCGCCGCTGGTGCTGGTCCCGGTGGAGCTCGTACGCGACCGCACCGGCAGGATCCGGCTGCACAAGGCGGAAGAGCAGGACGCCCTGCACAACCCCGCCCTCGCGGTGAAACTCGCCCAGCTCGGCGTCGACTGGACGGCCGTCGCGGACACCGACTGCCTGGATCCGGACCGGGTGCTCGCCAGGGCGCGGTCCGCGGCAGCGGGACAGGCCGGCTGGGAGGTCCGCGAGAGCGTCGTACTGGCCACTTTCGCCGCGCACAAGGAGGCGATGTACCAGGACCTCAAGGAGAACGAGGCGGCGATCCTCGCCAACCCGCTGATCAGGGCGATCGGTCTCGGCCCGGACTCCGGCCTCCCCGACGACCTCGTCGGCTTCGAACCGCCCGCACTGGACCGCATCGACGAGATCCAGCTGCCGGAGCTGACGCCGCTGGTGCTGGACGCGGACGCCTCGCAGCGCCAGTGCATCGCGGCGGCCATGGCGCACAGGTCGTTCGTCATGAGCGGCCCGCCCGGCACCGGAAAGAGCCAGACGATCACCAACATGATCGCGGCCCTGATGCACTCCGGCCGCACCGTCCTGTTCGTCAGCGAGAAGGCAGCCGCCCTGGACGTCGTACGCAACCGGCTGACGGACGTCGGACTCGGCGACTTCGTGCTCGCCCTGCACAGCGGCGACACCGGCAAGAAGGCGGTCGCCCAGGAGCTGGACCGGGCCCTGACCACCGAGGTACGGGCCTCGGGCGCGGCCGAGCACGAACTCGACCAGGCGCGCCGCCTGCGCGAACAGCTGTCCGCCCACGCGGCGGCCATGAACGAGGAGCGGCACCCGCTCGGCCGCTCACTGCACCGTGTGCTCGGGCGCCTCGCACGGCTCGACCAGGAGGCGGTCCCGCACCTGACCCTCACCCCGGGGGCCGGCGACGTCACCGGAACGCTCAGTGCTGCCGCCCTCGCGGAGGTCCTGGCCGCCGCCCGCTCGGTGGCCAGGTCGTGGCGCCCGCTGGCGGAGGGCGAGGCCTTCGCCTGGCGGGGCCTGCAAGACCCCGAGCGCGCGGGGGGAGGCTCGGCCGCCACGGCCCTGGCCGAAGCGGTCGACGCCGTGCAGTCGCTGCGTACGGTGGCGGAGCGCAGGCCCCTGGTGTCCGCCATGCCGGTCGCACAGACCGTACGGGAGATCAGGCGGCTCGCGGACGAGCTGTCCGCGGCGCTCCCGGACCGGAGTCCGGGCACGGGGAGCGGCACGCCGCTGGAGGACCAGTCCGGCCTCGCCGCGCAGCTCGCGCAGGACTTCGGGCTGGACGAGCCGCGGGACATCGCGGCCGTCCTGGCCTTGCTCGAGCTCGCCGACCTGAGCGAGGCGGTGCACCGGCCGCCGGCCCACTGGTTCGACGCGCGGCAGCTGCGGAAGGCCCACGCGGCGGTCGACGAGATCCGGGCCGCCGTCGCAGTGGCGCACGCGGCCCGCGCGGCGGCGCAGGACATGTTCGGGCCGCAGGTCCTGGAGTGCGCCGAACTGTCCGAGCTGGTCCGCCGGTTCGGGGAGGACCACCAGAAGCTGACGGCCCGGCTGACCGGGCCGTACCGGGCGGACCGGGCCGCGGTCACCGCGCTGACGGTGGGCGGGGCATGGAGCAGGGCGGTCAGGGCGCGGCTCGGCGAGGCGCTCGCCTGGCAGCGGGCACACGAGCGCGTGCGGGGGCTCATCGCTGAGCACGGTGCGCTGCTCGGGCCGTACGTACCGGGCCGGGACAGCGGGTTCGGGCCGGTCGACGGAGCCTTGGCGAACGCGGACCGGATCGCCGGGCTCACGCGGGACGCCCCTCGTCCGCACCGGCTGCCGGAGCTGCTCGCGCACGACGCGGAGCCGCACCACTGCGTCCTTCGGGCCAAGGTGATCCGGGCGGCCGTCGCCGACTGGTGCGACGCGGTGGAACTGCGTACCGAGCGGTGGAGCGCGGCCTCGACGGCCTTCGCGGCGATGTTCGACGACGCGCGCCGGCTCAAGCTGCTTCCCGCGCTGAGCGGCACGACGGCCGATGCGGCCGAGGCCCTCGCGGTACTGGCGCGCGACGCGTCCGGACCGGCGCAGTGGCAGGCGTACCGGAGCGGGGTCTCGATCCTGGCGGCCCGCCGACTCGACGACCTCGTCTCACGCGCCGCGGAGCGGAACATCCCCGCAGAGGTCTTCCCGGCGGTGGTCGAACGCGCGGTGCTCCAGCTGTGGGCCGACACCCTGCTCGCCTCCGACGCACGGCTGCGGACGGCGGGCGCGGCCGAACTGGACGCGCGGGCGGGCAGCTTCCGCGACGCCGACCGCATACTGGTGGCCGCCGCGGCCGGCGCGGTGGTCGCGGCCTGCAACAGCCGCAGGCCGAGGGCGTTCGGCGGGGGCGGCGCGGCCGTCATCCGGCGCGAGGCCGAGAAGAAGGCGCGGCACATGTCCGTACGGGACCTCCTGGGGCGGGCGCGGGAGGTCGTCCAAGCGGTCAAGCCCTGTTTCATGATGAACCCGCTGTCCGTCAGCCAGTACCTGCCGGCTGACTACCGCTTCGACGTGGTGATCTTCGACGAGGCCTCGCAGGTCCGGCCCGGCGACGCGGTCAACTGCGTCTACCGGGGCCGTTCGCTGGTCGTCGCCGGCGATGAGAAGCAGCTCCCGCCGACGGCCTTCTTCGACTCGGCGGTCGGGGACGAGGCAGACGAGTACGACGAGGACGTCCCCGACTCCTTCGAATCCCTGCTGCACGCCTGCAAGGCCGGCGCCATGCGCGAGCTGCCCCTGCGCTGGCACTACCGCAGCCGCCACGAGGACCTGATCACCTTCAGCAACCGGGAGTTCTACAAGAACGGCATGGTGACCTTCCCCGGAGCGGTGGAGAGCGGTTCGGACATCGGCGTCGCGTTCTTCAAGGCCGACGGCGTCTACGACAAGGGCGGCCGCCGCGACAACCGGCGCGAGGCGGAGGAGGTGGCACGGCGCGTACTGCACCACTTCGACACCCGGCCGGGCCGCAGCCTCGGCGTGGTGGCCCTGTCGCAGGCCCAGGCGGGCACGATCGACGAGTGCGTGCAGCAGGCCAGGCTGGCCCGTCCGGACCTCGACCACTGCTTCACCGAGGACCGGCTCGACGGGTTCTTCGTCAAGAACCTGGAATCGGTCCAGGGCGACGAGCGCGACGTCATGATCATGTCGCTCGGCTACGGCCCGGACGAGCGCGGGATCCTCGGTCTGGGCTTCGGCCCCCTCAACAGGGAAGGCGGCTGGCGGCGGCTGAACGTGGCCGTGACCCGTGCGCGCTACCGGGTCGAACTGGTCGCCTCCTTCCACGGCGGGCAGCTCAAGGACAGTGCGAACCCGAGCGTCCAGTACCTCAAGCGCTATCTGGAGTACGCGGAGAACGGGCCCGCGGTCCTGGCCCGGGACGCCGTGGCCGCCGACGCGGAACCGGACAGCCCGTTCGAGGAGTCCGTGCTGGAGGTGCTGCGCGGGTGGGGTTACGAGGTCCAGCCGCAGGTCGGGGTGTCGGGCTACCGCATCGACCTGGGGCTGCGGCATCCGGCGGCGCCGGGATCGTACGCACTCGGCATCGAGTGCGACGGCGCGATGTACCACTCCTCGCGGGCGGCGAGGGACCGGGACCGGCTGCGCCAGCAGGTCCTGGAAGGACTCGGATGGACCCTGTACCGGATCTGGGGGACCGACTGGTACCGCAACCGTGCCGAGGCGGAGGGCCGGCTGAAGGCGGCGGTGGAGGCCGCGACCGCACGCGACCCCTTCGCGCGGGCGGCCGCGCCCGTACCGCCGCCGGTTCCGGTTCCGGTTCCGGCACCGCGCCGCCCGGAACCGGAACGGGTTCGGGTCCGGGGGGACGAGGTGCCCGAGCGCGGCTGGAGCCGCCCGTACGAGGTGGCGGTCGTGCACGTGCCCACGGCGGCGGAACTCCACACCCCGGAGGCCGGCGCTGCGCACGGCGCTGGCCCGGATCGTCGAGGTGGAAGGGCCGATCCACGAGGACCTGTTGGTGCAGCGGGCGCGTGAGGTGTGGGGGGTGAAGAGGGCCGGCAGCCGTATCCGGGACAACGTGCTGCTCGTGCTGCGCGGCCTGGTCCGGCAGGGGGTCCTGGTGTACACCGACGGCTTCGCCGATGTGCGCGGCCGGAGCCTCGTCGGGGCGCGGACGGCGGTGGACGGCTGCAACCGGAAGGTCACCCACGTGGCACCCGTGGAGCGGCAGGCGGTTCTGGCCGAGCTGGCCGCCGAGTGTCCGGGCATGTCCCTCGACGAACTCATGAGGCAGGGGCGCGAGTTCTTCGGCTGGAAGCGGATGGGCGACGACATCCGCGGTGCGCTGGAGTCGGATGTCGCCGCCCTGGTGGCGCTGGGGCGGATGCGGCACGTGGACGGACGGATCAGCGCGTCACGTGGCGGGCCCAACGGCTGAGGGTGGTGAAGTCGCGGTCCCGCAGGCCGTGGCGGGGGTGGATGCGCAGCAGGAGGGCCGGGGTCGGGTGGTGGGCGGCGACCCAGGCGCGGTCGCGGGGGGTGATCATGTCGTCGACCCAGGCGAAGGGGCGGCCCGCCGCCCAGTCGACGAGGGGGCGCGTCTTCCACGAGAGGCCGTCGGGGTCCTTGGCGAAAAGTTCCGGCCATTCGATGACAGGAAGATCACCGGGAAGTCCTATGTGCGGGGAGATCATCGTGTTGGCCTGGTGCGTCCAGGCCGTGGCCCAGGTGAGTTCGAAGGGCAGGGCCAGCAGCCGGCCGCCGTGGGAGGGGTGCAGGCGGACCCGGGCGCCGCGCCGGGCGCTGCGGGATGCCGGGTCCTGGTAGGAGAGCCAGACATCGGGTCGCATCCGGTGGCTCCGGTACCCGCGCAGGCCGGCGAAGGGGGACCGGAAGGGGTTGAGCGGGCCGTCCACGTCGAGGAGGAGCAGCGGGCGATCAGTCATGAAGTACGCACTACCCAGTACACGATGGAGTGAAATGCCTACCGGCTCTATAACCCGAATGGGTTCAGAGCGTTGTCTCCGGTGCGGGACGAATGCCCGCGGACTCCTCCGGAAGGCAGGGAAACTGATGCGTCACAGTCGTCGGAATGGCTTGATCGCGGCGATGGTTGCGGGAGGTGGGCTGGCGGTCGCGGGTGCGGGCGGATTCGCCTACGCCGACGCGGACGCCGGTGGGCGGGCCGAGCGCTCGCCGGGGCTGCTCTCCGGGAACCTGGTGCAGCTGCCGGTGCACGTTCCGGTGAACGTGTGCGGGAACACGGTGAGCGTGGTCGGCGTGCTCAACTCGGCCGCCGGGAACCGCTGCGTCAACGGGGAGCATCCCGAGCCGAGGCCCTCGCACCCGTCGAAACAGGGCGCGGGCAACGGCGGCGGAGCAGTCGCCGATGGACGGGGAAAGGATTCGCCAGGGGTGCTCTCCGGCAACGGACTCCAGCTCCCGGTCGACCTGCCCGTGAACGTCAGCGGCAACGCGGTGAGCATCGTCGGCGTCGGCAACGGCTCCACCGGCAACACCTCGGTCAACGGCGAGGTGCCCACTGGCGGCAAGCCGCCGGTCCAGCCGCCCGCCGTCGACCGGCCGGTGACCCCGCCCGCGCCGCCGCGGCAGACCGAGGCCCTGGCCCACACCGGAACCGACGCCGTCGGCTACCTGCTGCCGGGCGGCGGAGCGCTCCTCCTCGGCGGGGTGCTCCTCTACCGCCGCTTCGGCATGAGCCGCTAGGGGCCGGGCGGTACGGGGCGCCAGCCGTCCAGGACGGCGTCGATCCGTGCGGCCAGCCGGGTCCGGGCCGCGAAGCGCGGGACCCCTGCCATCAGCAGGGCGTCGTACTCGGTGTCGGTGTGCCGCACGGCCGCGCGCACCGCGTACGAGACGGCGAGCTCGTCCAGGGCCCGGCCGGCGGCGCTGCGGCCCACCCGGCCGCTGCCGCGCACCGAGGCGTGCGTGGCTATGGCCACGGCCCGGTCGGCCGGGCAGCCGGGGAACAGCCGTACTATCTCGGCGGCGAAGGCTGCCGTGAACCGGGTGTCCTCGGCGGCGCGGCGCAGCCGGTCGCGCTCCCGGCGCCTGGCCCGCGCCTCGGCGTCCGCGAGGCACGCACGCTCGGCGCGGGCCAGGGCGGCGTCCTCGACGAGGATGCCCTGGCGCTCGTAGCGGCGGCGGCGCCGGTTGAAGCGGACGACGACGGCGGACAGCGAACTGCCCTCGCGGGAGCGCCGGGTGAGCGCCGCGTCCCCGCGCGGGAGGTAGACCAGGTGCCCGAGGTCGGCGCAGTCCAGGCAGCGCGGCACGCCCGCCTCGCGCACGAGGTGCCGCAGCGGCCCCTGTCGGCACTCGGCGCAGTGGATCTGCTTACCGGACTCGAACACCACCAGGCTCATACAGGGGTGATACCGCTTCAGGGGCCTCATATCACCTGCTGGGAAGGGGCGGTTGATGTTTCACCAACTCTTCCTTGATGCCGCGCCGCCCTTCTACGGTGAGCCCGTGGACGGCGGCCGGTCCACCGAGGAGGGCACATGACGGGACAGCAGGCGACGGTTCGGCCGGCAAGGGCACGCATTTCCGCGGTCCCGGCAGGCCGCGAGATCGTCATACCGCCGGGCGGCTGCACCGGCTGGCACTACCACCGGGTGCGGCTGAACGCCGTCGTCCTCGCCGGGACCCTGACCCGGGTCCTGCACGACCGCACGGTCGAGGTGCACCGGGCCGGAACCACCTTCGTGGAGCCCGCGGGCATCGGGCACATCCATCTGGGCCACAACCTGGGCACCGAGCCGGTCGTACTCCACGTGACGCCCTCGCTCCCCGCGGGAACCCCCTTCGCCATACCCACCCCGCCCCCGCCCGGTGTCACACCGGCCGTCTGCCGGGAGCACGCCGCGTGAACCGGCCCCGCCCCGGCGGGCCTCACACCAGCCGGCGTATCTCCCCGCGCACCCGGTAGAACCCGCCCGAGGCCGCGTGCAGCCCGTCCACCACGTACCGGGCGCCGGGCTCCCGTATCCCGCGGGGGAACTGCACGTTCCAGGAGGGCTCGAAGCCTCCCGAGACCACCTGCACCCGCATCCGGCCGCCCTGCTGGACGCACTCCACCACCACACCGCCCGCCGGAGCCGCCGCCACCGAGACGGTGGCGACCGCCGCCGCCGACGCGGCCGGGGTGTACACGGGCAGCGCGGCCGCCGACTTCACGTCCACCGGCGCCGGCACGGAGCCCTGCTGGGCCGCCGCTATCGCCTGCTCGCTCGCGTCCACACAGACCAGCGAGCCGTCCGTGGTGACCAGGTACAGCCGCTCGTCCCGGTACTGCATCGACAGCGCGGACCCGCTGCCCGTGCCCAGCTTCCACAGCCGCCGTCCGTCGGCGTCGAAGCAGTACACCGAGGAGGCCAGGTCGCCGGCGAAGACGTGCTTGCCGTCGGGGGAGGTCGCGCACGAGTACACCGCCGCGTCGCACGGGTAGGAGGCCTCCACCGCGCCGGTCGCCTTCGACAGCCGCTGCACGGTGTTGCGCCCGGTGCCCGCATACACCGCGTGGTCCTCCTGCCAGCCGAACAGCACCGAGCCGTTCGTGGCGGTGTGCCACAACTGCCGCCCCCCGTCCGGGGCGTACGCGGTGACCCCCGTGCTGTGCCCGTGGTAGACCGCGTCCGCGTCCGCCCGGACCATCCAGGCGTTGGAGCCGTCCGAGCGCCGCGACCACTGGAACTCGTCCTCGTGGTCGATGACCGTCAGCCCGCCGGCGCGGTCGGACACGTTCAGCACGCCCTCCCGGATGTCGAGCCAGAAGATGTCCACATCGGCGGCTATGTCGTAGGCCCCGAACGGCACCTTCGACGACAGGTCGTACACCGTGCCGTCGTCACAGCCCGCGTAGATCCAGAACTCGTCCGCCACCAGGCACTTCACCCCGTCCGGCAGGGAGTAGCGGGCCAGCACCTCCCCGCCGTGGCTCAGGGTGTAGACGTCCCCCGCCTGGTTGCCGACCCAGCAGCGGTCCTCGTCCACGTGGATCCCGAAGGCCGAGGAGCCCGTGCGGAACCGCCACAGCACCGGGGCCACGGCCCGCGCCGTCGACGGCGCCGACGTGACCTGGCGGCGGGTCACCGACCGGGCGGCGCGCTGTCCGCGCACCGCCGGCGCGTACCCCTTGCGGACCTTCTCCCCGATCTTCTTGGCGGCCGCCGCCCGGGCCTTGTCCGCCGTCGGGAACGAGGAGCTCTGCAGCTGGCCGTCCGCGCCGATGCGCCCGTACCGCACGGTGACGGCGGTGCCGTCCACCGTGACCTCGTAGAACTTGTGCGCAGCGCCGTCTTCCTGCGACAGCTCCAGATACGTCGTCTCCCGAGCCATGACAGACCCCTCCCCGAAAGCCGGGCCACCGGCTTCTTCTCCGCCGGTGATCCCTCGTCAAAAACGCTACGGCCCACCACTGACAATGGGCTGGTGCAGCTGGAAGCGATCACGTGGCAGCGGATGGCCGAGCGGCTCGCCGGCCACCTCGACGACCCCGACGCCGTCCCCGACACGCCCTCCGGACAGGCCGGTCGGCAGCGCGTGGGCATCGACGGAGCCCCGGCCGCCGAGACCGGTGTCCTGGCCGGGCACCTCGCCGACGCGCTGCGCCTGCGCGGACGGCCGGTCCTGGTGGTGGCGGCCGAGGGCTTCCTGCGGCCGGCCTCCCTGCGCTTCGAGTTCGGCCGCCAGGACGTGGACTCCTACCTCGGCGGCTGGTACGACACGGCCGCGCTCTGGCGGGAGGTCTTCGGCCCGACCGACCCGGGCGGCACCGGCCGGGTGCTGCCGGACCTCTGGGACCCGGTGAGCGACCGGGCGACCCGCAGCCCGTACGCCGAACTCCCGCCCGGCGGTGTGCTGATCGTGCACGGCCCGCTGCTGCTGGGCCACTGGTTCCCCTTCGACCTGAGCGTCCACATCCGGCTCTCCCCGGGCGCGCTCGCCCGCCGCACCGAGGAGTCCGCGCGCTGGACGCTGCCGGCCTTCGCGCGCTACGAGGCCGACACGGACCCGGCCTCGGCCGCCGACGCGGTGGTCCGGGCCGACGACCCCCGCCATCCCGCCTGGACGGGCATCCGTGCGCGGTAGGAGCGCGGGAGCCGCAAGGGCCTCAGGGCCGGCCGCCCAGCCGGGTCACCGCCAGCGCGGCCGCCCGGCAGCCCGCCCGGGCGGCTTCCGCAGGGTCCGCGCCGGCCAGCCGGGCCGCGAGGAAACCGCCGGTGAAGGCGTCCCCCGCGCCCGTGGAGTCCACCGCCCGGGCCGGCTCCGCCGTGACCTCGGCGGTGATCCGGCCCCCCTCGGCCACCAGCGCCCCGGCCGCGCCCCGGGTCACCACCACCAGCGGTATCCGGCGGCTCAGCCGCGCCGCCGCCCGGGCCACTCCGGCCGGCTCCGGCAGGCCGGCCAGCAGCCGGGCCTCGTCCTCGTTGGGCAGCAGCACCCCCGCCCCCGCCACGGCATCGAGGAACCGCTGCGGGCCCAGCACGGCCAGGAACCCGGCCGAGGCGGGGTCCACGCTCACCGGCACACCCCGGGCCCGGGCCGCCCGCAGCGCGACCAGGGCCAGCTCCCGGCTGCTGTCGGCGAAGAACAGGTACCCGGACAGGTGGAGATGGGCCACCCCGTCCAGCAGGGACGGCGTCCAGTCGGCGGGGCACAGCCGCAGCGCGGCCCCGCTGTCGGTCAGGAAGGTCCGCTCCGCGTCCTTGCCGACCAGCGCGACCACCGTCCCGGTCGGCTCCTCCCGGTCGACCACCAGCCGCGGCAGCACCCCCGCGTCCAGCAGCGCCCGCTCGTGCCACCGCGCCGACTCGGTACCCACCCGCGCGAGGAGCCGTACCTCCGCGGCCCCCGTACGGGCCGCCCAGCAGGCCGCGTTGGCCCCGGCGCCGCCCGGCAGGGTCCGGATCCGGGCGGCCGTGTCGGTGGCCGGAGCGAGCGGCTCCGGATGGACCGCCACCACATCGGTGACCACGTCCCCGACCACCAGCAGCGCCCCCGGACCTGCCGGTTCCGCCCGTGTCATGCCCGGGCCGCCCAAGCCCCCGCGATCCTGGCGCCGAGCCGCACGTTGCCCCGTACCGCCGCCAGGTTCGCCTCCAGCGAGGCCCCGCCCGTCGCCCGTACCAGGAACCCCAGCAGGAACGGTGTCACCGCCTGCCCCGTGATCCCCCGCTCACGGCACTCGGCGAGCGCCTCGGCCAGCACCCGGTCGTGCAGCTGCGGATCCAGCTGCTCCGCCTCCGCCACCGGATTGGCCACCAGCAGGCCCGCCTCCGGGCCGCCCAGGGCGTCCTGCGCGGCCATCACCGCGGCGACCTCCTCCGGCCCGTCCACCGTCCAGTCGACCGGTTCGCCGGAATCGGCCAGGTAGAAGCCGGGGAACCGCTGCGTCCGGTACCCGAGCACCCCCACTCCCAGCGTCTCCAGCCGCTGCAGCGTGGCCGGCACGTCCAGGATCGACTTCACCCCCGCGCACACCACCGTGATCCGCGTCCGGGCCAGCAGCGACAGGTCCGCCGACTCGTCCTGCGCCCGCGCCCACTCGCGGTGTACGCCGCCCAGCCCGCCCGTGGCGAACACCCGCAGGCCCGCCCGCGCGGCCAGGAAGGCCGTACCGGACACCGTCGTCGCCCCGGTGGCCCCCGCCGCCAGCGCGGGCGCCAGATCCCGGTGGCCGAGCTTGCGCACCCCCTCGCCGCCGGCGATCCGCTCCAGCTGGGCCTTGTCCAGACCCGCGCGGGCCACGCCGTCGATGACGGCGATCGTCGCCGGAACCGCGCCTTCCGAGCGGACCAGCGCCTCCAGTTCGAGACCCACCGCCAGATTGCGGGGCCGCGGCAGCCCGTGGGCGAGGATCGTCGACTCCAGCGCCACGACGGGCCTGTGCCGGGCGAGCGCCTCGCGTACCTCTTCCGACAGGACGGGTCCGCCGGACAGGGCTGCAGTTGCTGTGTGCTGTGACATGTCCCCATCCATGGCACCGGATTCGCGCCCCCAAACGCGCTCCCGCCCCACCCGTCACAACCTGTCCGAGTAACGCTCCTGCGCGGACGGCGCCGGCAGCGCCGCCGGCCGCTGGACAGGGTGACTCGTCGGCCCCGCCCCCGCTGGACGCTCTGGTCACCCCGCGGGGCCGCCCGGCGGGATTAGGCTCGCGGGCCATGAGCAGCAGTGAGCACCGTGCCCCCGCCTCCTTCGCCGTCTGCGTTCCGGACGTCCCGGACTCCGAACTGGAGGCCGAGGCCCTCGACCCCGGGCAGATCGTCTCCGGCGAGCCGGTGGTGAGCGGCAAGGTGCTCTGGGAGTCGCCCGACGGCCGGCAGGTGCGCGGGATCTGGCAGATCACCCCGGGCGTCGTCACCGACACCGAGGCCGACGAGCTGTTCGTCGTGGTCGGCGGCCGGGCCACCATCGAGGTGGAGGGCGGCGCGACCCTGGAGGTGGGCCCCGGTTCCGCCTGCGTGCTCCGGGAGGGCGACCGGACGACCTGGACCGTGCACGAGACGCTCCGCAAGGCCTACCACATCAGCTGCTGACGCCGCCCTTCGCGGACGTCGCGGAAGCGGGGTGGCGGCGCGCGGTGAACAGCGCGAGCGCCGCCATCGGCAGCAGCAGGCAGGCACCGACGGCGTTCAGCCAGCCGTAGCCCGCCTGGGCCATGACCAACCCGGCGGCCGCGCCGCCCACGCCCGCGGCCGTGTTCATCGTCAGGTCGCTCAGCCCCTGTACGGCGGCCCGCGCGGGCTGCGGCACCGAGTCGGTCAGCAGCGCCGATCCGGACACCATCCCGGCGGACCAGCCGAGGCCGAGCAGGAAGAGGCCCGCCGCGCTCTGGCCGTGGTGCGGCCCGGCCGTGCCGGCGAGCAGCGCGGCGACCGACAGCAGCCCGGCCGCCAGGCCGATCCCGGACAGCCGGCCGAGGCGGTCCGCGAGCCAGCCCATCAGGGGCGAGAAGGCGAACATGCCGGCGATGTGACCGCTGATCACCAGCCCGATGAGCTCCAGGCCCGCGCCGTGGTGGCCCAGGTCCATCGGGGTCATCACCATGATCGAGACCATGGTGGTGTGCGACACGGCCACGGTGACCAGCGCGAGCCGGGCCCGCGGGGAGGCCTTGACGGCGGCGAACCCGGCGCGCAGCGAGCGGCCCTCGCGGGTCTGCTCCTCGGGTGCGGCCAGCGCCCGGGCCGTCAGCAGCGGATCCGGGCGCAGGAGTATCCCGATCAGCGCGGCGGTGAGGAGGAAGACGGCGGCGGCCCACACGAAGGGCCCCGCCGTCTCGGGTATGGAGGTCCCGGCGAAGCTGCGGCTGGCGGGGGCGGACAGGTTGGGGCCGAGCACCGCGCCGATGGTGGACGCCCACACGACGACGGAGATCGAGCGGGCCCGGCGGTCCGGTGCGGCGAGGTCGGCGGCGGCGAACCGGGCCTGGAGGTTGGCCGAGGAGGCGGCGCCGAAGGCGGCCATGCCGAGCATCAGCAGCGGGAAGCTCTCGATCGTCGCGGCGAGGACCACGAGGCCCGCACCGGCGGCGCCGATGAGGTAGGCCAGGACCAGCCCGGGGCGGCGGCCGCGCGCGGTCATCAGGGCGGCGAGCGGCAGGGAGACCAGGGCGGTGCCGATCACGGCGGCGGTGGAGGCGAGGCCGGACAGGGCCTCGGTGCCGCTGACCTCGCTGGCGAGTACGGGGGCCAGGGCGATGCTGATGGGCACGCCGAGCCCGCCGAGCATCTGGCTCGCGATGAGCACCCCGGTGGTGCGCCGCCGCAGCCGGGCCGCATCCGGGAGGCCGGCCGTCGCGGTGGGCCGGTCCGTGCCGGGGGAGGCGGTCATGCCCGGGACCCCCCGCCCGGGTGGGGGTGCGGGGCGCGGCAGGACGCGCTGCGGCCGGGTGCGGCGGCTCGAGTAGTCACCGCGGCAGTGTGCCACCCCTTACCGTGCGGGCGGAACACGGCATCCGTCCCGTTCAGAACAGCGGCTCCGGGAGGACGCCCTCCAGTGCGAGCAGCCGGCGCTTGGTCTCGACCCCGCCGCCGAAGCCGCCGATGCCCCCGTCGTTCTCCACCACCCGGTGGCAGGCCACCACCAGCGGCAGCGGGTTCGACCCCATCGCGTTGCCCACGGCCTGGGCGGCCCCCGGCTGCCCGGCGCGGGCCGCCAGCTCCCCGTACCCGACGACCGCTCCGTACGGCACGGAACGGTCCAGTTCCTGGAGCACCTGCCGGTTGAAACCGGAGCTGAGGCGCCAGTCCAGCGGCAGCTCGAAGCGCCGCAGCGCGCCGGAGAAGTACGCGGCCAGCTGGCGTATGGGCTCGGCCAGCAGCACTTCCCCGCCCGGCGCGGGCCGCCAGGCGTCGGCGCCGAGCCGGGAGACGAGCGTGCCGATCATCGCGTCGACCCGGTCGGGCCCGGCATGGAACTCGACCCGGACCAGACCCTCCGGGGTCGCGGCCAGGAGCAGGGGGCCGACGCCGCTCGCGACGACGGTCCATTCGAGGTGCGGCCCGCGGGGCCGCTCGGTGCTGTCCACGCGTCCACGGTACGGCGCACCGCTGACAGCGACCGCGTTTCAGGCCGGCGTCAGAAGCCGCCGACGGCCTCCCGTACGACGTCCGGGGCGTTGGTGATGATGCCGTCCACGCCCATGGCCCGGACCTTCCGGGCGGTCGTGGCGTCGTCCACGATCCAGGTGTCCACCTCCATGGCCGTGCCGTGGGCTCCGAGCAGCCCGTGCACCGCCGCGACCCACTCGGCCGAGATCGTGGTGTGCCACGGGTTGATCCGGTCGGTGAACTGCGCGTACCGCGGCAGGTCCGCCACCGGCGGGGTGCCCAGGAAGGCCGTCACGAGGTCCGGGCGCAGCTCGTGCACGATGCGTACGCAGTCGGAGCTGAAGCTCTGCACCACCAGGCGCTGCTCCACGTGGCGCTCGTCGAGCCAGCCCGCCTCCTCCAGCACCTTCAGGGTCTGCTGCTCGATCCCGGGGTAGAGCTCGGGCTTCTTGATCTCCAGGAGCAGCCGCTGCTGGTTGCGCTGCACCCGGTCGAGGTATTCCCGCAGGGTGGGCACCCGGGCGCCGGTGTACTCCTGGCCGAACCAGCTGCCCGCGTCGAGCAGGGCGATCTCCGCCGCCGTGAAGTCCTTGACCCTCCACGGCTTGCGGTCCGGGAACAGCTGCTCGACGTCCGTGGTCCGGGACAGGGTGTCGTCGTGGACGACCACCAGCTCGCCGTCCTTGGTGCGCTGCACGTCGTTCTCCACCCAGTCGAAGCCCAGCCGCATGGCCAGGTCGATCGCGTCCAGGGTGTTCTCCGGGGCGTACGCCGAAGCCCCCCGGTGGGCGTACACGACGGGGTTCCCCAGCAGCCCGGCCGGTCCGGGGGCTGGGCCGGGGCCGGTGGCGGCGTACGAGGCCGTCCCGCCCAGCAGGGTGAGGGTGAAGCCCAGGAACGCGGCGGCTGCCGCGGCGGCGGGTCGGACGTACATGTGCGTTCTCCTCGGGTCGTGAGCCCTGTTCCTGCGTCAGACGGGTGCGGAGCGGCAGACGTTGTGGCGGTGCACTTCACGGCGGGGCCTTCACGCGATCATGCGGTTGAAGATCACCGAGCCGCCACCGAACTACGACAAACGGACCAGAACGTGTGAGGCCGGCCCGGCCGGGCGCGCCGCGCTGCCGCGCGCGGATACGTGAGTGTCAGTGGGGGGTCGTACGGTTGACTCATGCGGCCCGTATCGAAGATCGAACGCACGGTGGCGCCTTTCGAGGTCGTCAGCTCCTACCAGCCCAGCGGCGACCAGCCGACGGCCATCGCCGAGCTGGAGAAGCGCATCCGTGCAGGTGAGAAGGATGTCGTCCTGCTGGGCGCGACCGGCACCGGCAAGTCGGCGACCACCGCGTGGATGATCGAAAGGCTCCAGCGCCCCACCCTGGTGATGGCGCCGAACAAGACCCTCGCCGCCCAGCTGGCGAACGAGTTCCGCGAGCTCCTGCCGAACAACGCCGTCGAGTACTTCGTCTCGTACTACGACTACTACCAGCCCGAGGCCTACGTTCCGCAGTCGGACACGTACATCGAGAAGGACTCCTCGATCAACGAGGAGGTGGAGCGGCTGCGCCACTCCGCGACCAACTCGCTGCTGACCCGGCGCGACGTCATCGTCGTCGCGTCCGTGTCCTGCATCTACGGCCTCGGTACCCCGCAGGAGTACGTCGACCGGATGGTCTCCCTCAAGGTGGGCGAGGAGATCGACCGGGACCAGCTGCTGCGCCGCTTCGTCGACATCCAGTACACGCGCAACGACGTGGCCTTCACCCGCGGCACCTTCCGGGTCCGCGGCGACACCATCGAGATCTTCCCGGTGTACGAGGAACTGGCCGTCCGCATCGAGATGTTCGGCGACGAGATCGAGGCCCTCTCCACCCTGCACCCGCTGACCGGCGAGGTCATCAGCGAGGACCGCGAGCTGTACGTCTTCCCCGCCAGCCACTACGTCGCGGGCCCCGAGCGCATGGAGAAGGCGGTCCGCGGCATCGAGGCCGAGCTGGCCACGCGCCTCGCCGAGCTGGAGAAGCAGAACAAGATGCTGGAGGCGCAGCGGCTGCGCATGCGCACCACGTACGACCTGGAGATGATGCGGCAGATCGGGTCCTGCTCCGGCATCGAGAACTACTCGCTGCACATGGACGACCGCGAGCCCGGCTCCGCGCCCAACACCCTCATCGACTACTTCCCGGAGGACTTCCTCCTGGTCATCGACGAGTCGCACGTCACCGTGCCGCAGATCGGCGCCATGTACGAGGGCGACGCCTCGCGCAAGCGGACCCTGGTCGACCACGGCTTCCGGCTGCCGTCGGCCCTCGACAACCGGCCGCTGAAGTGGGAGGAGTTCCAGGAGCGGATCGGCCAGACGGTCTACCTGTCGGCCACCCCCGGCAAGTACGAGCTCTCGCGCGGCGACGGCTTCGTCGAGCAGATCATCCGCCCCACCGGCCTCATCGACCCCGAGGTCGTGGTCAAGCCCACCGAGGGCCAGATCGACGACCTGGTGCACGAGATCCGTCAGCGGGTCGAGAAGGACGAGCGGGTCCTGGTCACCACCCTCACCAAGAAGATGGCCGAGGACCTCACGGACTACTTCCTGGAGCTCGGCATCCAGGTCCGCTACCTGCACAGCGACGTGGACACCCTGCGCCGCATCGAGCTGCTGCGCGAACTGCGCTCCGGCGAGTTCGACGTCCTGGTCGGCATCAACCTGCTGCGCGAGGGGCTCGACCTGCCCGAGGTGTCGCTCGTGGCGATCCTCGACGCCGACAAGCAGGGCTTCCTGCGCTCCGGCACCTCGCTGATCCAGACCATCGGCCGCGCGGCGCGCAACGTCTCCGGCCAGGTCCACATGTACGCGGACAGCATCACCCCGGCCATGGCGCAGGCGATCGACGAGACGAACCGCCGCCGGGAGAAGCAGGTCGCCTACAACACGGCCAACGGCATCGACCCGCAGCCGCTGCGCAAGAAGATCAACGATATCGTCGCCACCATCGCCCGTGAGGAACTGGACACCGAGGAGCTCCTCGGCACCGGGTACCGGCAGGCGAAGGACGGCAAGGGCGCCAAGGCGCCGGTCCCCGCGCTGGGCGGCAGGGCGGCCCCGGCCAAGGCCGGCAAGGGCGCGAAGGGGGCCAAGGCGGGCGCGGTGGTCACCGACCGGCCGGCCGCCGAACTGGCCGGGATCATCGAGGAGATGACCGATCGCATGCGGGCGGCGGCCGCCGAGCTGCAGTTCGAGGTCGCGGCCCGGATCCGGGACGAGGTGGGCGAGCTGAAGAAGGAGCTGCGACAGATGAAGGAAGCGGGCCTCGCCTGACCCGGGGCCTGTCAGTAGGGTTGGGTCTCAGCCGCAGGTACACGCTGCGCTCCCGTTGTTGGGGCGGGCTATGGAGAGGGGACAGCGCGTGACGGTCAACATGACCAAGGGTCAGGCCATCAGTCTGCAGAAGGCGGACGGGGGCACCCTGACCGCGGTCCGGATGGGCCTCGGCTGGCAGGCGGCCAAGCGCCGCGGGCTCTTCGGCTCGCGGACCCGGGAGATCGACCTGGACGCGTCGGCGGTGCTCTTCGCCGACAAGCAGCCGGTGGACGTCGTTTTCTTCCGGCACCTGCAGAGCGACGACGGCTCGGTCCGGCACACCGGTGACAACCTGGTCGGCGGCGTCGGCCAGGGCGGGGACGACGAGGCCATCCTCGTCGACCTGCAGCGCGTGCCGGTGCACATCGACCAGATCGTCTTCACGGTGAACTCCTTCACCGGCCAGACGTTCCAGGAGGTGCAGAACGCGTTCTGCCGCATCGTCGACGAGACAAACGGCCAGGAGCTGGCCCGCTACACCCTCGACGGCGGCGGCCAGTACACCGCGCAGATCATGGCGAAGGTGTCCCGGTCGGGTGCGGGCTGGCAGATGACGGCCATCGGCAACCCGGCCAACGGCCGTACGTTCCAGGACCTGATGCCGGCGATCCTGCCGCACCTGTAAGCGAAGAAGAACGGGGGGAGACGGGACGATGGCGGCCGAACTGGTCCGGGGGCAGAACCATGCCCTGTCCGAACACCGGGTGCGGATCACGGTCTCGGCGGGCACACCGGTGCTCGCCCTGGCCTCGCTCGGAGACGAGCGGGGCGCCGTGACCGGCCCGGAAGGGATCGCGCACCCCGGTGCGGGCGACCTTCCGGGGGTCGAGGCACCGGGCGGGTCCGCGGACCGGCACCGGTTCGCCGTCGACCTCGACGCGGTGGCCGCCGAGGTGCACCGCGTCGGCGTCCTGCTCTCCCTGCCCCCGGGCGGCCCGGCCCGCTTCGGTGCCGTCGCGGCCTCGCACATCGCCGTCACGGACATGGACGGCACCGGGCTGGCCGAGTACACCCTGACCGGGCTCGAGGCCGAGACCGCCGTCGTCGCCCTGGAGCTCTACCGCCGCCAGGGGGCCTGGAAGGTCCGCGCCGTCGGCCAGGGCTACGCCGGCGGGCTCGCCGACCTGTTCGCCGACCAGGGGCTCAGCGCCCCCGCGGCCGCCGAGCTGGCCGCACGCGTGCACGCCGGTGTCGCGGCGCCGGTGGCGCCCGACCCGGTCCCCGTCGCGCCCGACCCGGTGGTCCCGGTGTCCGGAAGCCCGTACGCGGGCACGCCCGGCCCCGCGCCGACGCCCGCGCCGACGCCCTCGCCCTCGTCCTCGGGCGACAGCACGATCAGCTACTCCCACCCGCGGCGCCGTCCCGCCGCCACCGAGCCGCCCGAGCCCGCGCCGCGCACCGCGCCGGCGCAGGAGCCCGGACAGCCCCCGCGGCCCGTCGCCGGGGACGCCGGCGGCTGGTCCATGGAGGAGCGGCTCTACAACCAGGTCTGGGGCATGTTCGAGGACCTGGCCCGCACGGTCGCCGCCTACCGCAGCGCCGTCGAGTTCGCCGACTCCCGCATGGACCGCGAGCTCGACGAGGCCCTGTCGGACCCGCGCCACCGCCTCGGGGGCTCCGGAAACGCCGCCCGCGACACCGCCCGGGCGCGCCGGGAGGAGCTCGTCGCCCAGGCCCAGGCCGTCCTCGACCGGGACCTCGCCCAGCTGATCGCCGAAGCGGAGGTGGTCGAGCCCGCACTGCCGGCCGCGTACGCCCGCTGGGACAACCCGGTCTGGCACGGCGGCCGGTCCGCAGAGCTGCCCGAGGAGAACCCGCTGGCCCTGCGCCTGGGCGACCTGTACCTGCCCGAGCGCCCCGACCTGCGGGTCCCCATGCTGATGAGGCTCCCGCTGGAGCGCGGCATCTGGATCGACAACGGCCGCACCGGGTCCGAGGCCGCGATGGCCATGGACACCGACCGGCTGCGCCGCGCCGCCATGGACATGGCCGTCGCCCACGCGGTGCGGCTGCTGGCCGTCCACCCCGCCGACCGGTTCTCCGTCCACGTCATCGACGCCGCCGGCGCCGGAGCGGCCTCCCTGGCGCCCCTCGTACGTGCCGGGGTGCTGGCCGGACCGCCCGCCGCCGGGGCCGCCGGGGTCACGCAGACGCTGGCGCGGCTGACCAAGCGGGTGGACCTCGTACAGATGGCGCTGCGGGCCGGCGCCCCCGAGGACCTGCCGCCGGACGTGGACACGGCCGACCAGCTCGTCCTCGTACACGACTTCCCGCACGGCTTCGACGACCGGGCCGTCACCCAGCTGCGGTACCTCGCCGACGAGGGTCCGGCGGTCGGCGTGCACCTGCTGATGGTCGCGGACCGTGACGAGGCTTCGGCCTACGGGCCGCTGCTGGACCCGCTGTGGCGCTCGCTCATGCGGCTGTCGCCGGTACCGGACAACCATCTCGCCGACCCGTGGGTGCACCACGCCTGGACCTTCGAACCGGACCTGCCCCCGCAGGGCAGCCAGGTCCTCGACCAGGCACTGGACCGGGTGGCGGAGGCCCGGCGGCGCGCCCGCCCGTGACGGGCGGCGGCAGGTCGATGACCTGCCGCTGACCACCTCTTGGGATTCCCTTTACCTTTGCGGGTTGCGGCGGGTACCCTGGTGAGCGCGGAGGGGAGTATTCCTGCTTTCCTGCTACGGCGTACCCGTCAATACGGACCACTGCGGCCATATGTGCGCAGTCGTCCCGGGGCGTCGGCCCACGGCCTCCAGGCCGCCCGGGTGGAAGAGACCTCCGGCAGCGATGACGCTGACGAAGTGCTGAGCCATCCGCCGGAGGCGTGTTTCACGTGGAAGTTTCCTGGACCCTGTGGGCCCTGACCATTCTCGGTCTGTCCCTCCTCATCGGCGCCGATTTCTTCATCGGCCGCAAACCCCACGACGTATCGATCAAGGAAGCGGGCACCTGGACGGTCGTCTGGATCGTCCTCGCCGCACTCTTCGGCCTCGGCCTGTGGTTCTTCGGGAACGGCCAGGCCTCCCAGGAGTTCTTCGCGGGCTTCATCACCGAGAAGTCCCTGAGCGTGGACAACCTCTTCGTCTTCGTCCTGATCATGGCGAAGTTCGCGGTGCCCTCGCACCTCCAGCAGCGCGTCCTGCTCGTGGGCGTGCTGATCGCCCTGGTGCTCCGCGCGATCTTCATCGCGGCCGGCGCGGCGATCATCGCCAGCTTCTCCTGGGTCTTCTACATCTTCGGCGCGTTCCTGATCTACACCGCGTGGAAGCTGATCCAGGAAGCCCGCAAGGACGAGGAGGAGGACGAGTTCGAGGAGAACCGCCTGCTCAAGTCCGTCGAGAAGAAGTTCGGCGTCGCCGACCGCTACCACGGCACCAAGCTCTTCATCCAGAACAACGGCAAGCGCGTCCTGACCCCGCTGATGGTGGTCATGCTCGCCATCGGCACCACCGACGTGCTGTTCGCCCTGGACTCCATCCCGGCGATCTTCGGCCTCACCCAGGACCCGTACATCGTCTTCACGGCCAACGCCTTCGCCCTGATGGGTCTGCGCCAGCTGTACTTCCTCATCGGCGGCCTGCTCAAGAAGCTGGTCCACCTCAGCTACGGCCTGTCGGTCATCCTCGGCTTCATCGGCGTCAAGCTGGTACTGCACGCCCTCCACGAGTCCGGGGTGCACGTCCCGGTCATCTCGATCCCGGTCTCCCTGGGCGTCATCTGCGGTGTCCTGGTCATCACCACGATCACCAGCCTGATGGCCTCGAAGAAGCAGGCCGCGGCCGAGGCCGCCGCCCGCCCGGAGAGCATCGACGCCTGACCGGTCCCGCGGGACTACGCGGGGGCGGCCGCTTCGGCCGCCCCCGTTTCCGTGCCCGCGGCCGCCCCGGCGCCCGGCCGCGGCCGTACGACGGCCGGGCCGGTCTCCGGCAGCAGCGCGAAGCAGGCCAGGCTGACCAGGGCGATCGCGCTCAGGTACACGGCCACACCCCACGGCGGACCGGAGCCGTCCGCCAGCGCCGTCGCCACGATCGGGGTCAGCGCCCCGCCCAGTACGCCGCCCAGGTTGTAGCCCACGGCCGCGCCCGTGCAGCGGATCCGCGGGGCGTACAGCTCCGGCAGGTACGCGCCCACCACCGCGAACATCGTCACCATGCCCAGCAGCGCCCCGACGAAGCCCAGCGTCATCAGCAGCGGATCGGCCGTGCCCAGCAGGGCCACCAGCGGGAACATCCACAGCACACAGGCCGCCGACCCGGCCAGGCACAGCGGCCGGCGGCCGTACCGGTCGCCGAGCACCGCGACCGGCGGGGTCATCAGGCCCATCAGCGCGACGGCGCCCATGATGCACGCCAGCACCGTCGTGCGGCCCAGGCCCAGCCGCTCGGTCGCGTACGCGAGGGACCAGGTGGTGACCGCGTAGAAGACGGCGTACCCCACGGCCAGCGCCCCGCCGGTCAGCAGGAGCAGCCGCCAGTGGCCGCGGACCACCTCGGCCAGCGGCGCGTCCGCCCGGCGGCCGCTCTCGGCCAGCGCCTTGAACTGCGGGGTCTCCTCCACCGAGCGGCGCAGCCACAGCCCCGCCAGGGCCAGCAGCCCGGCCGCCCAGAACGGGACCCGCCAGCCCCAGGAGGTGAACTGGGCGTTCGTCAGGGTCGCCGACAGGGCGAGGACGATGCCGTTGGCCAGCAGGAAGCCCACCGGCGGACCGATCTGGGGGAAGCTCGACCACAGGCCGCGCTGCCGCTCGGGGGCGTGCTCCGCGGTCAGCAGGACCGCGCCGCCCCATTCGCCGCCGAGCCCGAGGCCCTGCAGGAAGCGCAGCAGGAGCAGCAGCGCCGGTGCGGCCACGCCGATCGAGTCGTACGTCGGCACGCAGCCGACGGCGACGGTGGCGAGCCCGGTGAGCAGCAGGGAGGCCAGGAGCACCGGGCGCCGCCCGTAGCGGTCGCCGATGTGGCCGAAGACCGCCGAGCCGAGCGGGCGGGCGAGGAAGCCGACGCCGAAGGTGCCGAACGCGGCGAGGGTGCCGGCGAGCGGGGAGAAGGAGGGGAAGAAGAGCGGGCCGAGCACGAGGGCGGCGGCCGTTCCGTACACGAAGAAGTCGTAGAACTCGATGGCGGTTCCGGCGAGGGAGGCCGAGGCCAGGCGCAGCATCGAGGGGGCGGGTCGGGACGCGGCGGGTGAGGGCGACGGGGAGGGCTCTTGGTGCATGGTGCAGCAGATACCCCCTCCCCGGCCCTCAGGACGTGCGTTCGGCCATCATCGACCGGAAGGAGTCCCCCGCACTGCGAAGTTGACGGGTTGCGGACCTACCAGCCGCGTTCGCGCCACTCGGTCAGGTGCGGCCGCTCGGCGCCCAGCGTGGTGTCGTTGCCGTGGCCGGGGTAGATCCAGGTCTCGTCCGGCAGCCGGTCGAAGATCTTGTGCTGGACGTCGTCGATCAGGCTCGCGAAGGCCTCGGGGTCGCCCCACGTGTTCCCGACGCCGCCCGGGAAGAGGCAGTCGCCGGTGAATACGTGCGGGTGCCCGTGCGGGTCGTCGTAGATCAGGGCGATCGAACCGGGAGTGTGTCCGACCAGGTGGCGCGCGGTGAGCTCGACCCGTCCGACGCGGACGGTGTCCCCGTCCGCCACCGGGACGTCGGTCGCCACCGGGATGCCCTCGGCGTCGTAGGCGCCGGCGTACGTGGTCGCCCCCGTGGCCTCGACCACGGCCTGGAGCGCGCCCCAGTGGTCGCCGTGCTGGTGGGTGGTGACGACGGACGCGATGCCGTCGTCCCCGATCAGGCTCAGCAGCGTGTCCGCGTCCGCGGCCGCGTCGATCAGCAGCTGCTCGTCCGTCGCCCGGCAGCGCAGCAGGTAGGCGTTGTTGTTCATCGAGCCCACCGCGACCTTGGAAATCATCAGGTCCGCGAGTTCGTGCACGTCGGCCGGACCGCCGACCTTGACCTCTCCGGTGTACGTCATGTTTTTGATCCTAGAGGTGTTTCGATCCTAGAGCGGCGGGAGTTCGGGGAGGCCGTCGCCGGCCGTGACGGCGAGGCGGGCGCCCCGCAGACCGCGTCCGGCCAGCCAGCCGAGCAGCTCGTCCTTGGGGCCCTCGAGGACCACCGGGGTGCCTTCGGTGCCGCCGGTGTGCCACACCTCGCCGGGCAGGGCGCGCAGCGTGACCGGGGGAACCTCCGGACGCCCGGACCAGCGGTCGGCGAGGAAGGCGATCTCGCGGTCGGTGAACTCCTCCGGGAGGTCGGAGAGCTCGTAGCCGATGTTCAGGTCGACGTGGTGCAGCGCGACCTCGACCCAGCGGCGGAAGGGCACGTTGGCGGCGAGGTCCGTGACGCCGCCCCGCAGCTCGACGGTCCGGGACCAGTCCTGGTCGCGCTCGGCGGTGGCCAGGAAGCGGGCCCCGGAATCACGGAGGTCCGCCAGGTGTTCTTCCAGAGGCCGGCCGGCGTCGCGTTCGATGTCCGCGTCGCGCGCTTCGGCGCTCGCGTACATGGGGCGCCCCTCGAAGACGTTGACGAGGGCGTCGGCGTTGCGCGCGAGGTGGGCCAGGATGTGGCCCCTGCTCCAGCCGGGGAGGTGTGACTCCTCGGCGAGCGCGGCGTTGTCCAGCTTCGCGACCGCGGTCAGCAGTCGGTCCGTCGCTTCACGTACAGATCGCAGGTCGTGCACATGATCAGTCATGAGGCGAGCCTAGTGCTCTCCGCCCCCCGGGCACACGATCGGGTGAAGCGGTCTGCGCAGTGCCGTAAATCGAATGCGCGTGCTATACGCTCGGAAGTCAGACTCCACTCCACCGCAGAGGCGCCCCCCATACCCTGGGACGGGGCCCCGTGCCCCCGCTCTCTCAAGAAAGGTGCGGACCGGCGTGACCGACCGTCTCATCGTTCGTGGCGCTCGCGAGCACAACCTCAAGAACGTCTCGCTCGACCTGCCCCGCGACTCACTCATCGTCTTCACCGGACTCTCCGGGTCGGGCAAGTCCTCCCTGGCCTTCGACACGATCTTCGCCGAGGGCCAGCGCCGCTACGTCGAGTCGCTCTCGTCGTACGCCCGCCAGTTCCTCGGGCAGATGGACAAGCCCGACGTCGACTTCATCGAGGGGCTCTCGCCGGCCGTCTCGATCGACCAGAAGTCGACCTCGCGCAATCCGCGCTCGACCGTGGGCACCATCACCGAGGTCTACGACTACCTCCGCCTCCTGTTCGCCCGCATCGGCAAGCCGCACTGTCCCGAGTGCCGGCGCCCCATCTCGCGCCAGTCGCCGCAGGCGATCGTCGACAAGGTGCTCGCGCTCCCCGAGGGCAGCCGCTTCCAGGTGCTCTCGCCGCTGGTGCGCGAGCGCAAGGGCGAGTTCGTCGACCTCTTCGCCGACCTGCAGACCAAGGGCTACAGCCGGGCGCGGGTGGACGGGGAGACGATCCAGCTCTCCGAGCCGCCCACCCTGAAGAAGCAGGAGAAGCACACCATCGAGGTGGTCATCGACCGCCTCACCGTCAAGGACAGCGCCAAGCGCCGGCTCACCGACTCGGTGGAGACCGCCCTCGGCCTCTCCGGCGGCATGGTCATCCTGGACTTCGTCGACCTCGCCGAGGACGACCCCGAGCGTGAGCGGATGTTCTCCGAGCACCTCTACTGCCCGTACGACGACCTCTCCTTCGAGGAGCTGGAGCCGCGCTCCTTCTCCTTCAACTCGCCGTTCGGCGCCTGCCCGGAGTGCACGGGCATCGGCACGCGCATGGAGGTGGACCCGGATCTGATCATTCCGGACGAGGAGAAGTCCCTGGACGAGGGTGCGGTCTCGCCGTGGTCGCTCGGTCACACCAAGGACTACTTCCAGCGGCTGATCGGCGCCCTGGCCGGGGAGCTGGGCTTCCGCACCGACATCCCGTGGGCCGGGCTGCCGCAGCGCGCGAAGAAGGCCCTGCTGTACGGTCACAAGACGCAGATCGAGGTCCGCTACCGCAACCGCTACGGGCGGGAGCGGGCGTACACCACGGCCTTCGAGGGCGCGGTGCCCTTCGTCAAGCGGCGGCACGCGGAGTCCGAGAGCGACGCCAGCCGCGAGCGCTTCGAGGGCTACATGCGCGAGGTGCCGTGCCCGACCTGCGAGGGCACCCGCCTCAAGCCGATCGTGCTCGCGGTGACGGTGATGGAGAAGTCCATCGCCGAGGTCGCCGCCATGTCGATCAGCGAGTGCGCGGACTTCCTCGGCCGGATGCGGCTCGACGCCCGCGACAAGAAGATCGCCGAGCGCGTCCTCAAGGAGGTCAACGAGCGGCTCCGCTTCCTCGTCGACGTCGGCCTGGACTACCTCTCGCTGAACCGCGCCGCCGGTACCCTGTCGGGCGGCGAGGCCCAGCGCATCCGTCTCGCCACGCAGATCGGTTCCGGCCTCGTCGGCGTGCTGTACGTACTGGACGAGCCCTCCATCGGCCTGCACCAGCGGGACAACCACCGCCTCATCGAGACGCTGGTGCGGCTGCGGGACATGGGCAACACGCTGATCGTGGTCGAGCACGACGAGGACACCATCAAGGTGGCCGACTGGGTCGTGGACATCGGCCCCGGTGCGGGCGAGCACGGCGGCAAGGTGGTGCACAGCGGTTCGCTGAAGGAGCTGCTGAAGAACTCCGAGTCGATGACCGGCCAGTACCTGTCGGGCAAGCGGTCCATCGCGATCCCGGACGTACGGCGGCCCGTGAACGGCGAGCGGAAGCTGACCGTCCACGGCGCCAAGGAGAACAACCTCCGGGACATCGACGTCGCCTTCCCGCTGGGCGTGCTCACGGCTGTGACCGGTGTGTCCGGTTCCGGCAAGTCGACGCTGGTCAACGACATCCTCTACACGCACCTGGCGCGCGAGCTGAACGGCGCCCGCTCGGTGCCGGGGCGGCACACCCGGGTGGCCGGCGACGACCTCGTCGACAAGGTCGTGCATGTCGACCAGTCGCCGATCGGCCGGACCCCGAGGTCGAACCCGGCCACGTACACCGGTGTCTTCGACCACGTGCGCAAGCTGTTCGCGGAGACCATGGAGGCGAAGGTGCGCGGCTACCTGCCGGGCCGCTTCTCCTTCAACGTGAAGGGCGGCCGCTGCGAGAACTGCTCCGGCGACGGCACGATCAAGATCGAGATGAACTTCCTGCCGGACGTCTACGTCCCGTGCGAGGTCTGCCACGGCGACCGGTACAACCGGGAGACGCTGGAGGTCCACTACAAGGGCAAGTCCATCGCGGAAGTCCTGAACATGCCGATCGAGGAGGCGCTGGACTTCTTCGAGGCGGTGCCGACGATCGCGCGGCACCTGCGGACGCTGAACGAGGTGGGGCTGGGCTACGTCCGGCTCGGCCAGTCCGCGCCGACGCTGTCGGGCGGTGAGGCGCAGCGCGTGAAGCTGGCGTCGGAGCTGCAGAAGCGGTCGACGGGGCGGACGGTGTACGTGCTGGACGAGCCGACGACGGGTCTGCACTTCGAGGACATCTCGAAGTTGATCAAGGTCCTGTCGGGGCTGGTGGACAAGGGGAACTCGGTGATCGTCATCGAGCACAACCTGGACGTCATCAAGACCGCGGACTGGGTCATCGACATGGGTCCCGAGGGCGGCTACGGCGGCGGCCTGGTGGTGGCCGAGGGCACGCCGGAGGAGGTCGCGTCGGTGGGGGCGAGCCACACGGGCAAGTTCCTGCGGGACATCCTGGGCGCGGACCGGATCTCCGACGCCGGGTCGCCTCCGGCGCGGGTCGCGGCGAAGAAGGCTCCGGCCGCCAAGAAGGCCGTGGCCGCCGCTGCCGCCAAGAAGGCGGCTCCGGCCAAGAAGGCGACGGCGCGGGCGCGCAAGGCCTAGCGCTGCGCTGAGCGCAGCAGGGCAGGAGGGGCCCGGCCGGGTGGCCGGGCCCCTCCGCCGTTTCGGGGGCCCTGCTCCCTCCTCACCAGGCGGCTATCCGCTGAGCTCCGCCGCGTACGGCGGCTCCGCGCCCGCCCGGGTGCAGGTCAGGGCCGCCGCGTGCGCCGCGTACCCCAGCACGTCGGGCCAGTCCACCGGGCCGTCCCGCACGCCCGAGAGCCGGTGCAGCAGGGCGGCGTTGACGGTGTCACCCGCCCCGATGGTGTCCGCCACGGCGACCGCGCGGGCCGCCACCGAGTGCTCCGCGCCCTCCCGGGTCCAGACCGTCAGCCCCGCCGCACCCCGGGTCAGCACCACCGCCGACGGCCCTGCCGCGAGCCAGTCGCCGACCCGGCCGCCCAACCACGCCGCGTCCTCCTCCGACAGCTTGAGGACGGAGGCGTACGGCAGCAGCCGCGTCAGGAACCGGGCGCGGTAGGCCGCCGGGTCCGCGATCAGCGCCGGCCGGATGTTGGGGTCCAGCAGGGTCAGCAGCCCGCGCCGCGACTCCCGGCGCAGCAGGGCCTCGTACGCGCTCGCACCCGGTTCCAGGACCAGCGAGCAGGTCCCGAGCGCGAGGGCCCGTACGGACCGGGGGAAGGCGGGTGGCAGGGTGAACAGGCGATCGGCCGTGCCCTCGACGTAGAAGCCGTACGAGGCCGAGCCGTCCGGGGCCAGCGCGGGCACGGCGAGGGTGGTCGGCTCAGGACCGCGCTGCACCAGCGACAGGTTCACCCCGGCCGCGCGGAGCCCGGCCAGCAGGCTCTCGCCGAAGCCGTCCGCCGAGACCCGCGAGCAGAAGGCCGCCTCGGCGCCCAGGCGCCCGAGCGCGAGCGCGGTGTTGTACGGTCCGCCGCCCGGCCGGGGCAGCAGCGCGCCCGGCGGCCGCGCGACGGGGACCAGGTCGATGAGGGCTTCTCCGCCGACGACGATCACGCGGGGGAAGCTACCCCATCGGGCGGCGGTATCGTCGGGTGCACCGTGCCCCGCCCGTTCCACCAGGAGAGTTCCATGTCCGCGTCGCCGTCCCCCGCCCGCCGAACCGTGCTCAGGGGCGCCGCCGCGCTCGCGGGGGCAGCCGGCGCGGGCGCGGCTCTCGCGGCCTGCTCGACCGAGACCAACAGCGGCGGGAACACCCCGGCGACCCCCACCGCCCCGGTGGAGCTGGGGGCCGCGGCCGAGGTGCCGGTGGGCGGGGCCAAGCTGTACCGGGAGCGGAAGCTGGTCGTCAGCTGCCCGGCGGCGGGCGAGTACAAGGCGTTCAGCGCCCAGTGCACGCACGCCGGCTGCGTACTGGACAAGATCGTCGAGGGCGAGGGCAACTGCCCCTGCCACGGCAGCCGCTTCGACGTGTCCACCGGCAAGGTCCTGAAGGGCCCGGCCACCGACCCGCTGCCGGCCGTCCCCGTCAGGGCGGAGAACGGCAAGCTCATCGCGGGCTGACCCGCGCCGGGCCCCGCCGGGCTCAGTCCCAGTCCCAGGCGATCCCGAGGATCCCGCGCCGCACCGACTGCTCCACCAGGTGCACCGCCCGGTGGCGGCCGCTCGGCGTGAGGTCCGCGAGGCCGGTGCGCGGGGCCTGCGGCCCGGTACGGGCGAAGCGGCGGCAGCGCACCGGCAGGGCCGCCTCGTCGAAGCGGACCTGGAGCATGTACTGGCCGCCCGCGTAGCTGAACCCGCGCACGTACTCGCCGCTGCGCGCGCCCGTACCGTCCTCGATGCCGTAGCCGAAGACGTACGTGTCCCCGCGCCGGAGCCGGGCGTCGAAGAGCAGCTCCGCGACCACCACCCCGGCCTCCGGGTGGCAGCGCACCCGGCCCGTGCGGCAGTTCTCGTACGCCGTCACGCGCATCCGGGACACGTCGCAGCCCGGGTCGCCGTGGTGGATGGCCAGGTAGCGGTCGACGCCGTCGCGGTGTGCCCGGACGATCTGCTGCGACTCGCGGGCCCGCATCTCGCCCGCCGGCCCTATGCGGACCCGCTCGTGGTGTCCGAGCGAGTGCAGCCCGCCGTCGGACGGGAGCTCCATCCCGTCCAGCAGCCTCTCCACGGTGTCGCCCCCGCTGAACAGGGCCCGGTAGGAGCGGGCGGCCGGGCGGGCCGGCCCGGGGTCCGGTTCAGGGGAGGACAGCAGGCGGAGCAGGGCGCCGTCCGGCAGGTCCAGGATCTGTTCCAGCGCGGTGACGGCTCGCAGGGACTCCGGGTGCCTCGGCCGCCGGGCGCCCTGCTGCCAGTAGCTGAGGCTGGTGACTCCGACCTTGATGCCGCGTGCCGCGAGCCGGTGCTGCACCCGGTGCAGGGGCAGTCCGCGGGCGGCGAGGGCGGCGCGCAGGGCGAGGTGGAAGGGGCCGCCGCGCAGTAAGCGGCCGAGTTCTGCCGTGTCCGCCGTGTTCCCGGTCCGCCGCATCGCGACTCCTCTGTGAACATTCACGCACGCCGGCGTGGGGGCCGGGCCGGTGGTGCGGGGGGAGCAGGTGACACGACAGTCGCTGTTCACACCGCAGTCCCACCGTTCACACTGCAATGTCACCGCGTATTGAAGCGTGTTGACCTGATCGCGACAACTCCCCGATGCTCCTCCACAGCGTCCGGACGCGCTCCTCCACCCCCACATCCCCACTGCGGGAGGAACGCGATGCGCAACAGAAACGGGCGGCATTCCCCGGCCGCCCTCGTCACCGCCCTGCTCCTGGCCCTGCCCCTCGGCGCCGGTACCGCCACCGCCGCCGGGACCGGCTCGGACACCGACAGCACAGCCCTGGCCTCCAAGCGCCTGAACATCACCATGCAGGCACAGCAGAAGACCAACTGGTGCTGGGCCGCCGGCGGCAACACCATCGCCGCCTGGTTCGGCCGGAACCACACCCAGAACCAGTTCTGCAACGCCGCCTTCAACCGCCAGCAGGGTTACGACTGCCCGAACAACCAGGCCACCCTCGGCAACGTCCAGACCGGCCTGCGCTGGGCGGGCATCAACGCCGGCTCGTACGTGAACGGCTGGCTCCAGTACTCCACCGTCCAGACCGAGATCAACGCCAACCGCCCGATCGAGACCCGGATCCAGTGGTCCAACGGCGGCGGCCACATGCACGTCGTCTACGGCTACGACACCGCCAACAGCTGGGTCTACTGGGGCGACCCGTGGCCCTCCAGCGACCGCTACAACTGGGCCTCGCACGCCTGGTACGTGGACAACAACACCTTCTCCTGGACCCACTCCCTCTACCGGATCGGGGCGTGACCGCCATGACCCTGCGCGCCACTGCCGCCGCCGCGGTCCTCGCCGCCTCCGCCGCCCTCCTCGCACTCGCCCCGCAGGCCGTCGCGGCGCCCGTGCCGCAGCCGCAGGCCGCCACCGCCGAGACCCGGGCCGCCGCCGCGCGGACGGCCGCCGCGCCGGAGACCCTGGCCACGGTCTCGCGGTTCTTCGCCCGGGAGGGGAAGGTCTCGGTCACGGCCGCTCAGCCCCGCATAGCGGGGGAGGCCGTCGCGGTGCACTACCTCTCCCCGGACTTCGTCGCGGGCAAGGCGGGCGCGCCCGTCGCGCGACTGGAGTTCCTCGCGAGTGAGGCCGTCTCCTCCGACGGGCAGCGGGCCGCGCTGTGGACCGCGCAAACCGAGGCCGGCTGGCAGGTCGTGAACATCGCCACCGGCGACGACGAATTCCGCTACGCGCGGCTGGGCGCCGCGAAGCTGCCGGGCGGCACCGTGTTCCGGGAGCCGCAGATCGACGCGTGGTACGTGGCCGAGGGGGGACGGGTGCTGCCGCTGGACGAGGACGCCGTTGCTGCCGTGGGCGCCGGGGGGACGACGCTGGGCGCGTACCGTGCGCGGGTCACGAAGGCCTACGGGGACAAGCTCCCCGGCTCTGCCTATGCCAAGGGCGGGGTGGCCGGGGGGTACGCGGAGGGCGCCTCCGAGCGTGATGCCCCGGTGACGGCGGTGGTCGGCGGGGCCGGTGCGGTTGCTCTCGGGGCGCTCGGCGTCCTGGGCGTACGCCGGGCCCGCCGATCCGCCGAGGCCTGACCACCGCAGGGCCCGGCCCGGCTCCGCCGGGCCGGGCCCTGCGGCCCGCCCCTGGCGCTCCGCCCCAGACCCCGCGCCCCACACGCGGCGGGCTGGATTTCGGCAGGCAGGCAGACGGCCGGCTCGGCCACATCCGGCCCCGCCGGCGTGTGAGGCGGGACGGGCGGGGCGCTGACGGCACGCTCCGTTGTCGGTGCGCGCCAGTAGGGTGGTTGGCATGGCCGACCCTTCCAGTTACCGACCCAAGCCGGGACAGGTCCCCGACTCCCCGGGGGTGTACAGGTTCCGCGACGAGCACCGTCGGGTGATCTACGTCGGGAAGGCCAAGAGCCTGCGCCAGCGCCTGGCGAGCTACTTCCAGGACATCGCCGGCCTGCATCCCCGTACCGCCACCATGGTGACGACGGCCGCCTCCGTCGAGTGGACCGTGGTGTCCACCGAGGTCGAGGCGCTCCAGCTCGAGTACACCTGGATCAAGGAGTACGACCCGCGGTTCAACGTCAAGTACCGCGACGACAAGAGCTACCCCTCCCTCGCCGTGACGATGAACGAGCAGTATCCGCGCGTCCAGGTCATGCGCGGGCCCAAGAAGAAGGGCGTGCGCTACTTCGGCCCGTACGGGCACGCCTGGGCCATCCGCGAGACCGTCGACCTGATGCTGCGGGTCTTCCCCGTGCGCACCTGCTCCGCCGGGGTGTTCAAGCGGTCCGCGCAGATCGGCCGGCCCTGCCTGCTCGGCTACATCGGCAAGTGCTCCGCGCCCTGCGTCGGCCGGGTCACCCCCGAGGAGCACCGCGAACTGGCCGAGGACTTCTGCGACTTCATGGCCGGCCGCACCGGCACCTACCTCTCCCGGCTGGAGAAGGAGATGCACGAGGCGGCCGAGGAGATGGAGTACGAGAAGGCCGCCCGGCTGCGCGACGACATCGGGGCGCTGCGCCGGGCCATGGAGAAGAACGCCGTGGTGCTCGCCGACGCCACCGACGCCGACCTCGTCGCCGTCGCCGAGGACGAGCTCGAGGCCGCAGTGCAGATCTTCCACGTGCGCGGCGGCCGGGTCCGAGGCCAGCGCGGCTGGGTCACCGACAAGGTCGAGGCCGTCGACACCGCCGGGCTGGTCGAGCACGCCCTCCAGCAGCTCTACGGGGAGGAGACCGGCGAGTCCGTCCCCAAGGAGGTGCTGGTCCCCGCGCTGCCCGAGGACACGCCCGCGCTGAGCCAGTGGCTCGCCGAGCGCCGGGGGTCGGGCGTCAGCCTGCGCATCCCGCAGCGCGGCGACAAGAAGGCCCTCATGGAGACCGTCCACCGCAACGCGCAGCAGTCCCTCGCCCTGCACAAGACCAAGCGCGCCAGCGACCTCACCACCCGCTCCCGGGCCCTGGAGGAGATCGCCGAGGCCCTGGAGCTGGACAGCGCCCCGCTGCGCATCGAGTGCTTCGACATCTCGCACCTGCAGGGCGACGACGTGGTGGCCTCCATGGTCGTCTTCGAGGACGGGCTCGCCCGCAAGAGCGAGTACCGGCGCTTCCAGATCAAGACCTTCGAGGGGCAGGACGATGTCCGCTCCATGCACGAGGTGGTCTCCCGCCGCTTCCGCCGCTACCTCCAGGAGAAGCTGAAGACCGGAGAGTGGGAGGCGCAGGAGGGCGAGGCACCCGAGGCGCCCGAGGACGACGGGCGGGCCAAGCGCTTCGCCTACCCGCCGCAGCTCGTCGTCGTCGACGGCGGGCAGCCGCAGGTCGCCGCCGCCAAACGGGCCCTGGAGGAGCTCGGGGTCGACGACGTGGCCGTGTGCGGTCTGGCCAAGAGGCTGGAGGAGGTCTGGCTGCCGGGAGAGGACGACCCGGTCGTGCTGCCCCGGACCAGCGAGGGCCTCTACCTGCTCCAGCGGGTGCGTGACGAAGCCCACCGCTTCGCCATCCGGTACCAGCGCAACAAGCGCGGAAAGCGCCTGAAGGCGGGCGCGCTGGACGAGGTGCCCGGCCTCGGCGAGAGTCGCAGGCAGGCCCTGGTCAAGCACTTCGGTTCGGTGAAGAAGCTCCGACAGGCGACAATCGACCAGATCTGCGAGGTCCCGGGCATAGGCCGCAAGACGGCCGAGGCCGTGGCCGTGGCCCTCGCCCGGTCGGTTCCCGCCGGTCCTGCCGTCAACACGGCCACAGGAGAGATCATTGAGGATGAGAACCCCGCCCAGCGGGTGGGGGCACCTCCCAGCGGTGGCTGGGAGACATCGTCCGAACGGGGGACCGAGCAATGACCGAGCACGAGACCGCGCACGACCGAGACGGAGCACAGGTGAGTACGGGCACGACAGCGGAGCCCGGCGAGACCGCCGAGGCGGCCATCCCCGAGCTGGTGATCATCTCCGGGATGTCCGGGGCCGGCCGCAGCACGGCGGCCAAGTGTCTGGAGGACCTCGGCTGGTTCGTCGTCGACAACCTGCCCCCGGCGCTGATCCCCACCATGGTGGAGCTCGGCGCCCGCTCCCAGGGCAACGTGGCGCGCATCGCCGTCGTCGTCGACGTCCGCGGCCGCCAGTTCTTCGACGCCCTGCGCGAGTCCCTCGCCGACCTCGACAGCCGTGGCGTCACCCGCCGCATCGTCTTCCTGGAGTCCTCCGACGACGCGCTGGTCCGCCGCTTCGAGTCGGTCCGCCGCCCGCACCCGCTCCAGGGCGACGGGCGCATCACCGACGGCATCGCCGCCGAGCGCGACCTGCTGCGCGAGCTGCGCGGCGACGCCGACCTGGTGATCGACACCTCCAGCCTGAACGTGCACGAGCTGCGCGCCAAGATGGACGCCCAGTTCGCCGGGGACGAGGAGCCCGAGCTGCGGGCCACCGTCATGTCCTTCGGCTACAAGTACGGCCTGCCCGTCGACGCCGACCTCGTCGTCGACTGCCGCTTCATCCCCAACCCGCACTGGGTGCCGGAGCTGCGCCCCTTCACCGGGCTCAACGAGGAGGTGTCGGGGTACGTCTTCAGCCAGCCGGGCGTGAAGGAGTTCCTCGACCGCTACACCGAGCTGCTCCAGCTCATCGCCACCGGCTACCGCCGCGAGGGCAAGCGGTACGTGACCATCGCGGTCGGCTGCACGGGCGGCAAGCACCGCAGCGTGGCCGTGTCCGAGAAGCTCGCCGCCCGCCTCGCCTCCGAGGGAGTCGAGACCGTCGTCGTCCACCGGGACATGGGGCGCGAGTGATCGCACGGACCCCGCGGCTGAGCCGCCTGCGCCGCCTCACCCCGGGACGGGGCGAGGACGGCGCGGGCCGCTCCGGCCGCCGGCGCGGCGCCACGCCCAAGGTGGTCGCACTCGGCGGCGGCCAGGGCCTGTCGGCCTCCCTCGCCGCCCTGCGCCGCATCACCGGTGACCTCACCGCCGTGGTCACAGTCGCCGACGACGGCGGCTCCAGCGGCCGGCTCCGCGAGGAGCTCGGCGTGCTGCCGCCCGGCGACCTGCGCAAGGCGCTGGCCGCGCTGTGCGGAGACGACGACTGGGGCCAGACCTGGGCCCGGGTCATCCAGCACCGCTTCCAGTCCCAGGGCGACCTGCACGGGCACGCCGTCGGCAACCTGCTGATCGTCGCCCTGTGGGAACAGCTCGGCGACCCCGTCCAGGCCCTCGACCTGGTGGGCAGGCTGCTCGGCGCCCAAGGCCGGGTGCTGCCGATGTCGGCGGTGCCGCTGGAGCTCCAGGCCCTGGTCAAGGGGCACGATCCGGCCCGGCCCGAGGAGGTGGACACCGTCCGCGGACAGGCCACCGTGGCCCTGACGCCGGGCGAGGTGCACTCCGTACAGGTCGTGCCCGCCGACCCGCCGGCCGTGCCGGAGGCCGTCGCGGCGGTCCTGGACGCCGACTGGGTGGTGCTCGGTCCGGGGTCCTGGTTCTCCTCCGTCATCCCGCACCTGCTGGTGCCGGAACTGCTGGACGCGCTGGTCGAGACGAAGGCCCGCCGGGTGCTCTCGCTGAACCTCGCGCCGCAGCCCGGCGAAACAGAGGGCTTCTCTCCGCAGCGTCATTTGGAGGTTTTGGCCCGACACGCCCCTAAACTCGCCCTGGACGTGGTGCTGGCCGACGAGGCCGCCGTGCCCGACCGCGAGTCCCTCGCCGATGCCGCAAAACGGTTCGGTGCCGCGGTCGAGCTGGCGCCCGTGGCCAGGGAAGACGGGTCTCCGAAGCACGATCCGGAGCTGCTCGCCGCCGCGTACGACCGTATTTTTCGGATGCATGGAAGGATCGGCCCATGGCGATGACGCCCGCGGTGAAGGATGAGATCTCCCGCCTCCCGGTCACCCGGACCTGCTGCAGGAAGGCGGAGGTCTCGGCGATCCTTCGGTTCGCGGGCGGCCTCCACCTGGTGAGCGGCCGCATCGTCATCGAGGCGGAGCTCGACACCGGGATCGCGGCCAGACGGCTGCGCAAGGACATCCTCGAGATCTTCGGCCACTCCTCGGACCTGGTGGTCATGGCTCCCGGCGGTCTGCGCCGCGGCAGCCGCTACGTGGTCCGGGTCGTGGCCGGGGGAGACCAGCTGGCACGCCAGACCGGCCTCGTGGACGGCCGCGGCCGCCCGATCCGGGGTCTGCCCCCGCAGGTCGTCTCCGGGGCCACCTGCGACGCGGAGGCGGCCTGGCGCGGCGCCTTCCTGGCCCACGGCTCGCTCACCGAGCCGGGCCGGTCCTCCTCCCTGGAGGTCACCTGCCCCGGTCCGGAGGCCGCCCTGGCCCTGGTGGGCGCCGCCCGCAGGCTCTCGATCGCCGCCAAGGCGCGCGAGGTGCGCGGGGTCGACCGGGTCGTGGTCCGCGACGGCGACGCGATCGGCGCCCTGCTGACCCGTCTCGGCGCCCATGAGTCGGTGCTGGCCTGGGAGGAGCGGCGGATGCGGCGCGAGGTGCGCGCCACCGCCAACCGCCTGGCCAACTTCGACGACGCCAACCTGCGCCGCTCGGCGCGGGCCGCCGTGGCCGCCGGTGCCCGGGTGCAGCGCGCGCTGGAGATCCTCGGCGAGGAGGTCCCCGAGCACCTCGCCGCGGCGGGCCGGCTGCGCATGGAGCACAAGCAGGCCTCCCTCGAGGAGCTCGGCGCGCTCGCCGACCCGCCGCTCACCAAGGACGCGGTCGCGGGCCGGATCCGCCGTCTGCTGGCGATGGCCGACAAGCGGGCCCAAGACCTCGGAATCCCGGGCACCGAGTCGAACCTCGATCTCAGCGAGGAGATGGCCGACAACATGGCCGGCTGACCGGGTCCGCTGACCTGGCCGTACCCGCGCTGGAGGGGGTCTGCACGATCACTCGTGCGGGCCCCCTTCCCGCACCAGGCCCCATTGACATGGGCATGGACTGGTCGTGAGCCTTTCGTCCGGACACTTTCGTGGCAGACGACGCCCAGGGGGGCATATGAGGCACCGAGCGAGATCGATCCTCGCCGCAAGCGCACTGGTCTTCGGCACCGCACTCGCCGCGCTGCCCGTGGCAGCGCAGGCCCAGCCCGGCTCCGGCGCCGCACCCGGCGCCGCATCCGATGCCGAAGTGCGCGTCTACGACGCCGACATCACCAAGGAGCAGGTCCCGCTGGTCCTCGCCGCCGGCCAGGACGCTCACGAGCTGAGCGAACGCGCGCCGGAGAGCGGTACCGCCAAGGTCGAGCTCTTCCTCACCGGCGACCAGGCCGAGAAGCTCGCCGCGCAGGGCGTCAAGCTCGCCGAACGCGAGGTCCCCGGCGAGGGACTCGCCCGTGCCAAGGCCGCCGGGGACGGGGTGTTCCGCCCGTACAGCGGCAAGGGCGGACTCCAGGAGGAGATCCTGCGGACCGCCCGGCAGAACCCGGCGCTCACCAAGGTCGTCTCCATCGGCAAGACCGTCCAGGGCAAGGACATCCTCGCCCTCAAGGTCACCAAGAACGCCAGGAAGACCAAGGACGGCGACAAGCCGGCCGTGCTCTACATGTCCAACCAGCACGCCCGCGAGTGGATCACCCCGGAGATGACCCGGCGGCTGATGCACCACACCGTCGACAACTACGGCAAGGACCCGCAGATCACCAAGCTGGTGGACTCCACCGAGCTGTGGTTCCTGCTCACGGCCAACCCCGACGGGTACGACTTCACGCACGCCCCCGACGGCGAGCGGCTGTGGCGCAAGAACATGCGCGACAACAACGGCGACGGCAAGCACACCGCCGTCGACGGCGTCGACCTCAACCGCAACTTCGCCTACAAGTGGGGCTACGACAACGAGGGTTCCTCGCCCAGCCAGGCGAGCGAGACCTACCGCGGCCCCAAGGCCGGCTCCGAGCCCGAGACCGCCGCCCTCGACGCCTTCCAGAAGCGCATCGGCTTCGCGTACGCCATCAACTACCACTCCGCCGCCGAGCTGCTGCTCTACGGCGTGGGCTGGCAGGTGGCCACCGACACGCCGGACGACGTCGCCTACAAGGCGCTCGCGGGCACCCCGGAGAACCCCGCCGTCCCGGGCTACTACCCGCAGGTGTCCTCCGAGCTCTACACCACCAACGGCGAGGCCGACGGCCACGCCTCCAACGTCAACGGCATCATGATGTTCACGCCGGAGATGACCACCTGCCAGACGGCCTCCGAGATCGACCCGAACGACCGGTGGAAGCCCGAGGACTGCGCCTCCGGCTTCAACTTCCCTGACGACGAGAAGCTCATCCAGGCGGAGTTCGCCAAGAACGTCCCCTTCGCCCTGTCCGTCGGCGAGAGCGCCGCGCACCCGGACCGTCCGGCGTCCGTCGTCGGCCTGAGCGCCGCCGACTTCACCCTGGACCCCTTCACCACCTCCTACGCGGCCCGCGGCGAGGACCAGAAGGTCTCCGTCACGGCGCGCAAGGCGCTGAAGGACAAGGAGCTGAACTTCCGGATCAACGGCGGCCGTACGCACGACGAGGACCTCAAGGCCTGGAAGGGCGGCGACGTCTACGGCGGCGAGGACAACAACTGGTTCGACGAGTACCGGGCCGAGGTGGACGGCGCGAAGCCCGGCGACAAGGTCGAGGTCTGGTTCACCGGCCGCGACGGCTCCGGCAAGCAGGTCTCCAGCGAGCACTTCACGTACACGGTGGCCGAGCGGCCGCGCGCGGAGGTGCTGGTGATCGCGGAGGAGGGCGCCAAGGCGCAGCACGCGCAGAGCTACGTCGACGCTCTGCGCGCCAACGGCAGGTCGGCGGCGGTCTGGGACGTCGCCACCCAGGGGGCGCCGCACCACCTCGGGGTGCTCTCCCACTTCCGCACGGCCCTCCACTACACCGGGGCCGTCACCCCGGGCGGAGACACCCAGCTGGCGGTCCGCGACTTCCTCAACGAGGGCGGCAAGCTGATCGAGGCCGGTGAGCTGGCGGGCGGCAACGCCCAGGTCGGCCGCGCCGTGACCGACGACTTCAGCCAGTACTGGCTCGGCGCCTACGGCCGTACGAGCGTCAGCGGCGCCACCGGCTTCACCGGCGCCGGGTTCCTGAACGGGGCCAAGGGCGGCCTCGGCGACGCCGCGGGCAACCCGCTCGACGCCCCCGGCTCGTACACGGTGACCTCCGAGACCCTGGCCCCCGCGCAGTTCCCGCAGTTCAAGAGCGCGCAGGCCGGCCAGTTCGGCGGGGTCGTCAACCCGTACGCCCCCTACGCCGGCAGCCAGATGGCCTCCGCCCTCCACGAGGACGACGACTGGAAGCGGCTGACCCGCACGATCGACCTCACCAAGGTCTCCGCCGCGGACAAGCCGCAGTTGAAGCTCGCGCTGAGCTGGAACGTCGAGGAGGGCTACGACCACGCCGCGCTGGAGGCGCGTACCGCCGGCGGCGACGACTGGACCACCCTGCCCGACGCGGGCGGCCTGAGCAGCACCGCCGTTCCCCAGGACTGCGGGGCGGGGTTCTTCGTGAACGGCCACCCGTTCCTGCGCCGCTACCTCACCCTCGAGGCCGGCGCCTGCGCCCCGAAGGGCACCAGCGGGGCGTGGAACAGCTTCACGGCGTCCTCGGGCGGCTGGAAGCAGGTCTCCTTCGACCTGAGCGCGTACGCGGGCAAGACCGTCGAGGTCTCGCTCTCCTACATCACCGACGGGGGCTCGGGCGGCCGCGGCGTCTTCGCGGACGAGGCACGCCTGAACGTGGGCGGCACCGACCAGCCCGTCGAGGGGTTCGAGACCTCGCTCGGCGACTGGACCGCCCAGGGCGCACCCGCCGGAAGCCCCGAAGTTCCGGGCGACTGGTCCCGCTCAGGGGAGTTGTTCAAGTCCTATGCGGCGGTGACTACGCGTGACACCGTCCTGCTGGGCTTCGGCCTGGAGCACGTGCCGGCGGCGGCTGACCGTGCCGTACTCGTCGGTAAGGCGCTTCGGGCGCTGAACCGCTGATCAGGGGCCCTCACCGGGCTCACCCTGAGTGACGGGGAGAAAGTCCCCCGAGGTCCCGTGCCGAGCAATCGGCAGGGGGCCTCGGGGCGTGTCAGGCTCCGGCCGATGTCACTCAAAAGCTCACGGAGAGGTAGGGTCGTAAGCGGTCGGGGACATCCCATACAGCTCGCCGGCGCACTTACCGGCGCACCAACGAGGAGATCGGTTCGTGACGATCCGCGTAGGCATCAACGGTTTTGGCCGAATTGGCCGCAACTACTTCCGGGCGCTCCTTGAGCAGGGAGCGGACATCGAGATCGTCGGTGTCAACGACCTGACTGACAACGCCACCCTGGTGCACCTGCTCAAGTACGACACCATCCTGGGCCGCCTCAAGGCCGAGGTCTCCCACACCGACGACACCATCACCGTCGGCGGCAACACCTTCAAGACCTTCGCCGAGCGCGACCCCGCGAACCTCCCCTGGGGTGAGCTGGGCGCCGACATCGTCATCGAGTCGACCGGCATCTTCACGAAGAAGGCCGACGCCGCCAAGCACATCGCCGCCGGCGCGAAGAAGGTCCTCATCTCGGCTCCGGCCAAGGACGAGGACATCACGATCGTGATGGGCGTCAACCAGGACAAGTACGACGCGGCCAACCACCACGTCATCTCCAACGCCTCCTGCACCACCAACTGCGTGGCGCCGATGGCCAAGGTCCTCCTGGAGAACTTCGGCATCGTCAAGGGCATGATGACGACGGTCCACGCCTACACGAACGACCAGCGCATCCTGGACTTCCCGCACTCGGACCTGCGCCGCGCCCGCGCCGCCGCCGAGAACATCATCCCGACCACCACCGGTGCCGCCAAGGCCACCGCGCTGGTGATCCCGGAGCTGGCGGGCAAGCTCGACGGCATCGCGATGCGCGTCCCGGTCCCCACCGGCTCCGTGACCGACCTGGTCATCGAGCTGGAGCGCGAGGTGACCAAGGACGAGGTCAACTCCGCGTTCCAGAAGGCCGCCGAGGGCCAGCTGAAGGGCATCCTCGACTACACCGAGGACGCGATCGTCTCTTCCGACATCGTGAACTGGCCCGCGTCCTGCACCTTCGACTCCTCCCTGACCATGGTCCAGGGCAAGAGCGTCAAGATCGTCGGCTGGTACGACAACGAGTGGGGCTACTCCAACCGTCTCGTGGACCTCACGGTCTTCGTCGGTGGCCAGCTCTAAGGTCACCTGGTTCTAAGGTAGGCACCACGATGTGAGTACAGGGTCCGGGCTGCGCGACGAAGCGCCGCACGGGCCCTGTCGCTTGTCTCGTTCTCCCTTCCTCGCCCTTCGCGAGAAGGGTTCAAAGGAGTAGAAACACATGAAGACGATCGACGAACTGCTCGCCGAGGGCGTCAAGGGCAAGCGGGTCTTCGTCCGCGCCGACCTCAACGTCCCGCTGGCCCAGGGCAGCATCACCGACGACGGCCGCATCCGCGCCGTCCAGCCCACGATCGCGAAGCTCGCCGCCTCCGGCGCCCGCGTCATCGTGGCCTCGCACCTGGGCCGCCCCAAGGGTGCCCCGGACCCGGCCTTCTCGCTCGCCCCGGCCGCCAAGCGCCTCGGCGAACTGCTCGGTGCGGACGTCGCGTTCGCCACCGACACCGTCGGCGCCTCCGCCAAGGAGACCGTCGAGGCCCTCACCGACGGCCAGGTGGCCGTCATCGAGAACCTGCGCTTCAACCCCGGTGAGACGGCGAAGGACGACGCCGAGCGCGGCGCCTTCGCCGACCAGCTCGCGGAGCTCGCCGACGTCTACGTCGGCGACGGCTTCGGCGCCGTCCACCGCAAGCACGCCTCGGTGTTCGACCTCCCCGCCCGCCTCCCGCACGCGGCCGGCTACCTCATCGCCACCGAGGTCGGCGTCCTGAAGAAGCTGACCGACGAGGTCAAGCGCCCCTACGTGGTCGTCCTCGGCGGCGCCAAGGTCTCCGACAAGCTCGCCGTCATCGACCAGCTGCTCGGCAAGGCCGACCGCATCCTCATCGGCGGCGGCATGGCGTACACCTTCCTCAAGGCCCTGGGCCACGAGGTCGGCATCTCCCTCCTCCAGGAGGACCAGATCCCGAAGGTGACCGAGTACATGCAGCGCGCGAAGGACACCGGCGTCGAGCTGGTCCTCCCGGTCGACGTGCTCGTCTCGGCGGACTTCCCCGACCTCAAGGGCAAGACCCCGGCCGTCTTCGAGACGGTCGACGCGGACGGCATCCCGTCCGACAAGGAGGGCCTGGACATCGGCCCCAAGACGCGCGAGCTCTACGCGTCCAAGATCGCCGATGCCGAGACCGTGTTCTGGAACGGCCCGGTCGGCGTCTTCGAGCACCCGGACTACGCGGGCGGCACCACCGCCATCGCGCAGGCCCTGGTCGACAGCAACGCCTTCACCGTCGTCGGCGGCGGCGACTCGGCCGCGGCCGTGCGTACGCTGGGCTTCGACGAGAAGGCTTTCGGCCACATTTCCACCGGTGGCGGCGCCTCCCTCGAATACCTCGAGGGCAAGACGCTCCCCGGCCTCGCCGCCCTGGAGGGCTGACCCGTAATGACCGCAGTTGAAAACGGCCGCACCCCGCTGATGGCGGGCAACTGGAAGATGAACCTCAACCACCTCGAGGCCATCGCCCACGTCCAGAAGCTCGCCTTCGCCCTCACCGACAAGGACTACGACGCCGTCGAGGTCGCGGTCCTGCCGCCCTTCGTCGACCTCCGCTCGGTCCAGACCCTGGTCGACGGCGACAAGCTGAAGATCAAGTACGGCGCCCAGGACATCTCCGCGCAGGACGCCGGCGCCTACACCGGCGAGATCTCCGGCTCGATGCTGGCGAAGCTGAAGTGCACGTACGTGGCCGTCGGCCACAGCGAGCGCCGTCAGTACCACGAGGAGAGCGACGAGCTCTGCAACGCCAAGGTCAAGGCCGCCTACCGGCACGGGCTCACCCCGATCCTGTGCGTCGGCGAGGGCCTGGACATCCGCAAGGCCGGCCAGCAGGTCCAGTACACGCTGAAGCAGGTCGACGGCGGCCTCAAGGACGTCCCCGCCGAGCAGGTCGAGTCCATCGTGATCGCGTACGAGCCCGTCTGGGCCATCGGTACCGGCGAGGTCGCCACCCCCGAGGACGCCCAGGAGGTCTGCGGGGCGATCCGCGGCCGTCTCGCGGAGCTGTACTCGCAGGAGCTGGCCGACAAGGTCCGCATCCAGTACGGCGGCTCGGTGAAGTCCGGGAACATCGCGGCGATCATGGCCCAGCCCGACGTCGACGGCGCCCTGATCGGCGGCGCGGCGCTGGACGCGGACGAGTTCGTCAAGATCGTCCGCTTCCGCGACCAGTAGACGGCGAGTATGCGGTAGGGCGGATCCGTCGTACCCTTGCGGGGGCCAGGAGGCTGGACAGCAGCCACTGGCCCCCGCGCACATCCCAGCAAAGCCGGAAAGCCCAGAAAAGCCAGAAAGTAGGAATCAGCCGTGATTATGGGGTTCTCGATCGCCCTGATCGTCTTCAGCGCCCTGCTGATGCTGCTCGTGCTGATGCACAAGGGCAAGGGCGGCGGCCTTTCCGACATGTTCGGCGGCGGCATGCAGTCGTCCGTCGGCGGTTCTTCCGTCGCGGAGCGGAACCTGGACCGCATCACCGTCGTGGTCGGTCTGCTGTGGTTCGCCTGCATCCTCGCGCTCGGCCTCCTGATGAAGTCGAGCAGCTGACCGTTCTGGCCATCCGGCAGTCCGGTCGGCTCCGCCCGGCCTATCATTGAGCCTCCGGCGTCCAGGGATCTGGAATCAGTAACTCCGGTCACTGGACGTGCGTTGGGCCTTACGTAGACTTGGGCGCCCGCGGCGGAAATTCCACTCACGCTCCGCGGCACCATCACGCAGGGAGTTACGACCGTGGCAAGTGGCAACGCGATCCGTGGTAGCCGGGTCGGAGCGGGGCCGATGGGCGAGGCCGAGCGCGGCGAGTCCGCGCCCCGCCTGCGCATCTCCTTCTGGTGCTCGAACGGGCACGAGACGCAGCCGAGCTTCGCCAGCGACGCGCAGGTGCCGGACACCTGGGACTGCCCGCGCTGCGGGTTCCCGGCCGGCCAGGACCGGGACAACCCGCCCGCGCCGCCGCGTACGGAGCCGTACAAGACGCACCTGGCGTACGTACGGGAGCGGCGCACGGACGCCGACGGCGAGGCGATCCTCGCCGAGGCCCTCGCCAAGCTCCGCGGCGAGATCTGAACGACTTCGAAGTCATGTGCCCTGAGGCCCGGTCCCGTTGGAGACATCTCCGACGGACCGGGCCTCTTTGTGTGCGTTGGTCCGCATCGGATCCCTTAAGTTGGTGATCGGCGGGGCACGACAGGACGGAAGAAGTGGGTTGATGTCCGAGATGAACGCAGACAGCCGTACGAAGCTCAACCGGATGCCGGAGTGGCTGGCACTCGGCAAGCACCGGGAAGAGTTCGGCCAGACGCATCTGCGGGAGCTGTTCGAGGAGAATCCGGGCCGGGGCGCCGGCTATACCCTGCGGGTCGGGGACCTGCACATCGACTACTCGAAGCACCTCGTGACCGACGAGACGCTGACGCTGCTGCGCGAACTGGCCGCGGCGGCGGGCGTGGCCGAGCTGCGCGAGGCGATGTTCCGCGGCGAGAAGATCAACACGACCGAGGGCCGCGCGGTGCTGCACACCGCCCTGCGCGCGCCCGCGGACGCCGTCGTCGAGGTCGACGGGGAGGACGTCGTCCCCGCGGTGCACGCCGTCCTGGACAAGATGGCGTCCTTCTCCGGCCGCGTCAGGTCGGGGGAGTGGACCGGCTCCACCGGCAAGCGCATCAGGAACGTCGTCAACATCGGTATCGGCGGCTCCGACCTGGGTCCCGCGATGGCCTACGAGGCCCTGCGGGCCTTCACCGACCGCGCACTGACGGTGCGTTTCGTGTCCAACGTGGACGGCGCCGACCTGCACGAGGCCGTGCGCGACCTCGACCCCGCCGAGACGCTGTTCATCATCGCCTCCAAGACCTTCACCACCATCGAGACCATCACCAACGCCACGTCGGCGCGCGAGTGGCTGCTCGCGGGGCTGGGCGGTGACCGGGCGGCCGTCGCACGGCACTTCGTGGCGCTGTCCACCAACGCCGAGAAGGTCACCGACTTCGGCATCGATCCGGCCAACATGTTCGAGTTCTGGGACTGGGTCGGCGGCCGCTACTCCTTCGACTCGGCCATCGGGCTCTCGCTGATGATCGCGATCGGCCCGGACGCCTTCCGGGAGATGCTGGGCGGCTTCCACACCATGGACCGGCACTTCCGCACCGCGCCGCCGGAGGAGAACGCCCCGCTGCTGCTCGGCCTGTTGGGCATCTGGTACGGAGCCTTCTTCGACGCACAGGCGCACGCGGTCCTCCCGTACAGCCACTACCTCTCCCGGTTCACCGCCTACCTGCAGCAGCTGGACATGGAGTCCAACGGCAAGTCGGTGGACCGCGAGGGCAATCCGGTGGAGTGGCAGACGGGTCCGGTGGTGTGGGGCACCCCCGGAACCAACGGGCAGCACGCCTACTACCAGCTGATCCACCAGGGGACGAAGGTGATCCCCGCGGACTTCATCGGCTTCGCGCGCCCGGTGGCCGAGCTGGAGCCCTCGTTCGCGGCCCAGCACGACCTGCTGATGGCGAACTTCTTCGCGCAGACCCAGGCGCTGGCCTTCGGCAAGACGGCGCAGGAGGTGCGGGCGGAGGGCACGCCCGCATCGCTGGTCCCGCACAAGACGTTCCGGGGGAACCACCCGACGACCACCATCCTGGCCCCCGAGCTCACCCCGGCGGTGCTGGGGCAGCTGATCGCCCTGTACGAGCACAAGGTGTTCGTCCAGGGCGCGGTGTGGAACATCGACTCCTTCGACCAGTGGGGCGTGGAGCTCGGCAAGGTCCTCGCGAAGCGGGTCGAGCCCGCGCTGTCCCAGGGCGCGGACGTACCGGGGCTGGACGCGTCGACGAAGGCGCTGGTGGCCACGTACCGGGAGCTGCGCGGCCGCGGCTGACCTCGGCGCTCGTCACTCGTCGCTCCGCACGAAGGGCCCGCTCTCCTGGGGAGGGCGGGCCCTTCGGGGTGCCGGGAGGCGCGGAGTCAGGAGGCGGCCGGGGGGTACATCCCGCTCGGGAGCTTGGCGGCGGCCGCCCGGTCCAGGAGCCACAGGGTGCGGAAGAGGCCGTAGGCCGCCGCTGCCGGGGCCTGGACCCCGCCCGCGCCGCCGAGGGCGATGGACACCGCGCCGGCCTTGTCCTCGCCCGCAGCCAGGAGCCAGACCTCGCGGGCCGCCCGGATCGCCGGGAGGGTGAGCGAGATCCGGGTGGGCGGGGGCTTCGGGGCGCCGTGCACGCCGACCACGGTGCGCTCGGTCTCGCGGGTCGCCGGGTGCTCCGGGAAGAGCGAGGCCACGTGGGTGTCCGGGCCGACGCCCAGCATCAGCACGTCGAAGCGGGGGACCGGACCGTGGTCCTCCGGGCCGGCCGCCTTCGCCAGCTCGGCCGCGTACGAGGCGGCCGCCGCGTCCACGTCGGTCCCGTACGGGCCGTCCGAGGCGGGCATGACGTGCACGCGGGCGGGGTCCACCGGTACGGAGTCCAGCAGGGCCTCGCGGGCCTGGGTGTGGTTGCGCTCGGGGTCGTCGGCGGGGACGTAGCGCTCGTCGCCCCACCACAGGTCGAGCCGGGACCAGTCGACGGCGTCCTTGGCCGGGGCGGCGGACAGGGCCGCGAGGAGGCCGTTGCCGTTGCGGCCGCCGGTGAGGACCACGGACGCGGTGCCGCGGGCCGTCTGCGCGTCCACGATCTTCGTGATGAGCCGGGCGGCCGTGGCCTGCGCCATCAGCTCCTTGTCCCGGTGGACGACGACCTGGGGAGTCGTCATACCCATGATGCTGCCGCCTTCTTGGTAGTGCGGGTCCGTTTCCCGGGGCTCAGCCCCGGACCCGGGCCCCAAACGCCGGACGGGCTGAAGGATTCAGCCTCGCCGGCGTTTGGGGCGCGGAGTCTGGGGTTACTTGGCTGCGGGCTTCTTCGCCGGCTTGGCCGCCGGCTTCGGAGCCGGAGCTTCCGCCTTGGCGGGAACCTCGGGTTCGGCCGGCGCCGACGACTGCAGCTTCGCCACGCCGAACTTCAGCGAGGCCTCGTACGTGTTGTCCGGGTCCAGGCGGCGGAGCTCCTCCGCCAGGAGCTCGGCCGTGTCGCGGCGCTTCAGCGCCACCGCACGGTCCGGCTGCCCCGGCATGCACAGCGTGGCCAGCGACCCGTCCGCCCGGTCCAGGACGATCGCGCCGTCCTTGGTCTCCAGACGTACGGCCGTCAGGCCCGGACCCGCCGACGACGTACGCCGGACGGGGACCTGGAGCCGGTCCGCCAGCCACATGGCCAGCAGCTCGCAGCTCGGGTTCTCCGACTCGCCCTCGACGGTCGCCGAGGAGACCGACAGGATCTGCTGGTCCAGCGCTGCCGCCAGCATCGAGCGCCACGGGGTGATCCGGGTCCACGAGAGGTCCGTGTCCCCGGGTGCGTAGGCCGCGGCCCGGGCGGCGAGCGCCCCGATCGGGTCCTCGCAGGAGTACGTGTCCGTGATCCGGCGCTGGCCCAGCGCACCCAGCGGGTCGCCCGCCAGGTCCGAGGGAGCACCGTCCGGCCACCAGACGACCACGGGGGCGTCCGGCAGCAGAAGGGGGAGAACCACCGACTGGGCGTGGTCGACCAGTTCGCCGTGAAGGCGGAGCACGACCGTCTCACCGGTGCCGGAGTCCGCCCCGACACGGACTTCCGCGTCGAGACGGGCGCCCTGGCGGCTGCGCGGGGAGCGGCTGACCCGCCGGATGACGACGACGATCCGCGAGGGGTGTTCGTGGGACGCGTCGTTCGCCGACTTGAGCGCGTCGTACGCGTTCTCCTCGTCGGTCACGATCACCAGCGTGAGGACCATGCCGATGGCCGGCGTGCCGATGTCCCGGCGCGCCTTCACCAGTGCGGCGTTGATCTTGCTGGAGTTGGTCTCCGTGAGGTCGATCTTCATGGCCGGCGCCAGCTCCGTCCGTCTCGTGCGAGCATCTCGTCCGCCTCGACCGGCCCCCAGGTGCCCGCCGGGTACTGCGCGGGCTTGCCGTGCTTGTCCCAGTACTCCTCGATCGGGTCGAGGATGTTCCAGGACAGTTCGACCTCCTGGTGACGCGGGAAGAGGTTCGCGTCGCCCAGCAGGACGTCCAGGATGAGCCGCTCGTAGGCCTCGGGGCTCGACTCCGTGAAGGACTCGCCGTACGCGAAGTCCATCGTGACGTCCCGGACCTCCATGGAGGTGCCCGGGACCTTGGAGCCGAACCGGACCGTCACGCCCTCGTCCGGCTGGACCCGGATGACCAGGGCGTTCTGCCCCAGCTCCTCGGTCGCGCCCGATTCGAACGGCAGGTACGGGGCCCGCTTGAAGACCACCGCGATCTCGGTCACCCGGCGGCCCAGGCGCTTGCCGGTCCGCAGGTAGAACGGGACGCCCGCCCAGCGGCGGTTGTTGATCTCCAGGCGGATGGCCGCGTAGGTGTCGGTCTTCGACTTCGGGTCGATGCCGTCCTCTTCGAGGTACCCGACGACCTTCTCGCCGCCCTGCCAGGCGGCCGCGTACTGGCCGCGCACGGTGTGCTTGCCGAGGTCCTCGGGCAGCTGCACCGCGGTGAGGACCTTGAGCTTCTCCGCCACCAGCGCCTTGGGGTGGAAGGAGCCGGGCTCCTCCATCGCGGTCAGCGCGAGCAGCTGGAGCAGGTGGTTCTGGATGACGTCACGGGCCGCGCCGATGCCGTCGTAGTACCCGGCACGGCCGCCGATGCCGATGTCCTCGGCCATGGTGATCTGGACGTGGTCGACGTACGACCGGTTCCAGATCGGCTCGAACATGGTGTTGGCGAAGCGGAGCGCCAGGATGTTCTGGACGGTCTCCTTGCCGAGGTAGTGGTCGATCCGGAAGACCTCGTCGCGCGGGAAGACCTCGTGGACGACCTTGTTGAGTTCCTCGGCGCTCTTCAGGTTGTGTCCGAAGGGCTTCTCGATGACGGCACGCCGCCAGGAGCCCTCCTTCTGCGCCAGCCCGTGGTCCTTGAGCTGCTGGACCACCTTGGGGAAGAACTTCGGCGGGACGGACAGGTAGAAGGCGAAGTTGCCGCCCGTGCCCTGCGCCTTGTCGAGGTCCTCGATCGTCGCCTTCAGGGTCTCGAAGGCAGCGTCGTCGTCGAAGTCGCCCTGCACGAACCGGCAGCCCTGCACCAGCTGCTGCCAGACCTCCTCGCGGAAGGGCGTGCGCGCGTGCTGCTTGACGGCCTCGTACACCTCCGTGGCGAAGTCCTCGTGCTCCCACTCGCGGCGGGCGAAGCCGATCAGCGAGAAGCCCGGCGGGAGCAGGCCGCGGTTGGCCAGGTCGTAGACGGCAGGCATCAGCTTCTTGCGCGACAGGTCACCCGTAACGCCGAAAATGACCAGGCCGGACGGCCCCGCGATGCGCGGGAGCCGCCGGTCCTGTGCGTCACGAAGCGGGTTCGCTCCGTTCACAGACAAGGTGTTCAGGCCTCCGTGGGGGCGAGGCGCTCAAGCTCCGCCTCGGTCGACTTCAGCAGGTCGTTCCAGGACGCCTCGAACTTCTCGACGCCCTCGTCCTCGAGCAGCTGCACCACATCGTCGTACGAGATGCCCAGCTTCGCGACCGCGTCGAGCTCGGCGCGGGCCTGCGCGTAGCTGCCGCGCACGGTGTCACCGGTGATCCGACCGTGGTCGGCGGTGGCCTCCAGGGTGGCCTCCGGCATGGTGTTCACCGTGTTCGGGGCGACCAGGTCGTCCACGTACAGGGTGTCCTTGTACGCCGGGTCCTTGACGCCCGTAGAGGCCCACAGCGCGCGCTGCTTGTTGGCGCCGACCCGCTCCAGGGCGGTCCAGCGGTCCGAGGAGAAGACCTCCTCGTAGGCCTCGTAGGCCAGACGGGCGTTGGCGAGCGCCGCCTTGCCCTTCAGGGCCTTGGCCTCGTCGGTGCCGATGGCGTCCAGGCGCTTGTCGATCTCGCTGTCCACGCGGGACACGAAGAAGGAGGCGACCGAGTGGATCAGGGAGAGGTCCAGGCCCGCGGCCTTCGCCTTCTCCAGACCCGCCAGGTACGCGTCCATGACCTCGCGGTAGCGCTCCAGCGAGAAGATCAGCGTGACGTTGACGCTGATGCCCCTGCCGATGACCTCGGTGATCGCCGGCAGGCCGGCCTTGGTCGCCGGGATCTTGATGAGCGTGTTGGGGCGGTCCACCAGCCAGGCGAGCTGCTTGGCCTCGGCGATGGTCGCCTCGGTCTGGTGGGCCAGACGGGGGTCGACCTCGATGGACACGCGGCCGTCCTGGCCGTCGGTGCGGTCGTAGACCGGGCGCAGGATGTCGGCGGCGTCGCGGACGTCCGCCGTCGTGATCATGCGCAGGGCCTCGTCGACGGTGACCTTGCGGGTCGCGAGGTCGGTGAGCTGCTGCTCGTAGCCCTCGCCGCCGCTGATGGCCTTCTGGAAGATCGCCGGGTTGGTGGTGACACCGACCACGTGCGACTCGTCGATGAGCTCGGCCAGGTTGCCGGACGTGATGCGCTTGCGGGACAGGTCGTCCAGCCAGATCGCCACGCCTTCGTCGGAGAGGCGCTTGAGTGCGTCTGTCATGGGAATTGCATCTCCTACTGGTCTTGTACGGTCGTCAGCGCGCGGCGGCGGCGAGGGAGGCCTTGGCGGCGGCGGTCACGGCCTCGGGGGTGAAGCCGAACTCGCGGAAGAGCACCTTCGCGTCGGCCGAGGCACCGAAGTGCTCCAGGGACACGATCCGGCCCGCGTCGCCGACGTAGCGGTGCCAGGTCAGGCCGATGCCCGCCTCGACCGCGACGCGCGCCGTGACGGAGGGCGGCAGGACGCTGTCCTTGTACGCCTGGTCCTGCTCCTCGAACCACTCGACGGACGGCATCGAGACGACCCGGGCGGGGATGCCCTCGGCCTGGAGCTGCTCGCGGGCCTCGACGGCCAGGTGCACCTCGGAGCCGGTGCCGATGAGGACGACCTCGGCCGGACCGCCCTCGGCCTCGAACATCACGTAACCGCCCTTGGCGGCGTCCTCGTTGCGCTCGTAGGTCGGCACGCCCTGGCGGGTGAGCGCCAGGCCGTGCGGGGCGCCCTTGCCGAACACCTTGGTGTGGCGCCTCAGGATCTCGCGCCAGGCGATCGCGGTCTCGTTGGCGTCGGCCGGGCGGACGACGTTCAGGCCCGGGATGGCGCGCAGCGAGGCGAGGTGCTCGACCGGCTGGTGGGTCGGGCCGTCCTCGCCGAGACCGACGGAGTCGTGCGTCCACACGTAGGTGACCGGCACGTGCATCAGCGCGGAGAGGCGGACGGCGTTGCGCATGTAGTCGGAGAACACCAGGAAGGTGCCGCCGTAGATGCGGGTGTGGCCGTGCAGGGCGATGCCGTTCATGGCCGCGGCCATGGCGTGCTCGCGGATGCCGAAGTGGATGGTGCGGCCGTACGGGTCGGCCTCCGGCAGCGGGTTGCCCACCGGCAGGAACGAGGATTCCTTGTCGATGGTGGTGTTGTTGGAGCCGGCCAGGTCGGCCGAGCCGCCCCACAGCTCCGGGATGACCGCGCCGAGGGCCTGGAGCACCTTGCCGGAGGCGGCGCGGGTGGCGACACCCTTGCCGGCCTCGAAGGACGGGATCTCGTCCTCCCAGCCCGCGGGCAGCTCGTTGGCGTTGATGCGGTCGAACTCGGCGGCGCGCTCCGGGTTGGCCGTGCGCCAGGCGGAGAAGTCCTTCTCCCACGCGGCCTTGGCCTCGCGGCCGCGGTCCAGCGCCTTGCGGGTGTGCGCGATGACCTCGTCGGAGACCTCGAAGGTCTGCTCCGGGTCGAAGCCGAGGACGCGCTTGGTGGCCGCGACCTCGTCGTCGCCGAGGGCCGAGCCGTGCGCGGCCTCGGTGTTCTGGGCGTGCGGGGCGGGCCAGGCGATGATGGAGCGGGCCGCGATGAAGGACGGGCGCCCGGTCTCGGCCTTGGCCGCCTGCAGCGCCGCGTACAGCGCCTTCGGGTCGAGGTCGCCGTTCTCCTGCTGCGCGACGCGCTGGACGTGCCAGCCGTACGCCTCGTAACGCTTGAGGGTGTCCTCGGAGACGGCCGTCTCCGTGTCGCCCTCGATGGAGATGTGGTTGTCGTCCCACAGCAGCACCAGGTTGCCGAGCTTCTGGTGGCCGGCCAGCGCGGACGCCTCGTGGGAGATGCCCTCCTGGAGGCAGCCGTCGCCCGCGATCGCGTAGATCATGTGGTCGAACGGGGAGGCGCCCTGGGCGGCCTCCGGGTCGAACAGGCCGCGCTCGTAGCGGGCGGCCATGGCCATGCCCACCGCGTTGGCGATGCCCTGGCCCAGCGGGCCGGTGGTGGTCTCCACGCCGGCCGTGTGGCCGTACTCCGGGTGGCCCGGGGTCTTGGAGCCCCAGGTGCGGAACGCCTTGAGGTCGTCCAGCTCCAGGCCGAAGCCGCCCAGGTACAGCTGCGTGTACAGGGTGAGGGACGAGTGCCCCGCGGAGAGCACGAAGCGGTCGCGGCCCACCCACTCGGGGTCCGCCGGGTCGTGCCGCATCACCTTCTGGAAGAGGGTGTAGGCGGCGGGGGCCAGGCTCATCGCCGTACCGGGGTGGCCGTTTCCGACCTTCTGGACCGCGTCAGCGGCCAGAACGCGGGCGGTGTCGACGGCCCGCTGGTCCAGTTCGGTCCACTCGAGCTCTGTGGTGGTCGGCTTGGTGCTCACCGTGGGTCAGGGCTCCTCTCCACATGTCTGTTCCCGGTGACGGACGGTCGCACCGGCGCGATTCCGAGCCTACCCCCGCAACGGCGTGCAGCTATTCGAGTGTCCGCAGACGGTCACCGTGCCGTCACCGGGATGTCAGCTCCGATCGGACCAACACGACGCGACCCCCGCGCGGGGCGACGTATGACCAACGTCTACAGTGGCGTGGTACGTGCAAGCCCTTGTGGTGCTTGCTGGTTTCTCTCTCAGGGGTGTGCGTGACGGCCGTCGAATCCCGTCCAGCGGGGGTGCTCGCGACGAGCGCCGGTCACCGGCCGTTCGGGGCCCGGGCCATGGCTTTCGTGGCATTGACCAAGCCGCGGATCATCGAACTTCTGCTGATCACCACAGTGCCGGTCATGTTCCTCGCCGAGCAGGGCGTGCCCTCGCTGTGGCTGGTCCTCGCGACCTGCTTCGGCGGCTATCTGTCCGCGGGCGGCGCCAACGCGCTGAACATGTACATCGACCGCGACATCGACGCGCTGATGGACCGCACTTCGCAGCGCCCGCTGGTGACCGGCATGGTCAGCCCGCGCGAGTGCCTGGTCTTCGGCATCAGCCTCGCAGTGGTCTCCACGCTGTTCTTCGGCCTGCTGGTCAACTGGCTGTCGGCCGCCCTCGCGCTCGGCGCGCTCCTCTTCTACGTCGTGGTCTACACGATGCTGCTGAAGCGGCGCACCGCCCAGAACATCGTCTGGGGCGGCATCGCGGGCTGCATGCCGGTGCTCATCGGCTGGTCCGCCGTCAAGAACGAGGTCTCCTGGGCCGCGGTCATCCTCTTCCTCGTCATCTTCTTCTGGACGCCGCCGCACTACTGGCCGCTGTCGATGAAGGTGAAGGACGACTACGCGCGCGTCGGCGTGCCGATGCTGCCCGTCGTGGCGGGCAACAAGGCCGTCGCGCGGCAGATCGTCCTCTACAGCTGGGTGATGGTGGCGGTCTCGCTGCTGCTGACCCCGCTGGGGTACACCGGGTGGTTCTACACGGCGGTCGCGCTGGTGGCGGGCGGCTGGTGGCTGTGGGAGGCGCACGCGCTGCACGCGCGGGCCAAGGCCGGGGTGACGGGCGCGAAGCTCAAGGAGATGCGCCTGTTCCACTGGTCGATCACCTACGTGTCGCTGCTGTTCGTGGCGGTGGCCGTGGATCCCTTCCTCCGCTGATTACTCACCGGTAGCATGCCCTTATGGCAGACACCGCAGACACCACCGCAGCGACCGCGGACAAGAAGCAGGACCGTACGGCGGCGAAGCTCGCCAAGCAGATCGGCGCGTTCGCCAAGCAGCACGGCGGCGCCGAGGGCCACCTCGCCCACATCGGCCAGGCCGGCACCCGGATCGTGCTCGTCGGCAAGGACGGCGAGTGGGGCGACCTGGTGGCCCCCGCCTTCGCGGTGGCCCGGCTGGCCGCCGAGAAGGCCGAGCTGACCCTCCACGAGGAGTTCGACGGGGAGTTCGCCGCGAGCGTGCGCACCGGCCCGTACGAGTGGTCGCGGATGGCCGGCATCCAGCTCGGCGGACCCGCGAACCCGGCGGCCTGAAGCCGACGGTGGCCGCTCGGTCAACAGCGCGAGCAACACCTCACACCCCGCGCACCCGTTAGGACGTGTGGAAGCCCCTTCCTCACGTCCGCAACGGGATGCCCGGATGATCGAAACGCCGCCCCTGGTGGACCAGTACTGCCACGGAGTACTCCGTACGGAGCTGGGCCTGGGCACCTTCGAGGCCCAGCTGATCCGCTCCGCCGGCCCGCCCGCCGCGGGCACCACCTTCTTCGACACGCAGACCGGTTTCGCGGTGCGCCGCTGGTGCCCGCCGCTGATCGGGCTGGAGCCGTACGCCGCCCCCGCCCGCTATCTGGCCCGCCGGCGCGAGCTCGGCGCGGCCGAGACCGCGCGGCTGCTGCTGCGGGGCTCCGGGATCGCCGCCCACGTGGTCGACACCGGCGTGGCCGGGGACCTGACCGGCCCCAAGGAGCTGGCCCTCGCCGGGGACGCCGAGGCCTTCGAGACGGTCCGGCTGGAACTGCTGGCCGAGCAGGTCGCCGACACCTCCGGGACCGTGGCCGCCTTCCTCGCCAATCTCGCCGAGGCCGTGCACCACGCCGCCACCGGGGCCGTGGCCTTCACCTGCGGCGCCGTCGTCGACCACGCGTCCCTCCTGGCCGCGGCGCCCGAGCCGCCCGATCCCGGCGAGGTGCGCGGGGCGGCCGGGCGGTGGCTGGACCGGCGGACCAGGGGCGGGGCCGTGCGCGACCCCGTACTGCTGCGGCACCTGGTGTGGAGCGCGGTCGCGTCCGGGCTGCCGCTGCAGCTGCACACCGGGCCGGGGGACCCGGCGCCGCTGACCGGGTTCGTACGGGCCACCGCGGGGCTCGGTACGCGACTGGTCCTGCTCGGCGGATACCCGTACCACCGGCAGACGGCGCAGCTGGCCGCGGCCCACCCGCACGTCTACGCCGACGCCGGCGCGGCGCTCGGGCAGACCGGGGCGCGGGCCGCGGCGGTCCTGGCCGAGCTGTTGGAGCTCGCTCCCTTCGGGAAGCTGCTGTTCTCCAGCGGCGGGCGGCACCTGCCCGAGCTGCACGCGGTGGGCGCCCTGGTGTTCCGGGAGGCGCTGGGCCGGGTGCTGGGCGGCTGGGTCGCGGACGGGTCCTGGTCCTGGAAGGACGCGGGGAGGGTCGCCGCCATGGTCGCGGCGGGCAATGCCCGCCGCGTCTACCGGCTGGACGAGCGGGGGTGAGCCGCCCCGTTCAGACGGAGGAGAGCTGGGGGTCGCCCTGGGCCGGGATCTCCACCTGCGCCACCGGGCGTTCGCGCAGGCTCAGCGCGACCCGGAGCACCGCGATCCACACCAGGCAGGAGCCGAGCATGTGGGCGGCGACGAGCAGCTCGGGCAGCTCGGAGAAGAACTGCACGTAGCCGATGCCGCCCTGCGCCAGGAGCACGATCAGCAGGTCCCGGGCGCGTGCCCGGGTGTCCGCGGGGGCGTCGACCACGCGCAGCACCAGCCACATCGCCACGGCCAGCGCGCACACCAGCCAGGCGGCGACGGCGTGCACATGGGCGGTGGCCGCCCAGTCGAACGGCATCCGCCGGATCTCGCTGCTGTCGCCCGCGTGCGGTCCGGAACCCGTGACGATCGTGCCCGCCGCGATCAGTACGAAGGTCGTCGCGGTCAGCACCCACGACAGCTTGCGCACCGGGCCGGGCACGCGCGGGCGGGAGGCGGTGTCGCCCTCGCCGGTGCGCTGCAGGCTGACGGTGGTCACCGCGATCAGCGCGGTGGCGAGCAGGAAGTGCCCGGCGACGCTGTACGGGTTGAGGCCCGTCCTGACGGTGATCCCGCCGAGTACGGCGTTGGCCATCACGATGACGAACTGGATCCAGCCGAGCTTGGTCAGCGAGCGCCGCCACGGCTTGGCCGAGCGGGCCGCGAGGATGTACCAGCCGACGGCCGCGGAGAGCACGTACGTGAGCATCCGGTTGCCGAACTCGATGGCGCCGTGGAAGCCCTGCTCCTGCGTCGCGATCAGGCTGTCGTCCGTGCACTTGGGCCAGGTGTCGCAGCCGAGACCGGAGCCGGTGAGCCGCACCGCGCCGCCGGTGACGACGATGGCCACGCTCATGACGAGCGCGGCGAGCGCGGCGCGCCGGACGATCCGGGGCGACGGAGTCCAGCGGCCGGCGATGAAGGCGAATGGGTTCAACACGGCCCCTATCGTAGGCGGAGCCTTGTGCAAAGTTTCACGAGGGGGTGGCCGGTGGTGCCTCGGGACCGGCGACCAGCCGGTATCGGGCGCCCGCCGGGTCGCCCTCCTCGTGCCACCACACGTGGACCCGCCAGGGGACGCCGTCACCGGGGTGGTCCGCCGACGCCGTGAATCCCCGTACCAGTTCGGCCCCTATGTCCCCAGCCGTCCGGTTTCGCACTTCCGTGGCGCTGTGCCAAGGATGGTCGAGTGCGTTCCACAGTCCGTCAGGACCGCGCACCTCGACGCGCCACACCGCGAGCCAGGGCGTGACCTCCAGCATCGTGCGGACCTGTTCGGCGCCCAGACCCAGCCGGGCCGCGATCTCGGGCTCGGCCACCCCCTGGACGCGGGCGGCCACCACGGCCTGGGGCAGCAGCCGTTCGGGCAGCAGCCCCTTCGCGCGCAGACCGGCCAGGGAGTCGAAGGCCAGGAAGCGCAGGCGCAGTTCCAGCTGGCGGCCGATGTGGTCGAGGGCCTCCTCGGCCTCCGCGGACTCCTCCGAGCCGTGGTCCGCCAGCAGCAGCTGCCGGAAGTCCGACTCCGCGTCCACGGCCCAGGCCACCGCTTCCTCGGCGGAGCCCAGCTCCGCGAGGCGGTCCCCGAGGAACACCTTCGCCTGGGCCAGACCCCGGCGGTTGACCGGGTCCTGCTGGTCCAGGCCCGCCCACACCCCGACCGCGGTGCGGGTCAGGTCACGGGCGCGCTCCCCGGCCGCCCGCTCCATGGCGGTCGGACCCTCCGCGGCGGCGGGGCCCAGCGGATGCCGCGGCAGCCGGTCCCCGTCGCTCAGCGGCCAGGCCAGCCACACCCCGTGGTTGATCAGCCCGCGGGCGTACCACCGGGCGAACTCGGGGGCGTACGGGGCCGCGCGCTCGGAGCTGCGCAACCCCTCCTCGATGAGGGCGAGGGCGGAGGCCCGGTCCCCGTCGGCGAAGCGCAGCGCGGCCCGGTCGGCGAGGCGCAGCCCCAGCAGCGCGGCGCACTCGGGGTCGTCCGGGTGGGTGCGCAGGGCCCCGATCAGCTCGTCGAGCAGCCGCTCGCGCTCCTGCGGTTCCGCGTGCGCCGCCCCCGACCGCACCCGCGCCCACTGCTCGTCCAGCCGTAGAACGGCCTCCCGCTGCACCATGTCCGCCCCCCGGCTTCATGCGTGAAGGTCTACATCTTCACGGGAACGACCGGCCCGGTGGAAGGGTTCCGCCGGCCAGGGTGAGGCGTCATTCCCAGCGGAACCAGCGCGCCGCGCCGCCCAGTCCGAGGACGGCCCAGCCGGTCAGCACGGCCGCGTCGCCCCACGGCAGGGCGCCGCCGTGCTGGAGCACCTCGCGCAGGCCGTCGGACAGGGCCGAGATGGGCAGCAGGCCCAGGACGGCCTGGACGGCGTCCGGGAACTTGTCCAGCGGCACGACCACCCCGCCGCCGACCAGCAGCAGCAGGAACACCAGGTTGGCGGCGGCCAGCGTCATCTCGGCCTTGAGGGTGCCCGCCATCAGCAGGCCCAGCCCGGAGAAGGCGGCGGTGCCGAGCAGGACCAGCGCGGCCGCCGACAGCGGGTTCCCGTGCGGGGACCAGCCCAGCGCGAAGGCGATCGCCGTCAGCAGGGCGATCTGGAGCACCTCGGTGACCAGCACGGACAGGGTCTTGGCGGCCATCAGGGCCCAGCGCGGCAGCGGGGAGGCCCCGAGCCGCTTGAGGACCCCGTAGCGCCGGTCGAAGCCGGTGGCGATGGCCTGGCCGGTGAAGGCGGTGGACATCACGGCGAGCGCCAGGATGCCGGGCGCGAGGAAGTCCACGGACTTCTGCGCACCTGTATCGACGATGTCCACGGCCGCGAAGAGGGTCAGCAGCAGCGCCGGGATGATCACGGTCAGCAGCAGCTGCTCCCCGTTGCGCAGCAGCATCCGGGTCTCCAGGGCCGTCTGCGCGAGGATCATGCGGGAGACGGGAGCCGCCCCCGGGTTGGGGGTGAACGTGCCGGCGCTCATCCGCGCAGCTCCTTGCCGGTGATCGGCGTCATGAACGCAGCTCCTTGCCCGTGAGCTCCAGAAAAACGTCCTCCAGGGTGTGCCGCTCCACCGAGAGGCTGTCCGGCATGACGCCGTGCTGTGCGCACCAGGAGGCGACGGTGGCGAGCAGCTGGGGGTGGACGTCGCCGGTGACCCGGTAGACGCCGGGGGTGAGCTCGGCGGCCTGGGTGCCGTCGGGCAGCGCCTTCAGCAGGGAGGCGAGGTCGAGGGAGGGGCGGCCGGTGAAGCGCAGGGTGTTCTCGGCGCCGCCCCGGCACAGCCGCTCGGGGCTGCCGTGGGCGATGACCCGGCCCGCGTCCACGATGGCGACCTCGTCGGCGAGCTGTTCGGCCTCGTCCATGTGGTGGGTGGTGAGGACGACGGTGACCCCGTCGGCGCGCAGCTCCCGCACGAGGTCCCAGGTCGCGCGGCGGGCCTGCGGGTCCAGGCCGGCGGTGGGTTCGTCGAGGAAGACCAGCTCGGGGCGGCCCACCACGGCCATGGCCAGGGCCAGGCGCTGCTGCTGGCCGCCGGAGAGCCTGCGGTAGGCGGTGCGGCCGCAGCCGCCGAGGCCGAGGCGTTCCACCAGGGTGTCCACCGGGAGCGGGTCGGCGTACAGCGCGGCCATGTGGCGGAGCATCTCGACGGCGCGGGCTCCGGAGTAGACGCCTCCGGACTGGAGCATCACGCCGATCCGCGGGCGCAGCGCCCCGGCCTGGGCGACGGGGTCGAGGCCGAGGACGCGGACGGTGCCGGCGTCGGGGCGGCGGTAGCCCTCGCAGCTTTCCACCGTGGTCGTCTTGCCCGCGCCGTTGGGACCGAGGACCGCGGTGACGGAGGCCTTCGGGACGGTGAGGTCCAGGCCGTCCACCGCCGTTTTGGGGCCGTACCTCTTCACCAGTCCGCGGATCTCCACGGCGGGGTCGTTGCTCATGGGGGGTGAGTCTACGGAGCGGGGGGAGGGGTCCCAGGTCCCGGGGTCGGGGTGACGGGCCGGCTCGGGGATGACGTTTTCGTGCCCGCCTCGTGCCCGCCGGGGCCGGTCCTGCGGCTGCCGGCGGCGGTATTTGCGGCCGTCGGATTCGAACACTGTGTCGCAAACACGGCTGTTTTCGGCTTGGCGATCCTGGATGGCCCAGCGTCGTTCGGTGATCTTTTTCGGAATTCGATGTTCACCGTCTCCGACGCGATCGCCGGCGGGGGATTGCTGGTGGGAGCCGTGTACCGATGTACCGGGGGCGCCCGGAAAGAGTGCGGAGCGTTTCCCTCCGCATAACTCTGCGTCGATAAATAAGGTAACCCTTAGTGATGGAGGCCACCAGGAGTGGCCTCGGTCACGGCTTGTCGGCGCTCGACTAATTACGCAACAATGGCGTTGTGAAAAACGGCGAACGGCAGATCGAGACCCCCCAGGGGGAGCTCGCGACCGGGGAGCGGTCAACCCGCAACCGGGTCGCGCGGTCCATCCTGGACCACGGTCCGTCCACCGTCGCCGACCTCGCCCAGCGTCTCGGCCTCACCCAGGCCGCCGTCCGCCGCCACCTCGACACGCTCGTCGCCGACGACGTGGTCGCACCCCGTGAGCAGCGTGTGTACGGCGCACGCACCCGGGGCCGGCCCGCCAAGGTCTTCGCGCTCACCGACTGCGGCCGGGATGCCTTCGACCAGTCCTACGACACGCTCGCCGCGGACGCCCTGCGCTGGATCGCGCAGTCCGTCGGCGGCGGGGAGCGCGGGGAGGCGGCCGTCGCCGCCTTCGCCAGGGCGCGGATGGAAGCGCAGGCGCAGCCCTACCGGGAGGCCGTCGAGGCCGCCGCCCCGGCGGAGCGCGCGGAGGCCCTTGCCAGGGCGTTGACCGCGGACGGGTACGCTGCTACGGCGAAGAGCGCTCCCGGTCCGCACAGCGGTGAACAGCTCTGCCAGCACCACTGCCCGGTCGCACACGTCGCCGAGCAGTTCCCGCAGCTCTGCGAGGCGGAGACCGAGGTCTTCTCCCGCCTGCTCGGGACGCACGTTCAGCGCCTCGCCACGATCGCCCACGGCGACGGGGTGTGCACGACGTTCATTCCGCGTAGCGCGAGCGCCACACAGACCGACACATCAGTATCTGCAAGTACGGCCGGGAGGAACCCCGCATGACCACGGAGACTGCTCACCCTGAGCTCGATGGCCTGGGCACCTACGAATACGGCTGGGCCGACTCCGACGCGGCCGGCGCCGCTGCCAAGCGGGGTCTGTCCGAGGATGTCGTGCGCGACATCTCGGCGAAGAAGTCCGAGCCGGAGTGGATGCTGAAGCTCCGCCTCAAGGGCCTCAAGCTGTTCGACAAGAAGCCCATGCCGAACTGGGGCTCCGACCTCTCGGGCATCGACTTCGACAACATCAAGTACTTCGTGCGCTCCACCGAGAAGCAGGCCGCTTCCTGGGAGGACCTGCCCGAGGACATCAAGAACACGTACGACAAGCTCGGCATCCCGGAGGCGGAGAAGCAGCGCCTCGTCGCCGGTGTCGCGGCACAGTACGAGTCCGAGGTCGTCTACCACCAGATCCGCGAGGACCTGGAGGAGCAGGGCGTCATCTTCCTCGACACGGACACCGCGCTCAAGGAGCACCCGGAGCTCTTCCAGGAGTACTTCGGCACGGTCATCCCGGTCGGCGACAACAAGTTCGCGTCGCTGAACACCGCCGTGTGGTCGGGCGGCTCGTTCATCTACGTGCCCAAGGGCGTCAAGGTCGACATCCCGCTCCAGGCCTACTTCCGCATCAACACGGAGAACATGGGCCAGTTCGAGCGGACGCTGATCATCGTCGACGAGGACGCCTACGTCCACTACGTCGAGGGCTGCACCGCCCCGATCTACTCCTCGGACTCGCTGCACAGCGCCGTGGTCGAGATCATCGTGAAGAAGGGCGGCCGCTGCCGCTACACGACGATCCAGAACTGGTCGAACAACGTCTACAACCTGGTCACCAAGCGCGCCGTGGCGTACGAGGGCGCGACCATGGAGTGGATCGACGGCAACATCGGTTCCAAGGTCACCATGAAGTACCCGGCCGTCTACCTGATGGGCGAGCACGCCAAGGGCGAGACCCTGTCCATCGCCTTCGCGGGCGAGGGCCAGCACCAGGACGCCGGCTCCAAGATGGTCCACATGGCGCCGAACACCTCCTCGAACATCGTCTCGAAGTCGGTGGCCCGAGGCGGCGGCCGCACCTCGTACCGAGGCCTGGTCGAGATCGGCGAGGGCGCCCACGGCTCGAAGTCCAACGTGCTGTGTGACGCGCTCCTGGTCGACACGATCTCCCGCTCGGACACGTACCCCTACGTGGACGTCCGCGAGGACGACGTGTCCATGGGCCACGAGGCGACCGTCTCCAAGGTCTCCGACGACCAGCTCTTCTACCTGATGAGCCGCGGTATGACGGAGTTCGAGGCCATGGCCATGATCGTGCGCGGCTTCGTCGAGCCGATCGCGCGGGAGCTGCCGATGGAGTACGCGCTGGAGCTGAACCGGCTGATCGAGCTGCAGATGGAGGGCTCGGTCGGCTAGTCCCGACCGCCCGAGTCCCGCAGACATTCTTTGACGTAGGAAGAGAGCACGAAGACAGCCATGGCTGAGGCTCAGAACATTCCGGCGGGTTCGACCACCGCCGGCGCGATCGCGGTGGCCGCCGAGTCCACCGTCGCCACCCGGATGAGTGCCCCCCCGTCCTTCGACGTGGCGGACTTCCCCGTGCCCCACGGCCGCGAGGAGGAGTGGCGCTTCACGCCGCTCGCCCGCCTCAAGGGCCTGCACGACGGCACCGCGGTCGCCAGCGGCAGCATGAAGGCCCAGATCGACGCGCCCGAGGGCGTCACCGTCGAGTCGGTGGAGCGCGGCGACGCGCGCATCGGCAAGGCCGGCACCCCGGTGGACCGGATCGCCGCGCAGGCGTTCACGTCCTTCGCCAAGGCCACGGTCGTGACCGTGCCCAAGGAGGCCGTCCTGACCGAGCCCGTGCGCGTCTCGCTGCACGGCGAGGGCGGCACCACCTTCGGCCACACCGTCTTCGACGTGCAGGCCTTCGCCGAGGCCGTCATCGTCATCGACCACACCGGTGACGGCGTGCGCGCCGCCAACGTCGACTTCCTCGTCGGCGACGGCGCCAAGCTCACCGTCGTGTCGGTTCAGGACTGGGACGACACCGCCGTCCACGTCTCCCAGCACAACACGCTGGTCGGCCGTGACGCGACCTTCAAGTCGATCGTGGTCACCTTCGGCGGCGACGTCGTACGCCTCCACCCGCGCGTGAGCTACGCCGGCCCCGGCGGCGAGGCCGAGCTCTTCGGCCTGTACTTCACCGACGCGGGCCAGCACCAGGAGCACCGCCTCCTGGTCACGCACGACGCCCCGCACTGCAAGTCGAACGTGGTCTACAAGGGTGCGCTCCAGGGCCAGGACGCCCACGCGGTCTGGATCGGTGACGTGCTCATCGAGAAGACCGCCGAGGGCACCGACACCTACGAGATGAACCGCAACCTCGTCCTGACGGACGGCGCGCGGGTCGACTCGGTGCCGAACCTGGAGATCGAGACCGGCGAGATCGTCGGCGCCGGCCACGCCTCGGCGACCGGCCGCTTCGACGACGAGCAGCTGTTCTACCTGCAGGCCCGCGGCATTCCGGCCGACGAGGCCCGCCGCCTGGTCGTGCGCGGCTTCTTCGCCGAGCTCGTCCAGCAGATCGGTGTCCCGGACATCGAGGAGCGCCTGCTCGGCAAGATCGAGACCGAGCTCCAGGGTTCCGTCTGATGAATTACGTCAAGGCCTGCACGCTGAGCGAGCTGGAGGAGAACACCCCCAAGAGGGTGGAACTCGACGGCACGCCGGTGTCCATCGTCTCCACCGAGGGCGAGGTGTTCGCGATCAACGACATCTGCTCGCACGCGAACGTCTCGCTCTCGGAGGGCGAGGTCGAGGACTGCATGATCGAGTGCTGGCTGCACGGGTCGGCCTTCGACCTGCGCACCGGCAAGCCCTCCGGTCTGCCCGCGACCCGCCCCGTACCCGTATACCCCGTAAAGATCGAAGGGGACGACGTGCTCGTCTCCCTCACCCAGGAGTCCTGAGGTATCCATGGCAACGCTTGAAATCCACGACCTGCACGTCTCCGTCGAGGCCGAGAACGGCGCCCGCGAGATCCTCAAGGGCGTCGACCTCACCGTCAAGCAGGGTGAGACGCACGCCATCATGGGTCCGAACGGCTCCGGCAAGTCCACCCTGGCGTACTCGCTGGCCGGTCACCCGAAGTACACCATCACCGGTGGCACCGTGACCCTCGACGGCGAAGACGTCCTGGAGATGTCCGTCGACGAGCGCGCCCGCGCCGGCGTCTTCCTCGCCATGCAGTACCCGGTCGAGGTCCCCGGAGTCTCGGTCTCCAACTTCCTGCGCACCTCCGCCACCGCCATCCGCGGCGAGGCCCCGAAGCTGCGTACCTGGGTGAAGGAGGTCAAGTCCGCGATGGAGCAGCTCCACATGGACCCGGCCTTCGCCGAGCGCAACGTCAACGAGGGCTTCTCCGGCGGCGAGAAGAAGCGCCACGAGATCCTCCAGCTCGAGCTCCTCAAGCCGAAGATCGCGATCCTCGACGAGACCGACTCCGGCCTGGACGTCGACGCGCTGCGCATCGTCTCGGAGGGCGTCAACCGGGTCCGCGAGACCGGTGAGGTCGGCACCCTGCTGATCACCCACTACACGCGCATCCTGCGCTACATCAAGCCCGACTTCGTGCACGTGTTCGCGAACGGCCGTATCGCCGAGTCCGGCGGCGCCGAGCTCGCCGACCAGCTGGAGGCCGAGGGTTACGACAAGTACGTGAAGGGTGGCGCGACCGCGTGACACAGCTGCCTGGCCTCCTCGACACCGAGGCGATCCGCAAGGACTTCCCCCTGCTGGATCGTGTGGTCCACGACGGGAAGAAGATCGTTTACCTGGACAACGCGGCGACTTCGCAGAAGCCGCGCCAGGTGCTCGACGCGCTGAACGAGTACTACGAGCAGCACAACGCCAACGTCCACCGTGGCGTGCACGTGCTCGCCGAGGAGGCCACGGCGCTGTACGAGGGTGCCCGCGACAAGGTCGCCACCTTCATCAACGCACCGAGCCGCGACGAGGTGATCTTCACCAAGAACGCCTCGGAGTCGCTCAACCTGGTCGCGAACATGCTCGGCTGGGCGGACGAGCCCTACCGGGTCGACCGCGAAACCGAGATCGTCATCACGGAGATGGAGCACCACTCCAACATCGTGCCGTGGCAGCTGCTCTCGCAGCGCACCGGTGCGAAGCTGAAGTGGTTCGGCCTCACCGACGACGGCCGGCTCGACCTGTCCACCATCGAAGAGGTCATCACGGAGAAGACGAAGATCGTCTCCTTCACACTGGTCTCCAACATCATGGGCACGGTCAACCCGGTCGAGGCGATCGTCCGCCGCGCCCAGGACGTCGGCGCGCTCGTGCTGATCGACGCCTCCCAGGCCGCTCCGCACATGCCGCTGGACGTGCAGGAGCTCGGCGCCGACTTCGTGGCCTTCACCGGCCACAAGATGTGCGGCCCGACCGGCATCGGCGTGCTCTGGGGCCGCCAGGAGCTCCTGGAGGACCTGCCCCCGTTCCTCGGCGGCGGCGAGATGATCGAGACCGTGTCGATGCACGCCTCGACGTACGCCCCGGCGCCGCACAAGTTCGAGGCCGGTACGCCCCCGATCGCCCAGGCCGTCGGCCTCGGCGCGGCCGTGGACTACCTGACCGCGATCGGCATGGACAAGATCGCCGCGCACGAGCACGCGCTCACCGAGTACGCGATCAAGCGCCTCGCCGAAGTGCCCGACCTGCGGATCATCGGCCCCACCACGGCCGAGGACCGCGGCGCGGCGATCTCCTTCGTGCTCGGCGACATCCACCCGCACGACGTCGGCCAGGTGCTGGACGAGCAGGGCATCGCGGTCCGCGTGGGACACCACTGCGCGCGCCCGGTCTGCCTGCGGTACGGAATTCCGGCGACGACCCGAGCGTCTTTCTACCTGTACTCCTCTCCGGCGGACGTCGACGCGCTGATCGACGGGCTGGAGCACGTACGGAACTTCTTCGGCTGAGGCAGGGAAGACGAGGGTGATGAAGATGGCGGAGTCGCTGTGAAGCTGGATTCGATGTACCAGGAACTGATCCTGGACCACTACAAGCACCCGCACGGGCGTGGCCTGCGCGACGGCGACGCCGAGGTGCACCACGTCAACCCGACGTGCGGTGACGAGATCACGCTGCGCGTGAAGTACGACGGCGAGACGCTGACCGACGTCTCGTACGAGGGCCAGGGCTGCTCCATCAGCCAGGCGAGCGCGTCCGTACTGAACGAGCTGCTCGTCGGCAAGCAGCTGGCCGAGGCGCAGAAGATCCAGGGCGTGTTCCTGGAGCTGATGCAGTCCAAGGGCAAGCTGGAGCCGACCGAGGAGATGGAGGAGGTGCTGGAGGACGCGGTCGCGTTCGTCGGCGTCTCCAAGTACCCGGCGCGTGTGAAATGTGCTCTGCTGAGCTGGATGGCGTGGAAGGACGCGACGGCCCAGGCACTGGGCGACGCGGAGAGGAAGACGGCATGACCGAGAACGCGACGCCCGAGGCGTCGACCAAGCCGGCCACCGAGGAAGAGGTCCGCGAGGCCCTCTACGACGTGGTCGACCCCGAGCTGGGCATCGATGTCGTCAACCTGGGCCTGATCTACGGCATCCACATCGACGACGCGAACATCGCCACCCTCGACATGACGCTGACCTCGGCGGCCTGCCCGCTGACGGACGTCATCGAGGACCAGGCGAAGTCGGCTACGGACGGCATCGTCAACGAACTGCGCATCAACTGGGTCTGGATGCCGCCGTGGGGCCCGGACAAGATCACGGACGACGGCCGTGAGCAGCTGCGCGCGCTCGGCTTCAACGTCTGACCGCCTGCGTGTGAGGGCCCCCGGCACTGTCGTGCCGGGGGCCCTTCCCGTTGTCGGCTGTCCGGCTCACCCCCGGCCGCGGTGAGCGGGGCGGGAGCCAGCCGCCGCCCCGGTGGGTCCAGTGCTGCGTCATCCGCGGCCCCCCTTGTCGCCGGAGGCGGACAGGGTAGCGCCGTGGGCCGCAGGAGTCCCGAGTACCGCATGCGTACGGGCGTACACAACGTTGTGTACCCTTGTACACATGCCCTACGTACTGCTTGCCGCGGCCATCGCCGCCGAGGTCGCCGGGACCACCGCCATGAAGTACAGCGACGGCTTCACCAAGCTGTGGCCCTCGCTGGGCACGCTGCTCGGCTACGCCATCGCCTTCACCCTGCTCGCGCAGACGCTGAAGACGATGTCGGTGGGCACGGCGTACGCGATATGGGCCGGGGTGGGGACCGCCGCGATCGCGGCCATAGGCATGGTGTTCCTGGGGGAGGCGGCCACCGCCGCGAAGATCGCCGGGATCGCGCTGGTGATCGGGGGCGTGGTGCTGCTGAACCTCGGAGGGGCGCACTGATGGCCCCCGGCGTGCGCAGGTACGACCCCGAGCGGCGCCAGCGGATCATCGACGCGGCGATCCGGGTGGTCGGCGCCAAGGGCATCGCCGGCCTGAGCCACCGCAGCGCCGCCGCGGAGGCCGACGTACCGCTCGGGTCGACCACGTACCACTTCAAGACCCTGGACGACCTGCTGGTCGCGGCTTTGCGCCAGGCCAACGAGGGCTTCTCGCAGGCGGTGGCGGACGCGCCGGCGCTGGCCGATCCGGGGGCGGACCTCGCCCAGGCGCTCGCCCGTCTGCTCGGCGAATTCCTGGCGGCGGACCGCGGGCGGGTGGAGCTGGAGTACGAGCTCTACCTCGCGGCCCTGCGGCGCCCGGCGCTGCGGCCGGTGGCGGCGGAGTGGTGCGAGTCCGTGGCCGCGGCGCTGACCCCGCGCACGGATCCGGCGACGGCCCGGGCGCTGGTCGCCGTCATGGACGGCATGAGCCTCCAGGTCCTGCTGACGGACGCGGAGTACGACGAACCGTACGCGCGCGAGATCCTGGGCCGGGTCCTGCGGCCACAGCGCTAGCCGGCGGAGCGGACGGCGGTCAGGGCGGCCTGGACGCTCGCCTCGATGTCCTGGATCGGGTAGAAGACCTCGCGCACCGTGCGGTCCCGGTCGAGGACCAGGGTCAGCCGCTTGATCCGGGTCACGCCCGCCGCGCGGAACGTCGGCAGCCGCAGCGCCGCCGTCAGGGCCAGCTCCGCGTCCGACAGGAGCGGGAAGCGCAGCCGCTCCCGCTCCGCGAACTCCCGCTGCTCGTCCGGGCGCTGCGTCGACACCCCGTGCACGGTGGCACCCGCCGCGGTGAACTCCGCGAGCTGGTCGCGGTAGGTGCACGACTCGAACGTGCAGCCCTTGGCGCCCGGGATCCCGGCCCAGCCGGGCGGGTAGGACTCGGCGCGCGCGTAGGCGCCCGGGAAGCAGTACAGGACCGTGAACGCGGTGTCCGCCACCGGGTCGCTGAGCTCGCCGAAACGGTCCGGCAGCAGCAGCTCGGGCAGCCGGGTGCCGCGCAGCCCGTGGACCCGCTCCGCCTCCCGCGAGGCCTCCGCGGTCGTCGCCGTCATCTCTCCCTCTCCCAGGATCCAGCTGTCCCCCCAGTCCTGGAGGGCCACCAGCACCGGCAGCAGCCCCCGCCCGCGCGGGGTCAGCCGGTACTCGTGCCGCACCGGGCGCTCCCGGTACGGCTCGCGCGTCAGCACCCCGGCCTCGACCAGCAGCTTCAGCCGCTCGGCCAGCACCTTGCGGGACATCCCCAGCTCGCGCTGGAGCTCGTCGAAGCGGTGCAGGCCGCGCGCGGTGTCGCGGACGATCAGCAGCGTCCACCAGTCGCCCACCACGTCGAGGGCCTGGGCGATGGAGCAGTCCGCGTCGCCGAGGTGTGTGCGCTGGGCCATGGGCACTCCTTTGTCCGTTGACCCAAGGCTGTCATGCTGACATAGTCCGTTCCCAAAAGGAACTTAGGCGTTGAGGGATGCGGGGGACACGGGTGTGCTGCAGGGGTTCAGAGACGTACCGAGGACGGTGTGGCTGCTGGCCGCGGGAGTCTTCGTCAACGCCGTCGTCAGCTGCACGTTCGTCTTCGTCTTCGTCTGGCTGACCGGCCCGCGCGGACTCGGGGCCGCCCAGGCGGGCCTGATCGTCGGCATCGGCGGAGTCGGACTGGTCGCCGGGAACTTCACCGGAGGCTGGTACGGGGACCGCTTCGGCCACCGCCGGGTGCTGCTCGCCGCCTCCACCCTGGGCGGTCTCGTCCTCATGACGCTCCCGTCCCTGTCCACCGCGCTGCTGTACGCGGCCCTGCCGCTCGCCCAGTACGCGTCGGGGGTGATCCGGGCCGCCAACTCCGCGCTGGTCGCCGTCACCGTGCCCGAGGGCTCCCGGCGCCAGGCCTTCGCCGTCACCCGCTGCCTGTCCAACGGCGGATTCACGCTGGGCACTCCGCTCGGCGCCCTGGTCGCCACCGGGCTCTCGTACGACTGGCTCTTCGTCGCGGAAGGCCTCGGCACGCTCTTCTTCGCCCTCTGGACCGCCCGGGTCCTCCCGGCCGGGGCAGCCGCAGTCCCCTCCGCGGCCCCGGACGGGGGTCTGGGCCGCGGAGGGCTGTGGCGGGAGCTGCGCGCACGGCCCGCCGTACTCGTCCTGCTCGGCGCGATCGTCGTCGCCGACGTCGTCTACCGGCAGCACTACACGACCTTCCCCGTCTTCCTCGCCGAGCACGGCCTGGACACCCGCGCCTACGGACTCCTCATCGCGATCAACGGCGGCGTCATCCTGCTCCTGGAGATCCCCGCCGCCCTCGCCCTGCGCCGGCGCTCCCCGCTGCACATCATCGGCACCGGCCTGGTACTGGTGGGCGGCGGCTACGCGATGCTGGTGCTCGGCGCGGGCGTCGCCGCCGCCGTCGCGATGATGGTGCTCCTCACGCTCGGGGAGATCCTCTACAAGACCACGGCCACCGCGTACGTGGCGGACCAGTCGCCCGAGCACGCCGTCGGCCGCTTCCAGAGCCTGTACGCCGGAGTCTCCGTCAGCGGGGTGGTGCTCGCCGCGCCGCTCGGCGGAGCCCTGTACGCGGCCGCGCCGGGCCTGCTGTGGCCGCTGTGCGCGGTGCTCGCGGCGGCGGCGGGCGGGGCGGTGCTGTGGACGGGCCGGCGGGCGGGCCTGCGGGCGGACCTGGGGGAGGACACGCGGGCGGACCTGCGGGCGGACCGGCGGGCCGGCCGACACGTTGCGACCGGCACTTGAGACCGGTTCGCGACCTCGGGCGCCCGCCGGTTAGGTTTCTGGCATGACTGCTACGCGTACCACCGGCGCCGTCGCCGCCGGACTTGCCACCCTCACCGCCGACGGCACCGTCCTCGACACCTGGTTCCCCGCCCCCGAGCTGGTCGCCGAGCCCGGCCCGGCCGGCACCGAGCGCCTCACCGCCGACCAGGCCGTGGAACTGCTGGGCGCCGGCGCGGCGAAGGCGATCCGCCAGGACGCGATCCGCGGCGTCGAGGTCGTGGCCGTCCGTACGGTGATCTCCTCCCTGGAGGACAAGCCGCTGGACGCGCACGACACGTACCTGCGCCTGCACCTGCTCAGCCACCGCCTGGTCAAGCCGCACGGCCAGAGCCTCGACGGGATCTTCGGCCTGCTCGCCAACGTGGCCTGGACCTCGCTGGGCCCGGTCGCCGTCGACCAGGTCGAGACCGTCCGCCTCAACGCGCGCGCCGAGGGCCTGCACCTCCAGGTCACCTCGATCGACAAGTTCCCCCGCATGACGGACTACGTCGCCCCCAAGGGCGTGCGCATCGCCGACGCGGACCGCGTCCGCCTCGGCGCGCACCTCGCCGAGGGCACCACCGTCATGCACGAGGGCTTCGTCAACTTCAACGCCGGCACCCTGGGCACCTCCATGGTCGAGGGCCGCATCTCGGCGGGCGTCGTGGTCGGCGACGGCTCCGACATCGGCGGCGGCGCCTCCACGATGGGCACCCTCTCGGGCGGCGGCAAGCAGATCATCTCGATCGGCGAGCGCACCCTGGTCGGCGCCGAGGCGGGCGTCGGCATCGCGCTCGGCGACGAGTGCGTCGTAGAGGCCGGCCTCTACGTGACCGCGGGCACCCGCGTCACCCTCCCGGACGGCCAGATCGTCAAGGCCCTGGAGCTCTCCGGCGCCAGCAACATCCTCTTCCGCCGCAACTCGGTCACCGGCACCGTCGAGGCCCGCCCGTACAAGGCGGCCTGGGGCGGCCTGAACGAGATCCTGCACAGCCACAACTGACCCGCGCGGGGCCGGTACCCGAAAGCGCCCTCCCACCCCGGCCGGGGTGGGAGGGCGCTTTCACGTGGTCGGGGTCAGCGCGGCGGGATCGTGCGGATCAGGCCCGCGAAGGCCTGCCGCTCCGCCTCGGTCAGCTCCACCGACTCCATCGGGTGCGAGGCCGGGCTGCGCTGGGCCGGGATCACCGGGAGGCCCTCGACGGCGACTGGCTCCGGGTGGTGGAAGCGGCTGTCCCACAGCATGTGGCCGAGCCCGGCCACCCAGACGAGGGCGGCCACGAACAGGACGGCGAGGCCGATTTCCTGGGCGAGGGTGATGGAGGGGAACACGCGGTCCTCCGGGGAGTGCGGGGTACAAGGCGGTACAAGATCGGGCGTGTGGACACTCAACACCACGGGCGCTCGATTCGGTAGAGATGTGTCGAGCGTCACGCCAGGGTCGAAAGTCCCCGACTTGTCCGACAACGCCCCCGCCCTCTCCGTAATGATCTTGCCTGTTCGGGGGCCCTTACGGCTCGAGGCGCAGCTTGAAGCCCTCGTGGCTGCGCGCGAAGCCCAGGCGCTCGTAGAAGCGGTGGGCGGCGCCCCGCCGCTTGTTGCTGGTCAGCTGCACCAGGCCGCAGCCCCGCTCGCGGGCACGCTCCACGGCCCGCTTCATCAGCTCCGCGCCCAGCCCGCCGCCCCGCAGGTCCGCGCGGACCCGTACCGCCTCGACCAGCGCCCGCTCCTGCCCGCCCTGGCCGAGGCCCGGTACGTACGTCAACTGCAGGCAGCCCAGGACGACCCCGTCCGTGTCATCCGCGAGGACGAGCATCTCGTTGCGGGCGTCCGCTTCGATGGCGGCGAAGGCGCGCTCCCGCGCCTCGTCGACGACGACCGCGTCCGGCTCCACGACCCGGTCCTCGTCGGCCAGCAGGGCGAGTACGGCGGGCAGATCGGCGCGCGTGGCGGTACGGAAGATCATGCCCGGAGTGTGGCAGAGGGCCCGGAGGGGACGGCCTGCGGGCCCTCTGCGGTCATGGGGCTACGGCTTGAAGCGCAGCACCTGCGGGTCGTGGTCGCTGTTCTGGTCCGCGAACTCCGCGTTGATGTGGACGCTGTCGTACGTGAACTTCTTGATCGCCGGGCTGGTCAGGATCTGGTCCAGCACCTGGGCGTTGCCCTGGAAGACGTACGAGTACCGCTCGGACTTCGGCAGCGACTTGATCGCCGGGTACAGCGCCCCGCCGTCGGCCAGCGCGTCCGTCGTCGCCGAGAACTCGAAGTCGTTGATGTCGCCGAGGACCAGGACGTTCGCGTTCTTCTCGGCCGCCAGGATCTCCTTGACGAAGCCGTTCACGGCCTGCGCCTGGAGCAGTCGCTTCTCCTCCGACTTGCGCACCGGCGGCTGGTGGTGCGAGGTCAGGCCCTCGTCGCCGCCCTTGGAGCCGAAGTGGTTGGCGATCACGAAGACCGTCTTGCCGCGGAAGGTGAACTCGGCCGCGAGGGGCTTGCGGCTGTCGGCCCACGCCGGGTTCGCCGGGTCGATGCGGCCGGGGGAGTGGGTCAGGGCGGCCTTGCCGTTCTCCTCGACCACGCCGGTCGCCGTCACCGCGTCACCCGGGGCGCGCTCGGTGAAGGAGACCCGCGCCGGGTTGAAGAGGAACACCTGGCGGATGTTGCCGCCGGGCTCGCCGCCGTCCTTCTTGTCCTCCGGGTTGACGGTCCGCCACTGGTAGGCCGGGCCGCCCGCCGCCGCGATCGCGGTGGTGAACTTCGTCAGCGTCTGCTCGGCGGACACGGTGCCGTCGTTCTTGGCGCCGTTGTCGTCCTGGATCTCCTCCAGGGCGAGGATGTCGGGGGAGGCCAGGTTCTCGACGACCGCCTTGGCGAGCGCGTCGAACTTCTCCTGCGGGTCCGTCGGGTCGAGGTTCTCGACGTTGTACGTGGCCACCGCGAGCTCGTGCTCGGCCTGCGGCTTGGTCTTCTCGGGGGCGAGGGTGCCCGCCTTGACGGTGCCGAGGGTGCGCGCCACCAGGGTGTAGCCGCCGAACTGGTTGAAGTCCAGCGGGCCCTCGGTGGTGCCCGTCAGCTTGTCGCCGACGTTGGCCACCGGGAAGGGCTGCTGCGCGAAGGGCGCGAGCTGCTGGATCTGGAGGCGGCCGGTGTTCTGGGACTCGTAGGAGCCGTAGAGCGTGCCGCCGCGCTTGGTGGGGTTCTCCCAGCCCTTCACGGTGACCCACAGCTCCGCGTACGGGTCGGTGGCGCCGACCACGCGCGAGGTGCCGATCTTGACGTTCATGCCCTCGAGGGACTCGTAGAAGTCCAGGGCGTAGCGCGAGGGCTCCAGGGCCAGGCCGTTGATGCTGCCGGCGGCGGCCGGGTCGCCGGCCGGGGCGTACGCGGCGGGCACCGTGTACTCGTTGATCGCGGCGGCCTCGGGCAGCGCGTTGCCGGAGGAGACGACCGTCACGACCGGCTTCGATATCTGGGTCACCGACTGGTTGCCGGAGTTGAGGCCGCCGGGGACGTACTCGCCGACCAGGCCGGAGACCTTGACCGCGTCGCCCACGGCGACGGTCGGCACCGAGCTGGTGAAGACGAACACGCCTTCGCTGGTGGCCTCGTTGTCGTCGGCGTCCGGGTCCTGGATCCAGAAGCCGCGCGAACCGTACGTCCGCACGCCCGTCACGATGCCCTCGACGTCGGCGACCTGCTTGCCGGCGAAGGGGGATATCCGGGTGCTGCCCTGGATGTCGTGAATGCGTACCGGACCGTCGGTCGCAGAGCCTTCGGCCGCGCCGGCGGAGCCCGCCAGCAGGCCGGTGGCCAGTGCGGTGGCGACGAGGGCCGCGACGGCGGCGGAACGGGGATGCGAGGAGCGCATAAGCGGGAACTCCGGTGTGGGATGAGGGGACGGCAGGGATGGACGGGATTGCGGCAGGAGTTCTGCGGGAGGCTTGCGGCTCCCGAAACATCTACGCGCGTCAATTTCCTGTGTGGCCAGCAACGTTGTCAAGGGCTCCAGGGAATACGGCAGCTGACTGTGGGATGAACCAAAGGCGATGGCCCGCCGGACCCGCCCGAAATGCGTCTACGCTGGGTCGCCGGACGGGCCGGCCGGCCGACGAACCGACCGTTACCGCACGGCAGGTACGACCCCGACCCGCCCGGGCCCGCCCTACTCCGCCCCACCACTGCGCGATCCGCGAGGAGAACCGACCCATGTCCGCAGAGCCGCACCCCACGCTGCCGCCGGTACGGCTGCACTCCGATGCGGAGCTGGCCCGCGACGCCCTCGTCGCCCCGCTGTTCGCCCGCGCGGTACGGCTGGCGCGCTGGGCCGGACCCGGCACCCGCGTCGACGCCGGCGGCGAACTCGTCGCCGACCAGCTCCCCGAGGCCGCCGCGGCGCTCGGCCTCGACGCCGCCGACGCGGACTGCGCGGTCTACGCGAGCCAGGCCTGGCGGGTGGCCCTGGACACCGGCCTGGTGGACGTGACCGAGCCGGAGGAGGGGGGCGGGGAAGCCGCAGCCGGCGGGGCGCAAGCACACCCGGAGGAGCTGCACTTCGGCACCGCGGCACCCGGTGAGGACCTCGCGCTGGTGACGAGCGGGGCGCCCGGCGACGTACTCGACCTGTGGCTGGCGGCCCTGGACAGCGTGCTGGCCGACGCGGCCGTGCCCGACCTGGACGACCTCGTCGACGCGATGGACACGGGCGGGGAGATCGACTTCGAGCGGCTGGACTGGAACCCGCGGCGCGAGGAGGACTTCCTCGACGCGGTCCTCGCCAACCTCTACCTGCTCACCGTCACCGAGGGCGGGGCGGCGGACCGGCCGGTTCCGCTGCCGGTGCTCGCCGCGTCCATGGTGGTGCCCGACGACATGAGCGAGCCGACCGACGCCGTACTGGAGCAGGTCTCGGACGCGATGATGCGCCTCGACGACCAGTTCCGGCAGCTGGAGCCCATCGGACTGGTCGAGTTCCGGCCCGTCGACGAGGAGCTGATGGCGGAGGCGGACGACGAGCAGATCGCCGCCGCCGGCGGGGTCGACCCCGACGACGAGGACGTCTCCCGCTACGGGATGGTCCGCCTGACCCCGCTCGGCCTCTACGGCATCCGCGCCCGGATGCTGGAGGCCGGGGTCGAGGCCCCCGCCGTGGGCGAACTGGCCGACAAGGGCGCGGACGCGCTGCTCGACGCGGTCTCCCACTACGCGGAGAGCGCAGCCCAGGCCGAGATCGAGGCCTGGCTGGCCGGCCGCGACGTGCCCACGGCCGTCGCCGAGCTGCTGGCCGCGGCGCGCGGCGACGACGAGGGCGCCCCGCTGCGCCGGCTGCGCTGCCAGCAGGCCCTCGCACCGGCCGGGCCGGAGGCCGAGCCCGCCGTGCGCGCGGTGCTGGACGATGGGGAGCTGGGCGGGCTCGCCCGGGTCTGGCTGGCCGAGCGCGGCGCGGCCGACGTGCCGGCGCCGGACGCGACGATGGTGTTCTGGCTGACGGTCGACACGATCGCGGCGCAGCTCGCCGCCGACGGGGAGACCGAGGAGCTGCCGCTGCTGATGGAGACCCTGACCGCCCATCACGCCGGGTTCTTCGAGCAGGTGTGGCGGGTGGAGCACCCGGCGACCGTGTTCGTCCTGGAGGCGATGGGGCGGCTGCACCCGGACAAGAAGGCGGCGAAGGAGGCCCGCAAGGCCGCGTTCAAGGCGCGGTCGCGGCAGTCCTGAGCGCCGCCGGGAGCGGGTGGGGGAGCGGGGCGACGGCGCGGGGACGGCCGTGCCCGGGCGCGGCCGACGTGCCCGGGCGCGGCCGGGCGTCGGCAATGCGTCAATTTCGCGGCCGGAGTTGGCCATTCCGCCCACGGGCAAGGGGTCGGTTGCCCTTACGGGGTAGTTCAGCCGCCGTTCACGTGCGGGCGGGAGCGTGTGCGCCGACGACTGCACGACAGGCGCACCACTCCCCACCCCTGGAGACCCGATGCCGCTCAGCCGCAGAGACTTCACCGCACGTACCGTCATCGCCGGCGCGGGTGTCGCGCTGACCGGGACGGTCGGCGCCCTCGCCACCGCCCCGGGCGCCCTGGCGGCCGACGACAGCACCGCCCGCGACGAGCACGGACGGCCCTGCGAGCCCGGCTACGGCCCGCTCGTCGCCGACCCGGCCGGCATCCTCGCCCTCCCCGCCGGGTTCACGTACCGCGTCCTCACGCACAGCGGGGTCACCACCCTGGAGTCGGGCGAGAGCACCCCGTCCAACCACGACGGAACGGCCGCCTTCGAGGGTCACCGCGGGGTCACCCTCCTCGTCAACAACCACGAGCTCAAGGGCACCCGGGACAAGTGGGCCCGCCCCGTCCCGCTCGCCGAGGGCCTCGTCTACGACCCGGCCGCGGCCGGCGGCTGCACGGTCGTCGAGGTCCGACGCGGCGGCGAGGTCGCCGAATGGGTGGGCATCGCCGGTACGTCGACCAACTGCGCGGGCGGCTCCACCCCCTGGGACACCTGGCTGACCTGCGAGGAGAACTCCGACCTCGCCGGCAAGAACGGCATGACCAAGGACCACGGCTACGTCTTCGAGGTCGACCCGCACGACCGCCGCGCCAACCGCGACCCGCAGCCCGTCAAGGCCTTCGGACGGTACGACCACGAGGCCGTGGTCATCGACCCGCGCCAGGGCCACGCCTATCTGACCGAGGACGCCTCCGGACCCAACGGGCTGTTCTACCGCTGGACCCCGCCCCGCGGGTTCCGCCACGGGCGCGGCATGCTCCGTACCCTCTCCGCCGACGCGGGCGTGCTCCAGGCCGCCAAGTGCATCGACAGTTCGGGCCGGTTCGTCGACGACCTCTCGCGCGCCACGAAGATCGGCACCGTCTACGGGGTCGACTGGGTGGACGTGGCGGACCGCGACGCGCGGACCGTGCCGGTGCGCAAGCAGTTCGCCGACGGCGTCGTGACGCGCGGGCGCAAGCTGGAGGGCATGTGGTGGGCCGACGGCGGCGCGTACTTCGTGTCCTCCTACGCCCGTGCGGAGAGCCCGGGTGCGGCGCACGACGGCCAGGTGTGGTTCTACAACCCCAAGCGGCGCACGATCCGGCTGACCGTCCTGATCGGGGTCAACGCGGACCCGTCGGCGGGCGGCGGATACGACGGCCCGGACAACGTCACCGTGTCGCCGTACGGCGGCCTGGTCCTCGCCGAGGACGGGTCGGGCCTCCAGCACCTGTTCGGCGCGACCGAGTCGGGCCGCACCTATCCGCTGGCGCGCAACGAGCTGAACATCGGGACCGCCGAGGAGCCCGAGTACTCCGAGTTCGCCGGTGTCTGCTTCTCCCCGGACGGGCGCACGCTGTACGCCAGCATCCAGGACCCGGGCGTCATGCTGGCCATCACCGGGCCGTGGCGGCGCGCCGCCGCGCACTGACGCAGCCGCGAGCGCGGGTGCAAACGGCCGCAGGCGGCCGCGAGCGGCCGCCGCGCGACCGGCCCGCCCTACGGGGCCGCGGACAGCTCCGCGTGGGAGGCCGCGGCCCACTCGGTGAGCAGGAACTCGTACGCCTCCGAGGGCCACTCGCCGTCCACCCGGGTCTCGACAAGGTGCCGTATCGCCTCGTTCGCCTCTGCGGCGGACGGGCGGGCGGGCCCCGCGGGGATGACTGACTTGTACATGCGTTCAAGACTACGGGCGGGCACTGACAGCCACCTCCGGATTACGCGTGGCATCCATCACCCGGCAGGGCGCCCGAGTGGCGCCCTGCGTCTTCTTGTGCCCGCCCACCTGCTCAGAGGGCCTGCGAGCCCGGCTTGACCATGCCGCGTACTGTGCGGGACTTCACAAAGTCGCCCATGGCCGTCATCTCCCACTCGCCGCTGAACTGCTTGATGAGCTTCGCCATCATGACCCCGGTCTGCGGTTCGGCGGAGGTGAGGTCGAAGCGCACCAGCTCCTCGCCGCTCGCCGCGTCGATCAGGCGGCAGTAGGCCTTGGCGACCTCGGTGAACTTCTGGCCGGAGAAGGAATTGACCGTGAAGACCAGGCCGGTGGCTTCGGCGGGGAGCCGGCCGAGGTCCACGACGATCACCTCGTCGTCGCCCGCGCCCTCGCCCGTCAGGTTGTCGCCCGAGTGCTTGACGGACCCGCCCAGGATCGACAGCTTGCCGAAGTAGCAGCTGTCGATGTGGTTGCGCTGGGGGCCGTACGCGATGACGGAGGCGTCGAGGTCGATGTCCCGGCCGCGGAACGCGGGCTCCCAGCCGAGGCCCATCTTGACCTGGGAGAGCAGCGGGCGGCCGCCCTTGACCAGGGAGACGGTCTGGTTCTTCTGGAGGGTGACCCGGCCCTTGTCGAGGTTGACCTTCCCGCTGCCGCCGGCGGGCGGGGCCGGGGCCGCCGGCGGAGCGGGCGGAACCGGGGCGCTGGGGGTCGTGGGCGTCGTACCGCCGAGCCAGGGGGAGGGCGCGTAGGAGGCCGGCGGGGCAGGGGGCGCCGGGGGAGCCGGAGGCGCGGGCGGGGCGACGGGGGTCGGCGCGGCGGCCGGCTCCTCGTCCACGGAGACGCCGAAATCGGTGGCGATGCCGGCGAGGCCGTTCGCGTACCCCTGGCCGACGGCGCGGACCTTCCACACGCCGCCGCGCTGGTACACCTCGACGACGACGAGCGCCGTCTCGGAACCGAGCTGCGGCGGGGTGAAGCTGGCGATCACCGCTCCGCCGTCCGCGTTGCGCACGGTGGCGGTGGGCTCGACGCCCTGGAAGGACTGGCCGGCGGCGTCAGGGCTGGCGGTGACCACGATCCGCTCGATGCCGGGCGGCAGCGCGGAGGTGTCCACGGTGATGGAGTCCGGCGCCGCACCGCCGCCCGACCGGTAGCTGACACCGGGCCCGGAGGGCTGGTTGTAGAAGATGAAGTCGGCGTCGGAACGCACCTTGCCGTCCGCCGTCAGGAGCAGGCCCGATACGTCGAGCCGTACCGGCGCAGCCACGTCCACCGTCACACGGACGGCATTGAGCGGCAGGTTGGATCCAGGGGTCATAGCGGTCATGCCCGGAGAACGAGCGGCGGTGCTTTGCCGTTCCCTTACCCTCGGCAGATTTCAGCGCCGGTTGCGGGGGTGGTTCTTCGCCGTGCGCTCGTTGCCGAACTTGTACGCGCCGGTCCAGCGGGCCATCACCAGCTGGGCGTCGCCGGACTCCGCCTCGGCCAGGAACTTCTCCGCCCGGCTCCCGCGCAGGGTGGCCGCGGTGCGGCCCTGGTGGGTGATGACGACGGAGTGGTCGCGGTGGTGGCGTTCGTACGAGAATCCGTGTGGTTTCGGCATGTGCCGCAGCCTGCCCCGCCGGCGGCGGGGCAGGCAATGGAATTACGGGGTTCCGGCAGGTCCAGGCAGGTACCGCGGGAGGTCCGGGCAGGTCCGGGCAGGTCCGGGCAGGTCCGGGCAGGTCCGGGCAGGTCCCCCGGCAGGGCGTGGCCGGGCCCGTCAGCTTCCGGCGGCGCCCGTCACGCGACGCGGCAGCCCGAGCGGGTTGGCCTCGCGCAGCTCGGGCGGAAGCAGGGCGTCCGGGACGGACTGGTACGCCACCGGGCGCAGCCAGCGCTCGATGGCGGTCCCGCCGACCGAGGTGGAGTGCGAGGTCGCCGCCGGGTACGGGCCGCCGTGGTGCTGGGCCGGGGCCACCGCCACCCCGGTCGGCCAGCCGTTGACCACGATCCGGCCCGCCAGCCCCGTGACCTGCCCGATCAGCTCGGAGGCCGGGCCCGGCGCGCCCTCGGTCTCGGCGGCCGACAACTGGAGGGTGGCGCTCAGATTGCCGCCCAGCCGCCCCAGCACCGCGCCCGCCTCGCGCTGGTCGGCGTACCGCACGACGACGGTGACCGGGCCGAAGCACTCCTCCAGCAGCACCTCGTACTCCCCGCCCGGGGCGCTGTCGAGGAGGCGGGCGGCCCGTACCGTCAGGTAGCCGGCGCCGACGGTGTGGTCGCCGCCCGAGCCCGGGGTGACGGGCGCGTCGACGCCCGGCAGTGCGGCCCGCTCGCGGACACCGGCGACGAAGTTGTCCCGCATCCGGTGGTCGAGCAGCACCCCCGGCTCGGTCTCCCCGAGCGCCTTGGTGAGCGCGCCGGTGAGGCGGTCGCCCGCCGCGCCCTCGGGGACCAGGACGAGGCCGGGCTTCACGCAGAACTGGCCGACGCCGAGGGTGACCGAGCCCGCGAGCCCGCTGCCGATCTCCTCGGCGCGCTCGATGGCCGCGGCCGGGGTGACCACGACGGGATTGAGGGAACCCAGCTCGCCGTGGAAGGGGATGGGCACGGGCCGGGCGGCGGCCGCGTCGAAGAGGGCGCGCCCGCCCCGGATGGAACCGGTGAATCCGGCGGCGGACACCAGGGGGTGGCGGATCAGCGCCAGGCCGGCGTCGAACCCGTGCACCACGGAGACGACTTCGGCCGGGAGGCCCGAGGCGACGGCCGCGCGGCGCAGCAGCGAGGCGCACAGCTCGGAGGTGGCCGGATGGTCGGGGTGCGCCTTGACGACCACCGGGCAGCCGGCGGCCAGCGCGCTCGCGGTGTCACCGCCGGGGACGGAGAAGGCGAGCGGGAAGTTGGAGGCGGCGTAGACCGCGACCACGCCCAGCGGCACCTTGTAGCGGCGCAGTTCGGGGCGCGGCGGGGTGAGGGAGGGGTCGGCGCGGTCGATCCGGACGTCGAGGTAGGACCCGTCCTCGACGGCGTCGGCGAAGGCGCGCAGCTGGCCGGTGGTGCGGGCCAGTTCTCCCGTGAGCCGGCCCGGACCCAGCGCGGTCTCGGCGTCGGCGGCCTCGACGACGTGTGCGGCGGACTCGTCGAGGAGGTCGGCGGCCGTGCGCAGGAAGGCGGCGCGGGCGGCGGCGTCGGCGAGCGCGCCCCGGGCGGCGTGGGCGGTCCGTACGGTTTCGTCCACCTCCCGGGGTGTGGCCTCGACCGCAACCTGTTCGCGCTGCTTCCCGGTGCGGGGGTCCACACTCCAGACTGGTGTCGTTGTCATGACCCGCTGCCTCCTGGATCGTTCAGTATTCTGAACGCCGTTCCGGTGGATGAATGATCACATCTGCTGTGGACTCTATTTCCGCGTCCTCGGCGTGACAAGAGGCGGCCAGAGGGGAAGCAGGCGCATGACGACGACCGATTCGGGAAGCACGGTCCCGGCGTCGCCGGTCAAATCGGCGGTACGGACGGTCCTGTTGCTGGAGCACTTCGCGGCGCGGCCGGGGCTGCACAGCCTCGCCGACATCCAGCAGGACCTCTCCCTGCCCAAGTCCAGCCTGTACATGCTGCTGCGCACGCTGGTGAACCTGGGCTGGGTGGAGACGGACGCGACGGGCACGCGCTACGGCATCGGCGTGCGGGCGCTGCTGGTCGGCAGCTCGTACATCGACGGCGACGAGGTGGTCGCGGCGGCCCGGCCCACCCTGGACCGGCTCTCCGACGACACCACGGAGACCATCCACCTGGCCCGGCTGGACGGGACGAGCGTGGTGTACCTGGCGACCCGCCCGTCCCGCCACTACCTGCGGCCCTTCACCCGGGTCGGGCGCCGGCTGCCGGTGCACTCCACGGCGCTCGGCAAGGCGCTGCTGGCCACGCACACGGACGAGGAGGTACGGGGCCTGCTGCCGCGGCGGCTGGAGGCGGTCACCGAGCACACCGTCACCGACCGGGAACGGCTCATCGAGGAGCTGGCGCTGGTGCGGGAGCAGGGCTACGCGGTGGACCGGGAGGAGAACACGCTCGGGCTGCGCTGCTTCGGGGTGGCGGTGCCGTACCGGACGCCCGCCCGGGACGCGGTGAGCTGCTCGGTGCCGGTGGCGCGGCTGACGGCGGAGCACGAGCAAGTCATCAAGGCGGCGCTGTTCGAGGCGCGGGACCGGCTGTCGGTGGTGACGCGGCGGATGTGACGCGGGCGCGGGTGCGTGTGTCCGTGCCGGTGCCGGTGCGGATCCGGGTCCGGGTGCCGGTGCGGCGGCGGAGGGGGTGGTTCCTCCCCCGGCCGGGGGAGGCGGTTCCCCATTGAGGGGGAGGCGGCGGGGCGGCGCGGGCGGGACCGTTGAGCCATGACCACACGAGCCGTTCACGCGACGTACGCGACGCAGCCGCCGGTCCTCGCCCTGGGAACCGGACGGCAGATCCTGCGGGTGGTGGCGCTGGCCGCCACCGTGCCGTATCTGACGCTCAAGACCGCCTGGCTGGCCGGGAGCCGGGTCGGGATACCGGCCGGCAGCGTACTGAACGAGCCGGGGCTGTTCTTCACCGTGGCCAACTCCGTCACGCTGGCCATGGACGCCTGCGTGATCCTGCTCGTGCTGCTGCTCACCCGCCCCTGGGGCATACGGGTGCCGTCCTGGCTGCTGACCGTCCCGGTCTTCTTCGCGACCGGGCTGCTGACCCCGATCCTCCTCGGGTTCCCGGGCCAACTGCTCATACGCCTGCTCGGCTTCGGTGCCGGGCCGGCCGGGGACAGCGGGCGGGAGCCCTTCCTGGACCCCTGGGTCTTCAACGTCGTCTACACGGGTTTCACGATTCAAGGACTCGCCCTGGCGGGGCTGTTCGTGCCCTATGCGGGGGAGCGCTGGGGCCGGCTCCGGCAGGGCGTGGCGGGGGTGCGGCTGCCGTCATCCACGGGGGTGGTGGCGGCAGCCGCGGCGGTGGCCGGCCTGGCGGTCGCGGCGGTGTACGCGTACTGGGCCTTCGGCGGTACGGCCTGGCTGGGCGCCGAGCGGGCGGCCGCGTACTCCGCGGAGACGGGCGTGGTGTCCGCCGTCCACGGGATGTGCGCGCTCGCCGCGGGAGCGGGGGCACTGCTCCTGGCCCGCGGTGGGAAGATCCGGGCGCGGTGGCCGCTCGGTATCGCCTGGATCGGCTCGGGTGCGGCGCTCAGCTGGGGGACGTGGACCCTGATCGCCGCGCTGGGACCGGAGTTGGACGGCGGCGAAGGGCCTTCCGGAGCGGTCCTGTTGGCCTACGCTGGCCAGATGATCACCGGACTGCTCTCGGCCGCCGTCCTCACACGGTTCCTCACCACCCGCCGCGCCCCGTGAACCGGCTGTTCGGGGCCCGCGCCAGGCTGCGCTGGGTCCACCTGATACTCGGCGGGGCCCTGCTGATGCCGTACTTCCTGCTCGCCCAGGTGGGGGTCGGCATGGCGGCCGGCGGGGTCAATGCCCTCGGCTCCTTCCCGCTGGTCCTCGCCGCCTACGCGGCGGCCCTCCCGCCGGCCGCGGTGACCGCCGTGTTCGGGCCGGTCCGGCCGCTGTCCGCGGCTGCCGTCCGGGCCATGTGCGCGGTGCCGGGGGAGCGGCTGGCAGAAGGGCCGGCGCGGTCCTGGGCCGCGCGGGGCCGGACGTCGGCCTGGTGGACCCTGCACCTGGGGATCGGGGCGGTGATCAGCGGGATGACCCTCGCGGTCCCGCCAATGGCGGTGGCGCTGATCGCGCTGCCGTTCGTGAGCGGGCTGCGGGACACCGACCTCGGACTGGACTGGTTCAGCACCGGGGCCGACGCCTACGTCGCCCCGCTGGTCGGGACCGGCATGCTGGGCGGGCTCGCCCTGTGCGCCGCCGGGGCCGGGGCGCTGCTGGCCCGGCTGGCGCCCGTACTGCTCGGGCCCACGGCGGCCGACCGGCTGGCCGCCGCCGAGGAGCGGGCCGCCGACCTGGCCGTGCGCAACCGGCTGGCCCGGGAACTGCACGACGCGGTCGGGCACGCGCTGAGCGCCGTCACCCTCCAGGCGGTCGCCGCCCGGCGGGTGCTCGACAGCGACCCCGGCTTCGTCCGGGAGGCGCTGGCCGCCATCGAGGACACCACCCGGCGGACGGTGGGCGAGCTGGACGCCGTACTGGGCCTGCTGCGGGACGGCGACCCGGCCGGGCCGGACACCGCGCCCGCGCCGACGCTGGCCGCCGACCTCGACGGGCTGCTCGCGCGCACCCGGGCCTCGGGCACCCCCGTCACCGCCCACCAGGACCCCGGACCCGCCCGGGACTGGACACACGTGCCGCCGATCGCCTCCCGCGAGGCGTACCGGATCGTCCAGGAGGGCCTCAGCAACGCGCTGCGCCACGGCGCGGGACCCGTGGACCTGCGGATCCGCGTACAGGACGCGGCCGGAACCGGACACCGTGAACTGGAGATCACCATGACCAATCCGCCCGCCGCACCGGAGGGCAAGGCGCCCCGCACCACCGGGGGGCGCGGACTGCGCGGCGCCGCCGAACGGGCCGCCCTGCTCGGCGGCCGCGTCGAGGCCGGTCCGCACGAGGACCGGTGGCGGCTGCGGGCCGTCCTGCCGCTCGCGGAGGCCGCCCGATGACAGCGCCGAGCACATCCGCCACGCCGGCCGCCGCGCCGTCCGCCCCGGGGGGACGGCCCCCGCTGCGCATCGTGCTCTGCGACGACGAGCGGATGGTGCGCACCGCCCTGCGGGTCATCCTCGAGGCCGAAGCCGATCTGGAGGTCGTCGGTGAGGCGGCCACCGGGGCACAGGCCGTCCCGCTGGTGCGCTCGCTCGCCCCCGACGTGGTGCTGATGGACGTCCGGATGCCCGAGATCGACGGGATCCGGGCCACCGAGCAGATCCTCGCGACCATGGCCGAGCCGCCCCGCATCGTGGTCGTCACCACCTTCGAGAACGACTCCTACGTGTACGGGGCGCTGCGCGCGGGAGCCGCCGGGTTCCTCCTCAAACGGGCCGACCCCGAGGAGCTGATCGGCGCCGTACGCCTCGTCGCCCGCGGGGACTCGCTGCTGTTCCCGGCCGCCGTCCGCTCCCTCGCGGCCGCGCACACGCCCGCTGCCGCGCCCGCCGCGCCCTGGGTGTCCCGGCTCACCGACCGCGAGGCAGACGTACTGCGGCTGATGGCCACCGGACTGTCCAACCACGAGATGAGCGAGCGCCTGGGGGTCGGGCCGCAGACGGTCAAGACCCACGTCGCCTCGGTCCTCGCCAAGACCGGGGCCCGCGACCGGACCCAGGCGGTCATCGCCGCGTACGAGGGCGGCTTCATGAAGAAAAGCTGAGAACCCCGCCACAATCGGGGCAGAGCGGAACGGCCGGGGCCGTTGGTACGTCCTTCTGGGGGATGAACAAGACGATCAGGCGTGCGTCGGTCTTCTGTCTGCTCCTGGTGCTGGCCCTGCTGGTCCGCGTCACCTGGGTGCAGGCATACCAAGGCCAGGCCCTCGCAGACGACAAGAACAACCGGCGCAACCTCATCGGGCAGTACGAGAACCCGCTGGGCAACATCATCGTGGGCGGCGAGGCGATCACGGGCTCGACCAAGACGGGCGGCAAGGACTTCGGGTACAAGCGGACCTACACCAACGGCCCGCTCTACGCGCCGATCACCGGCTACAGCTCCCAGGCCTTCGGCACGAGCATGCTGGAGGGCGTCTACAAGAACATCCTCAACGGCTCCGACAGCCGGCTGAAGACCATGATGGACATGCTCACCAACAAGCGGGCCGCCCCGGGCAACGTCCTGACCACCATCGACCCGGACGTGCAGAAGGCCGCGTACGACGCGCTGCAGGGCAAGCAGGGCGCCGCCGTCGCCATCGACCCCTCGACGGGCCGGATCCTCGGCGTCGTCAACAACCCCTCCTTCGATCCGGGCCGGATCACGGGCGCCAACGACAAAGAGGCGTGGGAGGAACTCTCCGCCGACAAGGGCAAGGCGATGGAGAACGTGGCCCTGCGCAAGCCGCAGGCCCCCGGATCCACCTTCAAGCTGGTCACCCTCGCCGCGGCGATCGAGAACGGCCTGGTCACCAGCATCGACCAGCCGACCGGCATCCCCGGCGAGTACACCATCCCGGGCACCCGCACCCCGCTGAAGAGCGAGGTGGACAACGCCACCTGCAACAACGTCTCGCCGCGCGTCGCCCTGCGCTACTCCTGCAACAACGTCTACGCGGAGTTCGCCGCCAAGCTGGGCCAGGACAAGATGCGGGCGATGGCCGAGAAGCTCGGCTTCAACGTGCAGATCGACACACCGGTCCGCACCAACCCGCCCAGCAAGTACCCCTCGAAGAAGATGTCGGTCGACCAGGTCGCGCAGACGGGTATCGGCCAGTTCGACGTGCAGGCCACCCCGCTCCAGATGGCGATGGTGACGGCAGCGATCGAGAACGGCGGCAAGCTCGTCGCCCCGCACATGGTCTCCGAGGTCACCGACGCCAACGGCGACGTGCTGGAGAGCTTCAAGGACCCCAAGTCCAAGGAGGTCATGAGCGAGAAGACCGCCTCGATGCTCCGCGACGCCATGCGGACGGTCGCCACCGAGGGCGGCGGCAAGCCGGCCCAGGTGTCGGGCGCCGAGGTCGGCGGCAAGACCGGTACGGCCCAGCGCGGTGTGAACAACAGCCTGCCGCCGCTGGCCTGGTTCACCTCGTACGGAAAGGCGAACGGCAAGCAGATCGCCGTCGCCGTCGTGATCGAGAACTCCGACACCGACCGGTCCGAGATCGGCGGCGGCAAGCTGGCCGCCCCCATCGCCCAGAAGATGATGGAGGCGTGGCTCAAGAAGTAGCCACGCGGAGCGGCCGCGCGAAGCAGCCGCGCGGCGCACGGCGGACGCGCCGGGAACCGACACGGTTCCCGGCGCGTTCCCCTTCCCGTGATCAGGACCGCGCGACCCGCAGACCTCGACGCCATAGCCGCCCTCCACACCAGGGCCCGCGCCACCTACTACCGCGGACGCGTCCCCGAGGAGACCTACGCCGGAGACCTGCACCTCGCCCATGCCCGCGAGGCGTGGTCCCGGGCCGTCGCGCGCCCCGCCGGCGAGGGCGGGGTCCTGTGCGCCGAGCAGGACGGCGAGGTCACCGGCGTCGCGGCCTTCCGCACCGCGGACGGCGAAACCACCCTCACCCAGCTCCACGTCGACCCGGTCCACTGGCGGCGCGGCACCGGCGCCGCCCTGCACGCGGCCTGCCTCGACGCCTGGCGCCGCGCGGGGATCGAGCGGGTCCGCCTGGAGGTGTACGCGCACAACCTGCGCGCCCAGGCCTTCTACGCCGCCCACGGCTGGCTCCCCGATCCGCGGCCGGCCCAGGCCGGCTCCCACCTCACCCTCTGGCTCACGGTGCCGCGGCCGTCCGGGGCCTCACCGTCCGGGGAATGAGACGCACCCCCAGGTGGTTGAAGGCAGAACTGTTCGTGAGCCGACCCGGAGAGAGAAGAAGGAACATGCGCGTCGAGATCTGGAGCGACATCGCCTGCCCGTGGTGCTACATCGGCAAGGCCCGTTTCGCCAAGGGGCTGGCCGAGTTCGCGCACCGCGACGAGGTGGAGGTCGTCTTCCGGTCCTTCGAGCTGGACCCGAACGGCCCCAAGGGCGTCACCGCGCCCGTACTCGAGATGCTCGCCAAGAAGTACGGCCGCACCCTCGACGAGGCGCGCGCCATGGAGGAGCACGTCGCGGCCAGTGCCCGCGCCGAGGGGCTGGCGTACCGCACCGACGGGCGCGACCACGGGAACACCTTCGACATCCACCGCCTGCTGCACCTGGCCGCCGCGCGCGGCCGCCAGGAGGAGCTGCTCGACCTCGCCTTCCGCGCCCACTTCGGCGAGGAGCGCACCGTCTTCGACCCCGAGGTGCTGGTCGCCCTCGCCGTGGAGGCCGGGCTGGACGAGGCCGAGGCGCGCGCCGTCCTCGCCGACGACTCCGCCTACGCCGCCGAGGTCCGCGCGGACGAGCGCGAGGCCGCCGAATTGGGCGCGAACGCCGTGCCGTTCTTCGTCCTCGACCGCCGCTACGGCATCTCCGGCGGGCAGCCGGCCGAGGTGTTCACCCGCGCGCTGGAGCAGGCGTGGGCCGGGCGCGAGGCCGAGGAGCCGGCGGCCGGCGCCGAGGCGTGCGAGCCCGCCGGGGCGTGCGCCGTCCCGCAGGTATAAGCATTCCTTGAGGGTGGCGCATAAAACAAGGCGATGGACTTTGGGTCGATCCCGGCGCAGAGTGGACCCATGGATCTTCCCACCGCCGAAGCGGTCCGCGCCGAGTTCGCCCACTCCACCGCCTACCTCAACACCGCCACCTGCGGGATCCTCCCGCGTTCCGCCGTCGCGGCCGTACGCGACCTGGCCGAGGCGGCGGGCGCCGGGATCCCCGACGGGTTCGGCGACTTCGACCGCGTGAACCGGGCCCGGGCCGCCTTCGCCCGGCTGGTCGGGGTCGACGTCGAACGGGTGGCCGTCGGCTCGGCCGTGGCCACCCACGTCGGCCTGGTCGCCGCGTCCCTGCCGGCCGGGGCCGAAGTCCTCTGTCCGGAGGGCGAGTTCGCGTCCGTCATCAACCCCTTCGTGGTGCGCGGGGACCTCAAGGTGCGCTTCGCGCCGCTGGAATCCCTCGCCGAAGGCGTCGGCCCGGAGACCGCACTGGTCGCGCTGAGCGCCGTACAGTCCGCCGACGGGCGGACGGCCGACCTGGCCGCGGTACGCGCCGCCACCACCGCGCACGGCGCCCGCATGCTGGTGGACGCGACGCAGGCGGCCGGCTGGCTGCCCTTCGACGCCTCGCCGTACGAGTACACGGTCACGGCCGGATACAAGTGGCTGCTCAGCGCCCGCGGGGCCTCGTACCTGACCGTGTCGCAGGAGGCCCAGCACACCCTGACCCCGCTGCACGCCGGGTGGGTGGCGGCCGAGTCCATGTGGGAGGCCACCTACGGCCCCATGCCGGAACTGGCCCACGGAGCCCGGCGGTTCGACGAGTCCCCCGCCTTCCTCGCCTACCACGCGGCCGAGGCCTCGCTGGCCCTGCTGGAGCGGATCGGCGTCGAGGCCGTCCACGCCCACAACACGGCCCTGGCCGCCCGCTACCGGGCCGGTCTCGCCCGCCTCGGCCACGAGCCCGTGCCCGGCGACGCCGCCATCGTCTCGGTGCCCGGCCTCGCCGACCGGCAGGCAGCCCTGCAGGCGGCAGGCATCGCCACCGCCGCCCGCGCGGGCGCCCTGCGGGCCTCGTTCCACCTCTACAACACGGAGGCGGACGTCGACCGGCTGCTGGACGTCCTGTCCTGAGCCCGCCCCGAGGGCCGGGTCCGGGTCGGCATCTCCAGCTGCGCCGGAGCGTGCGGCAGGGCCCGCACCCGCCGTCGATCCGATCTCCGGGCGCCCGGCCGGAGCCCGCGCCACCCGGCCGGCCGTCACCGCCGTGTCGAACACGGTGGTGCTCCCTTCGTCCGGGGCTACCGGCAGAGCGCATCGAGCACGCACGTACAGTGCCGACATGAGCGATGTGAGCGACGTGCTGCACGTGAAGGGGCGGGTCCTGGTCGGACCCGACGAGGTCCGCGACGAGCTCTGGGTGGTCGGCGGGCGGATCTCGTACGAGCGGCCGCGCGCCGCCCGGGAGATCACCACGGTGTCCGGCTGGGCCCTGCCCGGGCTGGTCGACGCGCACTGCCACGTCGGGCTGGACTCCCACGGCCCGGTCGACGCCGCGACCGCCGAGCGCCAGGCCCTGACCGACCGCGACGCCGGGACCCTCCTCATCCGCGATGCCGGATCCCCCTCCGACACCCGCTGGATCGATGACCGCGAGGACCTGCCGAAGATCATCCGGGCGGGCCGGCACATCGCGCGCACCCGCCGCTACATCCGCAACTACGCGCACGAGATCGAGCCCGCCGACCTCGTCGCCTACGTCGGCCGCGAGGCGGTGCGCGGCGACGGCTGGGTCAAGCTGGTCGGCGACTGGATCGACCGCGAGGCCGGGGACCTGACGGCCTGCTGGCCGCGCGCCGAGGTGGAGGCGGCCATCGCCGAGGCGCACCGGCTCGGTGCCCGGGTCACGGCGCACTGCTTCGCCGAGGACTCGCTGCGCGACCTGGTCGAGGCGGGCATCGACTGCATCGAACACGCCACCGGCCTCACCGAGGACACCATCCCGCTCTTCGCGGAGCGCGGGGTCGCGATCGTCCCGACCCTCGTGAACATCGCCACCTTCCCGAAGATGGCGGCGGGCGGCGAGGCGAAGTTCCCGCGCTGGTCTGCGCACATGCGAAGGCTCCACGAGCGGCGCTACGACACCGTCCGGGCCGCCTACGACGCGGGCATCAAGGTGTACGTCGGCACGGACGCGGGGGGTTCTCTGCCGCACGGCCTGGTCGCGGCGGAGGTCGAGGAGCTGGTGAAGGCGGGGATCCCGGCGCTGGACGCCCTCTCGGCGACGACCTGGGCGGCCCGTGAGTGGCTCGGCAGGCCCGGGCTGACCGAGGGGGCGCCCGCGGACCTCGTGGTCTACGCCGCGGACCCGCGGGCCGACGTACGGGCGCTCGCGCAGCCCCTGCGGGTCGTGGTGAACGGCAAGGCCCTTGCTTGAGCGGTGCGTTGACGCCGCGTGACGTCTGCCGTCGAGAGGTCGTTATGAGTGGTCGCGTTCAGCGCATCTCTGTGACGGGAGGGAACTCGCGTTCCTCCTGAGGCGCTGAAATTCGAATACGTGCATGGAAACCACCCTTTGGGGTGAACTCACGCCAGGTGGCTGCCCGTTCACTCACAGTGCGTAAAGATTCCCGGGACGAGGCCGTCGGCGCGCGATGTCCCCCATTGGCGGCGCGACGGCACCCATCTCCCTGGGGGTTCCACCACCTTGAACAGCAACACCTTCCGCATGCCCGCGGCCGTCCTGCTCGCCACGGGAGCGGTAGCCCTGCTCACCGCTCCGCCCGCTTTCGCCACGGGAGGCGGCGGCGCCGGGGGCGCGGGCAAGGCCGGCGCGGTCGTCCTGCGCACCGGACTGGACGTGGGCCTGCTCAACAAGACCGTGCACATTCCGCTGAAGGCGACCCTCAACGAGGTCAACGCCCCCGCGACGGCCGAGAAGACCGCGCTGACGGTCACCCTGGACGGCGTCGAGGGCGGTACGCCGGTCAGTGTGCTCCGCGCCGACGTGGCCACCTCCAAGGCGACCGCCGACACGACGCGGGCCGAGGCGGAGGCCAACCTCGCCAAGGCCCGCGTGCACGTGCCGGGTCTGCCGGCGCTCTCGCTCATCGAGGTCGAGAAGGTCACGTCCAAGGCCGTCTGCGAGGCGGGCAAGCAGCCGGTGGCCACCTCGAACGTCCTCGGGACGGTGACCGCGCTCGGCAAGAAGATCACCCTGTCGGCGGGCGGCCCCACCAAGGTCGAGGTGCCGGGCGTGGGCCTGGTCAGCCTGGAACTCTCCGGCACGCAGACCACCTCCACGACCGCCGCCGCGGCCGCGCTCCGCCTGAAGGTGTCGGTGAACCCGCTCAAGCTGAACGTGGCCGAGGTGGAGGGCGAGATCGTGCTAGCCGAGGCGCACTGCGAGTCCCCGACGGCCCCGGCTCCCGCCCCGTCCGCGAAGCCCGACGTCAAGCCCCAGACGGGGGCGGGCGCCGGCTCCGGTACCGGGTCGGCCCTCACCACCGACGCCAACCTGGCGGAGACCGGCGGCGGTTCACTGACCCCGTACGTCGCGGGCAGCGCGCTGGTCCTGCTCGGGATCGGCGGGGGCGCGCTCCTCGTGACCCGGCGGGGCCGGACCTCGTAGCGTCGCGCCGCCGCACGGGCCGCCGTCCGCGGAGCACCCGGAGGGGAGTGTTCGGCGGGCGGCGGGCGGCGGGCGGCGGGCGGCGGGCTCAGCCGGGCGGCGGGCTCAGCGGGTGGCGTGCTCCAGGCCCTGGCCGGCCGCGCCGCGGGACAGCACGGCCTCGGTGACCTGCCGGTCGATCCGGGCGTACTCGCTCCGCTTGCCGGCGGGGAGCGTGGTGTCGGAGGCCGCGCAGGAGGCGCAGACGACGCGGAACGGCGGCCCCATGTCCGAGAACTGAGTGAGGAACTCGGCCTTCACCACCTCCCAGCGGCCCGCGTGGGCCGCCGCCGGAGCGAAGGTGAACCGGGGGACCGAGGACTGGTTCCCGCGCAGCTTGTCGGCAGGTACGAAGCTGGCCACCTGGTCACCCATGCCGAAGACCACCCAGGTGCCGTTGATCTTCTCGTAGGGCTGCGGCACGTGGTTGTGCGTACCGATGACCAGATCGATGTCGGGGAGTCCGTCGGCCCCGCGGGAGGCGGTCAGCGCCTGCGCCAGCTCGCGCTGCTGCTCATCGGGCGCGGTCTGCCACTCGGTGCCCCAGTGGACGCTCAGCACCACCACGTTCGCGCCGCCGGCCCGGGCGGCGCGGGCGTCGGCCAGGATCCTGTCCTCGTCGATCAGGTTGACGGCCCACGGCTCGCCCTCGGGGAGGGGGATGCCGTTCGTGCCGTACGTGTAGGCCAGCTGGGCGACCTTCGCGCCGCCGGCCGACATCAGGGCCGGGGCCTTGCCCTCCTCCGCGCTGCGGCCGGAGCCGACGTGCCGGATGCCGACCCGGTCGAGGTGCTCGAGCGTCCGCGCGAGGCCCTCGGCACCGTCGTCCAGCGTGTGGTTCGAGGCGGTGGAGCAACTGTCGTACCCGGTGTCCTTCAGGGCGTCGGCCAGCTGGTGCGGGGCCTTGAAGAGCGGGTAGCCGGTGTAGGGGCCGCCGGGGCGCCCGTACGGTATCTCGTGATGGCATATCGCCAGGTCGGCGGCGGACACCAGGGGTTCGACCCCGGCGAGTATCTTCCGGAAGTCGTACTCGCCGGCCGCGCCGGCATCGTCCGCGGACCGCTGGATGACCGACGGGTACGGGATGATGTCGCCGGTCGCCACCAGGGTGAACGGCCGTCCCTGTCCCTGTCCCGGCCGGGCGGGAGCGGGGGACGTGGCGCTCGCCGCCGGAGCGGGCTCGCCCCGGAGCCGCTGCTCGGGGGCGGCCGCATCGTTGTCCATGAGCCTCGGTACGGCAAGGACCGCCCCGCCGCCGACCATCGCCAGCCCCGCCAGGCCGATGCCTATCCGCGCCGCCACCCTCATGTGCCGCCCCCCGTCTCCACGCCTGTGCCGTCATCGTAGGCGCGCACCCTCCGCCAGGCGCGGCGGCTACGGGAGGGTCCGCTGCGCGCCCCCGGCCCCGCCCCCCGCCCTCCGTCAGCGCGCAGCCAGCGCCAGCGCGTGGTCCAGGGCCTGGAGCAGCCGGCCCGTCGTCGCCCGGTCGCGGACCGCCAGCCGGAGCCAGGACCCGTCCAGCCCCGGGAAGGTGTCCCCGCGGCGGACGGCGAAGCCCAGCGCGCGCAGCCGGGTACGGACCTCCGCGCCGCCCGCCACCCGGATCAGGACGAACGGCCCCTGCGCCACCCCCGCCACCGTGACCTCGTCGAACTCGGCGAGCCCGGCCAGCAGATGGGCCCGGTCCACCGCGATCCGCCGCGCGGCCTCCTCGGCCTCGGCCAGTGCCGCCGGAGCCACGCAGGCCTCGGCCGCCACCAGCGCCGGGGTGGACACCGGCCACAGCGGCTGCGCCGCCGCCAGCTTCGCGATCACCTCCGGCTCGGCCAGCACGTAGCCGATCCGCAGCCCCGCCAGACCCCAGGTCTTCGTCAGGCTCCGCAGCACGACCAGCCCGGGGAGGTCCATCCGGCCGGCCAGCGCCTCCCGTTCGCCCGGGACCGCGTCCATGAACGCCTCGTCCACCACCAGGATCCGGCCCGGCCGGGCCAGCGCGGCCAGCGTCGCCGCCGGGTGCAGGACCGACGTCGGGTTGGTCGGGTTGCCGACCACCACCAGGTCCGCTTCCTCGGGCACCGCCGCCGGGTCCAGCCGGAACCCGTCGGCCGCGCGCAGCACCACCCGGTCCACCCGGTGGCCCGCGTCCCGCAGGGCCGCCTCCGGCTCGGTGAACTGCGGATGCACCACGACCGGCCGTACGGCGTCCAGCGCCCGGGCGATCAGTACGAAGGCCTCCGCGGCCCCGGCCGTCAACAGCACCCGCTCGACCGGCAGCCCGTGCCGGTCCGCCACCGCGGCGCGGGCGGCCCGGCCGTCGGGGTAGGCGGCGAGGTCCCCGAGGGAGGCGGCGATCCGCTGCTTGAGCCACTCCGGGGGCGTGTCCGCCCGTACGTTGACCGCGAGGTCCACCAGGCCGGAGCCCGCGTCGATGACCTCCGCGTCGCCGTGGTGGCGCAGGTCGTGCGCCTGCGCCGTGGCCACCGCGCAGGTCGCGGCCACCGACCGCCGCTTCGGCACGAGGAGTTCACCGCCGCCCGCGAGCGCCGCGGCCTCCGCCACCGAAGGGGTCCCGGCGGCGGCGCGCGTCGCCTCCGAAGGATGCGGCACGGTGATCGCGGCCAGCTGGTCGGCGGGGTAGCCGATGAGGGGTACGCCGAATCGTTTCGCCGCGCCCGCTATCCCCTCCTCCTCCGCCTTCGAGTCCACCGTGGCCAGCGCCGTCACCGCCCCCGAGGCCAGCCCGGCCCCCCGCAGCGTCTCCTCGACCAGGGCGCAGACCTCCGCCACGGAAACCCCCGCGCGTCCGCCGACCCCGACCACCAGCTGCCTCACGTACTCGCCCACCGGGGCCCTCCCTCCGTAGTCACCGTCAACAGTCCGCCGCCCGCCACCCGGGCACAGAAGTGCGCGCGGGCCGGGAAATCGGTATTCAGGGGCACATGGCCGTGATCGTGGCACTGGGCGCGTTCCTGATGACCCTGGCGGGCGGATGGACGGCGCAGCGCGTCACCGACCGCCGCCACCTCGTGCTGGGCCTGGCAGGCGGGCTGATGCTCGGCGTCGTCGGCCTCGACCTGCTTCCGGAGGCCCTGCACGCGGCGGGCGGGGAGGTCTTCGGCGTCCCGCTCGCCCTGCTGCTCTTCGTCGCCGGATTCCTGGTCGCGCACGTCGTGGAACGGCTCCTCGCCGTACGCCGGGCCGCGCACGGAGCGCAGGACGGCGCCCGGGTCCCGCAGGTCGGGCTCACCGCGGCCGCCGCGATGGTCGGCCACAGCCTCGCCGACGGGGTGGCCCTGGGGGCCGCGTTCCAGGTCGGCGGGGGGATGGGCGTGGCCGTGGCGCTGGCCGTCATCACCCACGACTTCGCCGACGGGTTCAACACGTACACGCTCACCCGCCTGTACGGAAACGCCCGCCGCAAGGCGCTGATGATGCTCTTCGCGGACGCCGCGGCCCCCGTCGCGGGCGCGGCGTCCACTCTGCTGTTCACCCTTCCGGAGGAACCGCTCGGCGCGTACCTCGGCTTCTTCGGCGGGGTCCTGCTGTACCTGGCGGCCGCCGAGATCCTGCCCGAGGCGCACCACGAACACCCCGCCCTGTCCACGCTGATGTGCACGGTGGGCGGGGTGGCCGGGATCTGGCTCGTGGTGGGCCTCGCGGAGTGATCTCACGGCCGGGCCGCCGCCACCGCTGCCGTTGCCGCCGACTCGGCGAAGCGCTGGGCGACGGAGGGCTCGGCCGCCCAGTGCGTGTGCAGGTAGCTGGCGTGCACGCCCTGCTGTACGAAGCCCTCGACGCGGCGTTCCGGATGCGTGAACCCCCAGGCCGGGGCCGGGCCGGCGCCGGGCTCGAGCACCGTCCGGTGGAACTCGTGCCCGCGCAGCCGGGTCCCGGCGGCCGCGAGGGCGCTGTCGGACACCGCCACCGCCTCCCGGTAGCCGAGGGTGAGGCGCTCCGACATCCGGGCGTCGGCGTCGAGCACCCCGCACATGGGCTTCCCGTCCAGGGACCGGGCGAGGTAGAGCAGCCCGGCGCACTCGGCGGCCACCGGGCCGCCGGCCGCGGCGAAGGCGGCGACGGCCGCGCGCAGCGGCTCGTTGGCCGACAGCTCGGGCGCGTACACCTCGGGGAAGCCGCCGCCGATCACCAGGCCGGCGGCTCCCTCGGGCAGCGCCTCGTCCCTGAGCGGGTCGAAGGTGACGACCTGCGCCCCTGCCGCCGTGAGCAGCTCCGCGTGCTCGGCGTACGAGAACGTGAACGCCGCCCCGCCGGCCACGGCGATGACGGGCCGTCTGCCGGGGCCCTGCCCCGGACCAGGCCCCGGGGGCACTTCCAGTCCCGCCGGCGTTTGAGGCACGCGGCCCGGGGCGGAGCCCCAGGTGCGCGCCAGCGCACTTGCCGGGGACCAGGCCTCGCACGGCAGGGCCGGGGCCGTGCGGGCCAGAGCCACCAGGGCGTCCAGGTCGCACCCGGCCCGCACCTGGTCGGCGAGCGCCGCGACAGCGGCAAGCGCATCGGCCCGCCGCTCGGCGACCGGCACCAGGCCCAGGTGCCGGGACGGCGCGGCCACCTGCGGAGCCCGCCGCAGCACGCCGAGCACCGGCATGCCCGCCTCCTCCAGCGCCTCCCGCAGCATCGCCTCGTGCCGGTCGGAGCCGACCTTGTTCAGGATCACGCCCCCCAGCCGCACCTGCGGATCGAAGGACGCGAAGCCGTGCACCAGCGCCGCCACCGACCGCGACTGCGAGGAGGCGTCGACGACCAGCACCACCGGCGCCCGCAGCAGCTTCGCCACGTGCGCCGTCGACGCCAGTTCACCCCGGCCCGCGGCCCCGTCGTAGAGGCCCATCACGCCCTCCACCACCGCGAGGTCGCACCCGGCCGCCCCGTGCGCGAACAGCGGAGCGACCAGCTCCGGCCCGCACATGAAGGCATCGAGGTTGCGGCCCGGACGGCCGGTGGCCAGCGCGTGGTAGCCGGGGTCGATGTAGTCCGGCCCGGCCTTGTGCGGGGACACGGCGAGGCCGCGCTCCGAGAAGGCCGCCATCAGCCCCGTCGCCACGGTGGTCTTGCCGCTGCCCGACGAGGGCGCGGCGATGACCAGCCGCGGGACGTTCACGGACGAACTCACCACTCGATGCCCCTCTGGCCCTTCTGGCCGGCGTCCATCGGGTGCTTGACCTTGGTCATCTCGGTGACGAGATCCGCGAACTCCAGCAGCTTCTCCGGCGCGTTGCGGCCCGTGATCACCACGTGCTGGGTACCGGGACGGTCCCGCAGCACCTCGATGACCTCGTCGACGTCGATCCAGCCCCAGTGCATCGGGTACGCGAACTCGTCGAGCACGTACAGCTTGTGCGTCTCGGCCGCCAGGTCCCTCTTGACCTGCTCCCAGCCCTCCTTGGCCGCCTGCTCGTTGTCGAGCTGCGCGTCCCGCTGGACCCAGGACCAGCCCTCGCCCATCTTGTGCCAGACGACGGAGCCGCCCTCGCCGGAGGCGCCGAGCACCTTGAGCGCGTTCTCCTCGCCGACCTTCCACTTCGCAGACTTGACGAACTGGAACACCCCGATCGGCCAGCCCTGGTTCCAGGCGCGCAGCGCCAGCCCGAAGGCCGCCGTGGACTTGCCCTTGCCGGGGCCGGTGTGGACGAAGACGAGCGGACGGTTGCGGCGCTGGCGCGTCGTGAGCCCGTCGTCCGGAACGACGGTCGGCTGTCCCTGCGGCATTACGCGGCCCTCCTGTTGGTGTCGGAAGCGGAAGATGTCACTGCGGTACGTACGCTTTTCACGAGCCCGGCCAGCGAGTCGGCCCGCAGCCCGTCGAGGGTGACGGCCGGCCCCCCGAGATCGGCGGCCAGTACCCCGGCCAGCCCCAGCCGGACCGGCCCGGTCTCGCAGTCCACGACCACGGACGCCACGCCCGCGGCCTGGAGCAGCCGGGCGCTGCGCCCCGACAGCTCCCGCGGGTCCCCGCCGAGGGCGCCGGCCGAGGTGGCCCGCCCGTCGGTGACGACCACGAGCAGCGGCCGTCGCGACGGGTCCCGGAGCCGCTCGATCCGCAGCACCTCCTGGGCCTTCAGCAGCCCGGCGGCGAGCGGGGTGCGGCCGCCGGTCGGCAGCTGCTCCAGCCGGGCCGCGGCCGCGTCCACCGAGGAGGTGGGCGGCAGTGCCAGCTCGGCCGTGGCCCCGCGGAAGGTGATCAGGCCGACCTTGTCCCGGCGCTGGTAGGCGTCCAGGAGCAGTGACAGCACGGCGCCCTTGACCGCGCTCATCCGCTGCCGGGCGGCCATCGAGCCCGAGGCGTCCACGACGAAGAGGACGAGGTTGCCCTCGCGGCCCTCCCGCCTCGCCTGGCGCAGATCGTCCTTGCGGATCACCAGGCCGCGCCCGGCGCGGCCGCGCGCCTTCTGGTGCGGGGCGGCCGCGTGCACGGTGGCCGCCAGGTGAAGCTTCGTCAGCTGGCCGCTGGGGCGGTGCGCGCCCGTGGTCCGGCCGTGGGCGGTACGGGCGCGCGAACGCCGCCCGGCGGCGCCCTCGCCGAGGCCGGGCACGCTCAGCATCTTCGTGCGGAACGGCTCCGCGGCCCGTACGGCGGCCTGTTCGGGCCCGCCGGCCCCCTGGGCGGAGGGCTGCGGGGCCTCGGGGGCGTCCGCGGGGGCCTCCGGCGCCCCGGTGGTCTCGGTGGTCTCCGGCGGGGCCGCGGCCTCGGACTCGGGGCCGGAACCCTGCGGGGGCACCCCGCCGCCGTCCTGCCCGCCGCCGTCCGGGCCGCCACCGCCGTCGGGACCGTCGGGCTCCGGGTCCGGCTCGGGCTCGTTCTCCGGCTCCTCGTCCGGGAACCGGTCGAGGATCTCGTCCAGCTTGTCCTCGTCCAGCCCCGGCGCGTCGAAGGGGTTGCGCCGCCGCCGGTGGGGGAGCGCCAGCAGAGCGGCCTGCCGTACGTCCTCCTTCAGTACGTCGGTCCGCCCGGCCCAGGCGGCCAGCGCGGTCGCGGTCCGGGCCATCACGATGTCCGCCCGCATGCCGTCGACCTCGAAGCCGGCGCAGGTCGCGGCGATCCGGAGCAGCGCGGTGTCCCCGAGCCGGACCTGCGGGAGCAGCGCCCGCGCCGCCACCACCCGGGCGCGCACCTCGTGTTCGTCATCGGCCCAGCGGGTCGCGAAACCGGCCGGGTCGTCCTCGTAGGCGAGCCTGCGGCGCACGACCTCGACGCGCTGGGCGGGCTCGCGGGAGGCGGCGACCTCGACGGTGAGCCCGAAGCGGTCCAGGAGCTGCGGCCGCAGCTCGCCCTCCTCGGGGTTCATCGTGCCGACGAGCAGGAACCGTGCGGCGTGGCGGACGGAGACGCCCTCGCGCTCCACATACGAGGCGCCCATCGCGGCGGCGTCAAGGAGAACGTCCACCAAGTGGTCATGGAGGAGGTTCACTTCATCGACGTACAGGATCCCGCGGTGCGCGTCGGCGAGCAGGCCGGGCTCGAAGGCCTTCACGCCTTCCGCCAGGGCCCGTTCGATGTCGAGTGCCCCGACGAGGCGGTCCTCGGAGGCCCCGACGGGCAGCTCCACCACGCGGGCGGGCCGGGCGGCGCCGGGTCCGGGCTCGTGCGGGCCGTCCGGGCAGGCCGGGTCGGGCGCGGCCGGGGCGCACGAGAACCGGCATCCGGGAACCACGTCGACCTGCGGCAGCAGCGCCGACAGCGCGCGCACGGCCGTGGACTTGGCGGTGCCCTTCTCGCCGCGCACGAGCACACCGCCGACCGCCGGGCTCACGGCGTTGAGCAGGAGCGCCAGCCGCAGGTCGGTCTGACCGACCACTGCGGTGAACGGATAGGGCGTGCTCATGCGTTGCTCACTCCTTCGAAGCTGCGGACCGTTCCCGGGGCTCCGCCCCGGACCCCGCGCCCCAAACGCCGGCGGGGCTGGATGTGGCTGATGCCGCCTGCCCGGCGCGGCTGGACGGCGCGCAGCGCCATCTCAGCCGCGCCGGCGTTTGAGGCGCGGGTCCGGGCAGCGCCCGCCCGCGGCGAAGCCGCACATCGGTACTGCGGGAAGGGGCGGGGTGGGGGAGAGCCCCGCAGGGCCCGGCCCCTCACGGCGCGCCCGGGGGGAGGAAGGGGAGGCCGGCAGGGGCACCGCCCTCGATCAGGCTCAGCAGCGCAGCGGTGTCGGCGTGCTCCTCGATCAGGTCGCCCAGCAGGTCCAGCTGCTCCTCCCGCAGGGCGGCGAACGAGGTGTCCGGGGCCGGGACGAAGCGGCGGCCCGCAGCCGAGGCCACCTCGCGGAGGAACGCCCGGCGGAAGCCGTCCGACTCCAGCGACCCGTGCCAGTGCGTCCCCCACACCGACCCGACCCGGCAGCCGTCCAGGAAGGGGGACCCGCCCAGGACTTCGGCCACCCCGTGGTGGATCTCGTAGCCGGAGACCTCCTCGCCCAGCGCCGAACCCGCCGGCCGCGCCAGGGTCTTCTCCCGGTCGAAGCGGACGCGCACCGGCAGCAGCCCGAGCCCGTCCACCGACCCGGCCCGCGATTCGACCTCGTCCTCGATGTGCTCGCCGAGGACCTGGAACCCGCCGCAGATGCCCAGCACCGGCCGCCCCTCGGCGGCCCGCCGCAGCAGCGCGTCCGCGAGCCCGCGCTCCCGCAGCCACTCCAGCGCCCTGACCGTCCCGCGCGTCCCCGGCACGACGACGAGGTCCGCGTCGGCCAGTTCCTCGGCCCGGTCCACGAACCGCACGACCACCCCCGGCTCCGCCGCGAGCGCGTCGACGTCCGTGAAGTTCGACATCAGCGGCACCGCGCACACCGCGACCCGCAGCACGTCCTCGCCCACGGGCGGCGCCACCACGGACTCCCGTACCGCTCCCCGCAGGGAGACCCGGAGCCCGTCCTCCTCGTCGATGCCCAGCCCGTGCTGGAACGGCAGGACCCCGTACGTGGCCCGCCCGGTCAGGCCGCGCAGCATCTCCATGCCCGGCTCCAGCAGCGTGACGTCACCGCGGAACTTGTTGACCAGGTATCCGGCGATCAGCGACTGGTCCTGCGCCGACAGCAGAGCCGTCGTACCGAAGAAGGAGGCGAAGACCCCGCCCCGGTCGATGTCCCCGACCACGACCACCGGGAACCGCGCGGCCCGCGCGATGCCCATGTTCACGATGTCGGTCCGGCGCAGGTTGATCTCGGCCGGACTCCCCGCCCCTTCGCAGATCACGGCGTCATACGTGCCCCGCAGCTGCTCCAGGCAGTCCGTGACGATGCCGAGCAACTGCTCCTGCCTGCCCCCGTGGTAGCCGCGGGCGCTCATCTCGCCCACCGGCCTGCCCAGCAGCACCACCTGGCTGCTGCGGTCGCTGCCCGGCTTGAGCAGGACCGGGTTCATCAGCGCGGTCGGCTCCACGCCGGCCGCCTGGGCCTGCATGGCCTGGGCGCGGCCGATCTCGGCGCCCTCCAGGGTCACGAAGGAGTTCAGCGACATGTTCTGCGCCTTGAAGGGCGCCACCTTCACGCCCTGGCGGGCCAGCCAGCGGCAGATGCCCGCCGTGACCACGCTCTTGCCCGCGTCCGATGTGGTTCCCGCGACCAGCAGTCCGCCGCCGCGCTTCGCGCCGCTCATGCGCGCCCCCTCCGTGATGTACGCGAGACCAGCGTCCGGGCCGCCACACAGGCCCCGAGCGCCAGCCAGGTCACCTGCCGCGACAGCCGTACCGCCCGCTCGATGTCCGCGACCTCCACCGGCCGCCCCGCCTCGCCGTTCAGCACCGCCCGGTGCTCGACCCGCCCCCCGTACGCCAGGGTGCCGCCCAGCCGTACGCCGAGCGCCCCCGCGAAGGATGCCTCCACGGGGCCGGCGTTCGGGCTCGGGTGCTCGGCGGCGTCCGCACGCCAGGCCCGTACGGCTCCCCGCCGGTCGGGACCGGCCAGTACGGCGGCCAGCGCGGTCAGCCGGGCGCCCGGCCAGCCAGCCAGGTCGTCGAGCCGGGCCGAGGCCCAGCCGTAGCGAAGGTAGCGGGGGGACTTGTGGCCGACCATCGCGTCCAGGGTGTTCACGGCGCGGAAGGCCAGCAGTCCGGGGACCCCGGCGACGGCGCCCCACACCAGGGCACCGACCACCGCGTCGGAGGTGTTCTCCGCGACCGACTCCACGACGGCGCGGGCCATCTGCTGCTCGTCCAGGGCGTGCGGGTCGCGCCCGCACAGGTGCGGCAGCCGCTCCCGGGCCACCTCGGCGTCCCCGGCGGCCAGCGCGCCGCCGATGGCGCGGGCCTCGCGGCCCAGCGAAGTGCCGCCGACGACGGCCCAGGTGGCGGCGGCGGTCAGGGCGATACGGGCGGCCGCGGGCCGGGAGCGCACGGCGCGGGCGCCCAGCGCGCCGGCGGCGGCCGCGCCCCCGGCGCAGACCAGGGTGTGCAGGAGGCCGCGGGCGCGGTCGTCGCGCCACAGGGCGCGTTCGACTGCGGCGGCGGCTCGTCCGAAGGCGGCCACGGGGTGCCCTCGGCGCGGATCCCCCAGGATCCGGTCGCCGATCAGGCCCGCCGTGACGCCGTACGCGAAGACGCGATCGGCACGCATGGTGGCAGGTATGTCCTCACTCAGGGTCCGCGCCCTGGTTCGACGTGTCCGGTGGCGAGAGTTCCTGGCTCCCGGGTCGCACTCGGCCGAGTGCCCCGGTGACAGTGGCGGGACCGCGCCGGATTCGCACCGGACTTCCTCTCCATGCCGCCGTGTTGGCTCGGGCAGTCCACCACGCACCGCGAATGCCCGTCAACTCGCCGTTGACCTGCGGCGGTGCGGCGGCCGGGAGGCGGCGGGGTACGCGAAAGCTCCCCCCGGGAGAAACCCGGGGGGAGCCTTCACGCGTGACGTCTCAGACGACGATCAGGTAGATCCCGTACGCCACGGCCGCCGCGCAGAGCGCGAAGCAGGCGTACGCGCCGCTGCGGGCCAGGGTGGCCGCGCCGCCCTGCTCGGTGGCGGCCTCGTGCTTGGACAGGCCCACCAGGCCGAGGGTGAACAGGGCCACGAGGGCGACGGTGGCGGAGAGGCTGACTCCGAACACGGAGCCGAGTGCTTCCCAGTCGATCTTCATACCGCTGATTCCTCTGTCGTTCTCGGGGTCAGACCGCCGCGGCCGGAGCCGCAGGCGTCGCGGTCGAGGCCGGGATGGTGGCCTTGAGGTCCTCGTCGGTCACGGCGGCGGTCGTACCGGCCGCGGCGACGGTCGGCGGGACGGTGACGGCCGCGATCGCCGTGGTGACGACACCCGGCTCCTCGGTGCCGGCCGCCGGCACGTCGTTGACGTTGGTGTGGTCGATGACCTGGCGGCGCGAGATGAACCAGATGGCGAGGCAGGAGCCGACCAGGAAGACCGTGACGGCGGCGATGCCGACGTCACCGGTGCGCATGACCAGCTCGGCGCCCGCCGAGACGAGGGCGGCGGCCGGCAGGGTCAGGCCCCAGGCGATGAACATGCGGGTCGCGGTGGACCAGCGGACCACACCGCCCTTGCGGCCCAGGCCCGCACCCATGACCGCGCCGGAGCACGAGTGGGTGGTGGAGAGCGAGAAGCCGAGGTTCGAGGAGGCCAGGATGACCGTGGCGGCCGAGGTCTGGGCGGCGAAGCCCTGCTGCGGCTGCAGGTCGGTCAGGCCCTTGCCCATGGTGCGGATGATGCGCCAGCCGCCCAGGTAGGTGCCGAGCGCGATCGCGAGACCGGCGGAGAGGATGACCCACACCGGCGGGTTCGCGTCGGGCGCGATCGCGCCGCCCGCGATGAGCGCCAGGGTGATGATGCCCATCGTCTTCTGCGCGTCGTTGGTGCCGTGCGCGAGGGAGACGAGTCCGGCCGAGGCGATCTGACCGGCGCGGTAGCCCTTGGCCGAGGTCTTCTCGCCGACCTTGTTGCCGAACTTGTACGTGACCTTCGTGGCCAGCATCGCCGCCAAACCGGCGACGAGCGGGGCCGCGATCGCCGGGATCAGCACCTTGGTGACGAGCGTGTCGCCGTTGACCGCGCCGAGGCCGGCCGAGGCGACCGCGGCACCGATCAGGCCGCCCATCAGGGCGTGCGAAGAGCTGGAGGGGAGGCCGACCAGCCAGGTGAGGAGGTTCCAGAGGATCGCGCCGACCAGGGCGGCGAAGATCACCTCTGGCTGGATGCCTTCCTCGTTGACCAGGCCCTTGGAGATCGTCTTGGCGACCTCCACGGACAGGAAAGCTCCGACGAGGTTGAGCACGGCGGACATGGCCACCGCCGTCTTGGGCTTGAGGGCGCCGGTCGAGATGGTGGTAGCCATCGCGTTGGCTGTGTCGTGGAAACCGTTCGTGAAGTCGAACACGAGAGCGGTGATGATCACGATCCCGAGGAGAAGCGTTATGTGCTCCATTTACCCAGGCTTCTGTTTGACGTCAGTGGCTCGGCGACCGTAGGCAACCTGGATGAACGGAAGGTGAACTACCGCGGGCCTAATGGTGTCTCCGTGAGGGGAGTGATCGGGCCATTCGTCCCGATTCTGGCGTAGGTATCTCGATAAATGCACGTCAAAGCGGGGTGAACGCACCCCTCCGCGGGAGACCTCCGGCCTGTCGGCCCACTCGTCCGCGACAGCGAAAGAGAGCTAGATCACCTCGGTTTCGGCGCCCGCCGGAACGATTCCCTCCGGTGGCCCGCCGAAGCCCGCGCCCCGACACTGGAGCGGTGCGTACCGCGACAGCGACGGCAGCGGCCGTCACCACGACCCTCCTGGGCGCCGGCGTGGCCGCGGTCGCGGCCGGCCGGTACGCCGCCGACGCGGCCCTGCGGCCCGAGCCCGGGCGCCCGCTGCCCGGCAGCCCTCGCCTGAGCGTCCACTCCACCGCCGCCGGCCGGGTCGTGCTCACCCGCTCGCTCGGCTCCCTGCGCCCCGGTACGTACGGACTCGACGCCCCCGGGGTGCACGCCGTGGTCGGGCCCGTGCTCCCCGACGCCGAGCACGACCCCGACGCCGTCGTACGCCGCCTGCTCGCCGTCACCCACGGCAGCCTCGACCCCGGCATCCGGGTCACCCTGACCCCCCAGGTCCACCTCGGGAACCCGCGTACCGCCCTCGGGCTCGACCACGCCGACGTGGACGTCCCCGGGGAGCTCGGCGCCCTGCCCGCCTGGTTCGTGCCCGCGGCCCGCGACACCTGGGTCATCACCGTGCACGGGCTCGGCACCAGCCGGGAGCACCCGATGGTGGTCATGCCCTTCCTGCACCGGCACCGGCTGCCCGTCCTGGACCTGGCCTACCGCGGCGACCTCGGCGCCCCCGCCTCCCCGGACGGCCTCGGCCACCTCGGCGAGTCGGAGTGGCGCGACCTGGACGCCGCCATCCGCTACGCCCTGCGCTACGGCGCCCGCCGCGTCATCCTGCACGGCTGGTCCACCGGCGCCGCCATGGCCCTGCGCGCCGCCGAGCGCTCGGCGCTGGCCGGCCGGATCTCCGGGCTGGTGCTGGACTCTCCCGTACTCGACTGGCACGCGACCCTGCGCGCGCTCGCGGCGGCGCGCCGCACCCCGGCCCCCGTGCTCCCGCTCGCGGTCCGGGCCGCCGAGGGCCGCGCGGGACTGCGCGCCGACCACCGGCCGCCCCTGGCGGACCCGGGCGCGCTGCGCGTCCCCGTACTGATCTTCCACGGCCCGGACGACACCCTCGCCCCCTGGGAGCCCTCGCGGCGGCTCGCGGCGGCCCGCCCCGACCTCGTCAGCCTGCACACCGTGCGCCAGGCGGGCCACGGCGCGATGTGGAACGCCGATCCGGCCAGGTACGAGGAGGCCCTGCGCCGCTTTCTGACCTCCCTGATGTGACCGTTTGTGTGAAGGGGATGTGGCGGCGGGAGTCCTGCGGGTGAGTTGCCCCGGTCTGCACCTCGGGCCCTCCTCGGAAACGGCTGGTTCCGTTTGGGCTTTCGGCCAGTGACGGGCGAGACTGCTTCCGTGACGTCCCGAAAGCCTGATGAGCAGTTGGCTCGCGACTCCAGACTCCGACTCGTCTCTCCGCGTTCCGTCGCCGCGGCCCGCAAGGCGGTGACGGACCGACGTACCCGGCCCGCTCCGAGGCCCCCGGCGGGTACACCCGCCACGGCCGACCTCGCGAACCGCGCCCGGGCCTCGCTCGCAGACGCCGTACGCCTGACCCGCTGGGCCGAACTCAACCTCGGTGCCGGCGACAGCGGCCGGCCCGCCCTCACGGGCGCCCTGCGCGCCGAGGACGTCGAACGCGCCGCCGGAGAGCTGAACCTGACGCACGGCCAGATCAGAGTCGGCTGGGACCGCGCCCGGCTCGCCGGTCTCGTCGAGGTGCACGGGGGCCATGCCCGGCCCGGCTGGCGCCTGCGCGCCTGGGACCGGGACGACACCGCCGTACTGCGCGGCTGGGTCGCCCTCTTCGACGCCTGGTCCCTCGTGCACCCCGCCCCCGCCGACATCGCCCCCGCGGCCGTCGCCGAGGTCGTCGAGGCGATGCCCCAGCTCCTGTCCCTGCTCCAGCTGTCCGCCGGGCCGGTGACCGTCCCCGACCTCCTCGACCTGCTCGGGCAGCGCGTCACCGAACTGCGCGACGAGCGGTGCGAGGTCCCCTACGACGCGGAGCCCGCGGCCGGGGCCGCCGGCTCCGCCGAGAACCGGCCCGTTCCGCTCGCCCGGCTGCTGCGCTGGGCGCTCGGCGGACTCGCCGCCGTGGACGCGGTCACCCTCGGCCCCGCACGCGCCGCCCTCACCCCGCTGGGCAGTTGGGCGGTCTGGGTCAAGCTGGAACAGATCTGCGTGGCCGCGCAGAGCCCCGCGGGGAACATCGAGCAGTCCGCCGCCGCCATGCTGCACGGCTGCGCCCGGCTCACCCCCGGCCCGGCCCGGGCCGAGTACCGCGCCTGGCTCGCCGCCCGGCCCGTCCGGCACGCCGTCGGCGAGCTCCTGAACGCCGCCCGCGGCGAGGACGCCCTGCTGCGCGGCCTCGCCTTCGAGGCGCTGCGCGTGGTCGGCGCCCCCGCCGAACCCGAGGTGCGCGCCGCCGTACGGGAGCCCGCCCTGCGCCCCTACGCCCTGCTCTGGCTCGCCGAGCACGACGGGGTCGACCCCGACGAGGCGCAGGACGTCCTCACCCGCGAGGAGTCGACCTGGCTCTGGGTGGACACCGCGGCCGCCATCGCGGACCACGGCGAAGCGGACCTGCTGGCCCGCCACCTCGACTCCGCCGTCCGGACCACCGTGCCGAGGCTGCTGGACGAGGTCCGCGCGGTCGGCCACCCGCGCACCGTGCAGGTCCTGGTCGCACTGGCGGCCGCCCACCCCGACCCGGCCCTGGCCAAGGCGGTCCGCCGGGCCGCCTTCCAGGTCCACACCGGCGGCGCGTAGCCCCGTAGGAGCGGGGACGAGGACGGCGGCGAAGGCGGGGGCGTACCCGCCGCGGGTCTCAGACCTGCGGCGCGTACGTCCCGAAGCTCCAGATGTTGCCCTCGCCGTCCCGGGCCATGTAGTCACGGGAGCCGTAGTTCTGGTCGGTGGGCTCCATCAGGACTTCCGCACCGTGCTCCACGGCCCGCCGGTGGTGGGCGTCGACGTCCTCGACCACGACATAGACCCCCGAGGGCCCGGCATCGCCCATGGCCTGGTCGAAGACCCCGCCGGTGCCCTTGCTGCCCAGCATCACCACGCCGTTGCCGTAGGCCAGCTCCGCGTGCACCACCGAGCCGTTCTCACCCTCGTACACCGCGACCTGGCTGAAGCCGAAGGCCTCGGTCAGCAGCTTGATGGCTGCCTTGGCGTCGCGGTAGACCAGCGTGGGGCAGATGGACGGAACGCCTGCCATGACGATCACTCCCTCTCGTGACGGTGACCCACGTCACAGCATGGCAGGCGCCGCCGACAGTCAGCGGAAGGTGTTGCACTGGGCCATGTCGCCCGTGCGGTAGCCCTGGTAGAACCACTGCTGGCGCTGCTCGGCCGACCCGTGCGTCCACGACTCCGGGGTGACCCGGCCCTGGATCTTCTCCTGGATCCGGTCGTCGCCGACCGCGGCCGCCGCGTCCAGCCCGTCCCTGATGTCCGCGTCGGTGAGCGAGGTGATCAGTGGCCGGCCGGTGGACTCGTCCGGGGTCCTCGTCGCGTTGTGCGCCCACACCCCGGCGTAGCAGTCCGCCTGGAGCTCGACCTTGACGGCGTTGCTGGCCGCGCCCTGCTGCCCGTCCTGGGCCCGCTGGAGCGTCCCGGTCAGGTTCTGGATGTGGTGCCCGTACTCGTGGGCGATGACGTACGCCTGGGCGAAGGGGCCGCCGCTCGCGCCGAACTTCGTGCGCAGTTCGTCGTAGAACGCCAGGTCCAGGTAGACCCGCCGGTCGGCGGGGCAGTAGAAGGGCCCGACCGCCGAGGTGGCCGCACCACAGGCGGTGTTCACCCGGTCCTTGAAGAAGAACGTGGTCGCCGGGCTGTACGTACCGCCGCGCCTGGTGAACTCCTGCCTCCAGAAGTCCTGTGTGCTGTTGACCACGGCGACCAGCCGGCAGTCCTCCCGGGCGTTCGCGTCCCGCCCCTTCCTGCAGGTCTGCTCGACCTGGCTGACGGAGGACGCGGCGGGCGCCGGCTCCGGGTCCCCGGAGGACAGCCCCAGCTGCTCGGGCCCCACACCGAACAGCAGGCCCATGACCAGCGCGATCAGTCCGACGATGCCGCCGCCGATCGTGGCCCTCCCGCCCGGGACGCGGCTGCCGCGCACGTCCTGGACTTCGGAAGTGTCCAGATCGGCGTCGTCGTCGAACTGCATGCCGCACCGCCCTCCACGTGTGGGACCAGCGGGACCGCGTGGCCGCCCCTGCGGCGAGTATCAGCCCGTTCATCCGGATGCGCGCCCCGGCCCGCGGTGCGGCCGATGAGCCGAACGGGGGACACGGAGGTGGGCGCCCGGGGCGCCCGCCGGCCCCGAAACCAGTTGCACACCCCCGGTAGAATGTCTCTCATGGCAAATCTCCTCGCGGATTAGCGGCGTCGAAGCTTCGCGTCCTGCCCCCCTTCCGCCGTCCCGACCGCCCTGGAGCATTTCCGTGATCACCGCCACCGGTATCGAGCTGCGCGCCGGCGCCCGCATCCTCCTCGAGTCCGCTTCCTTCCGCATCGCCAAGGGCGACCGCATCGGCCTGGTCGGCCGCAACGGAGCGGGCAAGACCACCCTCACCAAGTGCCTCGCGGGCGAGGGCCAGCCCGCCGCCGGCTCCATCGCCCGCTCGGGCGAGGTCGGCTACCTCCCGCAGGACCCGCGCACCGGCGACCTCGACGTCCTGGCCCGCGACCGGATCCTGTCCGCCCGCGGTCTCGACGTCCTGATCAAGAAGATGCGGATGAACGAGGAGCGCATCGCCACCGGCGCCGGGGCCACCCGCGAGAAGGCGCTCAAGCAGTACGAGCGCCAGGAGACCGAGTTCCTCACCAAGGGCGGGTACGCCGCCGAGTCCGAGGCCGCGACCATCTCGGCCGCCCTCAGCCTCCCGGACCGGGTCCTGGGCCAGCCGCTGCACACCCTCTCCGGCGGTCAGCGGCGCCGCGTCGAGCTCGCCCGGATCCTCTTCTCGGACGCCGACACCCTGCTCCTCGACGAGCCGACGAACCACCTCGACGCCGACTCGATCGTCTGGCTGCGCGACTACCTGAAGAACTACCGGGGCGGCTTCGTCGTGATCTCCCACGACGTCGACCTGGTCGAGACCGTCGTCAACAAGGTCTTCTACCTGGACGCCAACCGCTCCCAGATCGACGTCTACAACATGGGCTGGAAGCTCTACCAGCAGCAGCGCGAGGCCGACGAGAAGCGCCGCAAGCGCGAGCGCCAGAACGCCGAGAAGAAGGCCGCGGCCCTGAACTCGCAGGCCGACAAGATGCGCGCCAAGGCCACCAAGACCGTCGCCGCGCAGAACATGGCCAAGCGCGCCGAGCGGCTGCTGTCCGGCCTGGAGGCCGTCCGCGTCTCCGACAAGGTCGCCAAGCTGCGCTTCCCGGACCCGGCGCCCTGCGGCAAGACCCCGCTGACCGCCGAGGGCCTGTCGAAGTCCTACGGCTCGCTGGAGATCTTCACCGACGTCGACCTGGCCATCGACAAGGGCTCCCGCGTCGTCATCCTCGGCCTCAACGGCGCCGGCAAGACCACCCTGCTGCGCCTGCTGTCGGGCACCGAGAAGCCCGACACGGGCGTCGTCACCCCCGGCCACGGCCTCAAGCTCGGCTACTACGCCCAGGAGCACGAGACCCTGGACCCGGAGCGCACGGTCCTGGAGAACATGCGCTCCTCCGCGCCCGACCTGGACCTGGTCGCCGTACGCAAGACGCTCGGCTCCTTCCTCTTCTCCGGGGACGACGTGGACAAGCCCGCCGGCGTGCTCTCCGGCGGCGAGAAGACCCGTCTGGCCCTGGCCACGCTGGTCGTCTCCTCGGCGAACGTGCTGCTGCTCGACGAGCCCACGAACAACCTCGACCCGGCCAGCCGCGAGGAGATCCTGGGCGCCCTGCGCACGTACAAGGGCGCGGTCATCCTGGTCACGCACGACGAGGGCGCGGTCGAGGCGCTGGAGCCGGAGCGGATCATCCTGCTCCCGGACGGCGTCGAGGACCTGTGGGGCCCGGACTACCGGGATCTGGTCTCTCTCGCCTGATCCAATTCCTTATGGATCATTCGGCTCAGGGGTGATCCATCATCTGAGTGAGACGGTCTCGTACCGTTGCGCGTCGTACGACGGCCCCGGCCGCGCTCGCAAGAGTGCGCGACCGGGGCCGTTCGTCTGCTCGCGTCCCGCCCCTGACCTGGTGATTCCCGATGAGGGCGACAGGGTGTGACGGAGGTCATGTGGCGGAAGAGAAGATTCCGTTCTGCTCGGGTGTCCACCCCTCGAGAAATGCGGCCGTACCGACCTTGCGGAATGGGTGGCCAGGAAGCGTGGGAGGGGTGATCATGAGAAGTCCAGAGCGCACTTCCCATGAGGAGGCACGGGTGGCCGAGACTCTGAAGAAGGGCAGCCGGGTAACCGGCGCCGCGCGCGACAAGCTCGCGGCAGACCTGAAGAAGAAGTACGACTCCGGGGCGAGTATCCGGGCGCTGGCCGAGGAGACCGGCCGGTCCTACGGATTCGTCCACCGGATGCTCAGTGAGTCCGGGGTTTCGCTGCGCGGTCGCGGTGGCGCGACGCGGGGCAAGAAGGCGGCTACGGCCTGACCCTGGTCCCATCGGTTCCAACGCTCGAACGTTCCACAGGCTCCACATGGTCCGACGATTCCTCCGGTGACCCCCGGTCGACCGCCAGGTCGACTGGGTGGTTACTGTGCAGTCACTTAGGCTGGCTTTGCGGCCGACTGCACACCGGAGGCATCAGATGACTCTGCTCGACAAGGACGGCGTACGACTCACCGTCGACGACACGCTCGCCACGGTGACACTGACCAATCCGGCCAAGCGAAACGCTCAATCCCCCGCGCTCTGGCGGGCTTTGGCGGAGGCCGGAAGGTCGTTGCCGGGCACCGTCCGGGTCGTCGTGCTGCGCGGCGAGGGCAAGTCCTTCTCCGCCGGGCTCGACCGGCAGGCGTTCACCCCCGAGGGTTTCGAGGGCGAGCCGTCCTTCCTCGACCTGGCACGCGGTTCGGACGAACTGCTCGACTCCACGATCGCCGAGTACCAGGAGGCGTTCACCTGGTGGCGGCGTAACGACATCATCTCCGTCGCTGCGGTGCAGGGGCACGCGATCGGCGCCGGCTTCCAGCTCGCGCTCGCGTGCGACCTGCGCGTCGTCGCCGACGACGTGCAGTTCGCCATGCGCGAGACCAGCCTGGGCCTGGTGCCCGACCTGACCGGCACCCAGCCGCTGACCTCGCTGGTCGGCTATGCCCGCGCGCTGGAGATCTGCGCCACGGGCCGCTTCGTGCATGCCGAGGAGGCGGAGCGGGTGGGCCTGGCCAACCTAGTGGTCCCGGCGGACGAGCTGGACGCGGCCGTCCAGGACCTCGCCACGGCCCTGTTGGCGCCGCCGCGCGACGCGGTGATCGAGACCAAGGCGCTGCTGCGGGGTGCGCAGTCGCGCCCGTACGACGAGCAGCGCGCCGCCGAGCGCGCCGCCCAGGCCCGCCGCCTGCGCGACCTGGCGGGCCTCTCGGACTGACCCGCGGCGCCTTGGCGGGGCTGGACGTGGCTGATGCCGCCTGCCCGGCGCGGCTCATGTAGTGCCGCAGCTCAGCCAAAAACCAGCCCCGCCGGCGTTTGAGGCGCGGGGTCCGGGGCGGAGCCCCGTTCTTTCAGCCCCGTCGGGCCAGTCCCAGGGCGCAGGCGGCGTCGCGCGCTTACCGTGGTGTCGGAGTGAGTCCGCACGCGCGAAGGGACATGCGATGACCGAATCCGCATCGGGCAGCCCCGGCAAGGCGCCCGCCGACCGGGGCCGCACCACCATCGCGGACGGAGTGGTCGAGAAGATCGCCGGGCTCGCCGCGCGCGAGGTGGTCGGCGTGCACGCCATGGGCAGCGGCAGCGGGCTCTCCCGCACCTTCGGCGCGGTCCGCGACCGCGTCCCCGGCGGCAGCGGGAAGGCCTCCGTCAGCCGGGGAGTCAAGGCGGAGGTCGGCGAGGTCCAGACCGCCCTCGACCTGGAGATCGTCGTCGACTACGGCGTGTCGATCAGGGACGTGGCCCGGGCCGTCCGTGAGAACGTCATCTCGGCGGTCGAGCGGATGACCGGCCTGGAGGTCGTCGAGGTCAACATCGCGGTCAGCGACGTCAAGCTGCCCGACGAGCCCGACGAGGAGCCGGAGCCCCGGCTCCAGTAGCCGAGAGGAGCCACGCAATGAGCATGGCGATCGCCGGCCTGTTCGCCGGCATGGCCCTGGCGTTCGCCGGGTACTTCGGCGGCTTCGGAGCCTTCCTGCTGGTGGCGGCGCTCGGCGCCATCGGCTTCGTCGCCGGCCGGTTCCTCGACGGGGACCTGGAGCCCGGGGACCTGTTCCGGCGCCGCGACGACCGGCGCGGGTGAGGCGCCGATGAGCAGCACCACCCCGCCCCGTGCCGCCGCGCCCCGGGTGGCTCCCGCCGACCGGGGGGCCACCCGTATCGCCGACCGGGTCATCGCCAAGATCGCCGCCCAGGCCGCCCGGGAGGCGCTCGCCGCCCCGCCGGACCGGGCGGCGGCTCCGCACGCCACCGTCACCGTGCACCACGACATCGCCCGGGTACGGGTCAGCCTCGAGCTGGACTACCCCTCCGACCTCGCCGCCCAGTGCGCGGCCGTACGGCGTCAGGTCGCCCTCCGGATCGAGGAGTGCGCCGAGATGTCCGTACCCGAGGTGGACATCGACATCGAGCACCTGCACTCCAGCCACGCCCGGCCCGCCGCCGGGCGGGACCGGCGGCTGCGGTGACGGACACCACCCCCCGCGCCCACCGGTTCCGCTCTTCCCGCCGCGTGCCGGCCGCACTCACCGCGCTCGCCGTGCTGGGGGTGGCGGGGCTGTTCCTGTACGACCTGGCCGCCGTACGGGCCCACCGGCCCGGCATGACCTGGCGCCGCGAGCTCGCCCGGCAGCTGGACCGGCACACCCCGGCGGACCTGGGCGTCCTGCTGGGCGGCGGTGCCCTCGCCGTCGCCGGCGCGGTGCTCCTGCTGCTGGCCTTCGCCCCCGGGCTCCGCGGGATCCTGCCGATGCGGACCCCGGACCCGGGCCCGGACCGGGAAGCGGATACGGCCGCCGGGCTGCGGGCCGGCCTCGGGCGCAAGGACGCCGCGCAGATCCTGAGGGACCGGGCCATGGAGGTGTCGGGGGTGCGGTCGGTCCGGGTCAAGGTGGGCCGCTCCCACATCCGGGTCCGGGCCACCTCGCACTTCCGCGAACTGGACGACGTACGGGCCGACCTGGACGCGGTCCTCGCCGTCGGCATCGGGGAACTCGGCCTCGCGCACCCGCCGCACCCGCATGTCCGGGTCAGGAGGTGACGGGATGCTCGGGGTGGTGAACCGGATCCTGCTGGCCGTGACGGGCCTGCTCCTGCTGGCCGCCGGGGGCTCGCTGCTCGCGGCGTCCTGGCCGCTGGGCGGCCGCCACGCGCCGCTGTTGACCGAGGAGGCCCGGCGCAGGCACTGGCATGCCGAGGGCTGGTGGTGGTGGGCGGTGATGGCCGGCCTCGGGCTGTGCGTGCTGCTGTCGCTGTGGTGGCTGCTGGCCCAGCTGAGGCGCTCGCGGCTGCGGGCGCTGGAGGTGGACACCGGGGACGGCGCGTTCGCCCTGCTGCGCGGGCGGGCCCTGGAGGAGGCGGTGACGGCGGAGGCCGCTGCCGTGGACGGGGTCGCCCGCTGCCGGGTCGCGCTGCGCGGCAGGCGGGGATCGCCCGCACTGCGCATCGCGCTGGAACTGGAGCCCCACGCCGTCCCGGCCGATGTCCTGGCCGCCCTCGCGGGCCCGGTCCTGACCCACGCCCGCACCTCGGCGGGCCTCGCCGGACTGTCGGCGCAGGCCCGCCTGAAGGTGGCGTCCCACAAGGCCCAGCGCGTCGCCTAGGCCCTCCGTTCCGGTCAGAAGCCGTGGCGGGAGCCGCCGTCGACCGGGAGCATGATGCCCGTCAGGTACGAGGCCGCCGGGGAGAGCAGGAACGCCGCCGTACGGCCGAACTCCTCCGGGGCGCCGTAACGCCGCAGCGGGATGCGGGACTCGTGCCCGGCCCGGGCCGCCGCCGCGTCTCCGGACAGCGCGTCGAGCTCGCGCACCCGGTCGGTGTCGATCCGGGCCGGGAGCAGGCCGACGACCCGGATGCCGCGCGGGCCGAGTTCCACCGAGAGGGACTTCGCGAAGCCGGCCAGGCCGGGGCGCAGGCCGTTGGAGATGGTCAGGCCGGGGATCGGCTCGTGGACCGAGCCCGACAGGACGAAGCCGATGACCCCGCCCTCGCCCAGCTCGGCGGCGGCCGCCCGCGCGAGGCGGACCGCTCCCAGGAAGACCGACTCGAAGGCGGCCGCCCACTGCTCGTCGGTGTTGTCCAGCGCGGAGCCGGGGGCCGGCCCGCCGACGCTGATGAGGATGCCGTCGAGGCGTCCGAAGTGCTCGCGCGCGGTCGCGACGAGCCGTCCGGCGGCGGCGGGGTCGGAGTTGTCGGCCGCCACACCGACCGCGCCCGGGCCGAGTTCGGCGGCGGCGTCGGCCGCCCGCTGCGCGTCCCGGCCCGTCACCACGACCTGCGCGCCGTCGGCGGCCAGTTCGCGGGCGGCGGCGAAACCGAGGCCGCGCGTGGCCCCGGTGACGATGTAGACACGGTCCTTCAGTCCAAGATCCATGCCGACACGCTACGCCGTCGCGGGCTCCCGCTCGGCGCCGGATGCGGATCCGGCCGCCTGTTCCTCCCGCTCGCGCTTCTCGCGCCGTACGAGGACCACCCAGCCCACCGGGACCGCGGACGCGAACAGCCACCACTGGACCGCGTACGCCATGTGCGCGCCGATCGAGTCGTGGTCGGGCTCGGCGACGGGCTGGGGGCTGCCGTCGGCCGGGGCCGGAGCGGTGAGCTCCAGGTAGCCGCCGAGAACGGGCCTGCCCAGGTACTCCGCCTGCTGCGCGCTGTTGATCAGCATCACCTGGCGGTCCGGCAGGCCCTTGCGGTCCTTGATGCCGCTGCCGCCGCTGGTCTCGTCGGCCTTCAGCCGGCCGGTGACCGCGACTTCGCCCGAGGGGGCGGCCGGCACCGGCGGGTACGCGCGGGGGTCGTCGCCGCCCGGAACCCAGCCGCGGTTGACGAGCACCACCCGGCCGTCGCCGAGGACGAGCGGGGTCAGGACGTGGAAGCCGACCTTGTCGTCGTTGTCGGTCCGCATCCGGACGACCACCTCGTGCGCGGTGTCGTACGTGCCGGTCGCGGTGACCGCCCGCCAGAAGTCCGCGCGGGGGACCCGGTGGCCGGGGGAGGTGACCTCGGTCATGGGAACCGGCTTCGCCCGCAGGTTCGCCTCGATGAGCTGGTTCTGCGCGACCCGGTGCTCATGGCGGTGGAACTGCCAGAACCCCAGCTTGATCATCGCGGGGATGAGGGCGAGGGCGACGAGGGTGAGGCACACCCACTGCCGGGTCAGCACAAAGCGGTACACGCCCTCGACGGTACCCCCAGCGGGGTCGGGCCCCGGGGGGGCGGGGGGGGGGCGGGGGGGTGGGGGGGGGGGGGGGGGGGGGGGGGGGGGGGGGCCCGTCGGAGTCAGACGCGGTCGACGATGCCCACCTTCCCCTCAGCGCGGGCGCAGTGCGCCCCGCAGAACCACTGGCCCTCGACCTCGACGCCCTGTCCGATGATCTGGACCCGGCAGTGCTCGCAGACGGGCGCCATGCGGTGAATGGCGCAGGAGAAGCAGTCGAAGACGTGCACCGCGCCCTGCGCGTGCACCTCGAACGACATGCCGTAATCGTTTCCGCAGACCTCACAACGTGCCATGCGCCGCATGCTCCGCACGGCGGCGGACCGGAACAAGATCCACCGGGGTGAGTCGCCGCGCCTGCACCCACCCGGCGCAATCGGACTCAGTGTGCGGCGCTGTCCCCGGTGCCGTCCGTTCCGCGCTCCGCGGTGCCGTCCGCGGTGCCGTCCGCGGCGGGGTCCTGCGCCGCCGCCACGTCCCGCAGCAGCTGGGTGAAGGCGGCCTCGTCGACGACCGGCGTGCCGAAGGACTTCGCCTTGACCGTCTTCGAGGTCGCCGAGTCGGGGTCGTTCGTCACCAGCAGGCTGGTGAGCCGCGACACACTCGTCGCGATGTGCAGGCCCGCCTCGACCGCGCGGTCCTCCAGCAGCTCCCGGTCCACGGAGGTGTCGCCGGAGAACGCGATCCGCATGCCCTGCCGCAGCGGCCTGCCGTCCTCGTAGCGCCCCGGGTTCGGGTGCGGGCACGGCGGCCGCTTGCGCGAGGGCCGCCAGCCGTTGCCCCGGTAGGAGGCCTGGTAGCCCACCCGCGGGGTGGCGGGGGAGTCGGACCACTCCGTCAGCGGCCGGCATTCCAGCAGGGGCAGCCGTACGCCGTCCCGCGCGGCCGCGTGCAGCGACGGACGGAACGCCTCCGCCAGTACCCGGGCGTCGTCGAGCGCGTGGTGCGCGCGCTGCTGGACCACGCCGAAGTGCGCGGCGAGCGACTCCAGCTTGTGGTTGGGCAGCGGGAGGTTCAGCTCCTTCGACAGGGCGATGGTGCACAGCCGCTGACGGACCGGCGCGGTCTCGGCGGCCCGCGCGTACTCCCGGGCGATCATCTGCCAGTCGAAGATGGCGTTGTGCGCCACCAGCACCCGGTCCGCGAGCCGGCCCGCGAACTCCTCGGCGATGTCCTTGAAGAGCGGTGCGCCCGAGAGCATGTCGCTGGTGAGGCCGTGGATCCACACGGGACCGGGATCGCGCTGCGGGTTGACCAGGGTGTACCAGTGGTCCTCCACGTTGCCCTGCGCGTCGAGCCGGTAGACGGCGGCGGAGACTATCCGGTCGTCGCGCGCGAGCCCGGTGGTCTCCACGTCGACGACCGCGTACCCCTCTGGGTACGCGGTCGGCCACGTCGTCTCTGCGGTCGTACGGTCGTCGAGCATGGTCACAGAGGATATCGGCACGGACCGACAGCGCGGTCCCGCCGGGCTCCTGGTGCTGTGGCCGGGAAAGGCTCACCGACTCGCGGCGCTCCCCCAGACTCCGTCCGGGGGGACCCCCAGGCACGGCACTAGCGCGCGGGCGGCGCGAGCAGGGCGCGGACCAGGGACCGTACGGAGAGCAGGAACAGCCGTTCCGGGTCGGCCGGTCGGGCCAGGGCGCGGGCGAGTGCCGGATCGTGGGGGGCGGCGGCCGGGTCCCAGAGCTCGCTCTCGGCGGGGGACTGGGCCGGCGCGCGCTCGCGGTTGCGCTCGACGAGGAGGAAGCCGACGATCTGGAACTGGATCGCGCGCACCGCGTCGGCGGCCCGCGTGCCGCGCAGTCCCGCGGCGTGCACCTCGTGCACCAGGGCCTGCTGCGCGGGCAGGAACATCCGCTCGGTGAGGCCGCGTTCGTGGACCATCGCGATCAGGTGCGGGCGCTCGCGCAGTTCGCGGCGCAGGGTCCGGGCCACCGACAGGATCCGGTCGGCGGGGGTGCGGCCGGCCGGCCGGATCGCGCCCATCTCCTCCACGGTGCGCCGCACGAGGGCGTCGAGCAGGGATTCGCGGTTGCCCACGTGCCAGTAGATGGAGGTCACCGCGGTGCCCAGCTCCGCGGCCAGTTTGCGCATGGTGAGGGAAGCCGGGCCGTGCTGCTTGACCAGGGACGCGGCGGCGTCCAGCACCTCGTCACGGGTCAGGGCGCTTCTGGCCATGGACTCGGTCCACCCATCTGTCGATCCGTCAGTTCTCGTGCGTGCAGGGGTCTTTACCCTTCATCGTCGTCGGTGTAACTGTGTTACAGAACCGACTGCCCCCCCAAGACGAGGGATGGTGCGAGACATGGCACGCGTACGGTACGGAGCGCGCACCGAGGCCGAGATCGCGGCGTCGCGCGAGAAGAGTTCCAAGCTCCCCGACATCTGGTCCACCGGCGTCGTGGCCGCCTGGGAGAGCGACCCGGACGTGGTGGCGGCGGTCCTGCCCCCGCCGCTCAAGCCGGCCGACCGGCCGCTCGTCCGGGCCAACATCAGCAAGGTCGACCTCCCCGGCTACCCCCTCGGCGCCGGCTCGGTGGCCGTCGCCGCCCGGCACGGCGGGGTCGAGGGCTGGTACCCGCTGGTCATGCCGATGACCCACGAGCGCGCCCTGATCGGCGGCCGCGAGGTCTTCGGCGAACCGAAGAAGCTGGGCGAGGTCACCGTCGAACGCGAGGGCCTGGTCGTACGGGCCTCCCTCGCCCGGCACGGCATCGCCTTCGTCGAGGTGCGCGGCGCGGTCGACCGCGACCTGCCGCTGCCCGAGCCCGCCCAGAAGACCGACTTCTACTTCAAGTTCCTGCCCGCCGTGGACGGTGCGGGGTTCGACGCGGACCCGGTGCTCGTCCACTGCACCCGCAACGAGAAGGTCCGCAAGCTGGAGCACATCACCGGTGACGTGGTCCTGCGCGAGTCCATGTTCGATCCGATCGCCGACCTCCCCGTCCGCCGGGTCGTGGAGATCACCATCGGCGAGAAGACCACCGACCAGAAGGGCAGGGTCGTCGAGCGGGTCAGCGCCCAGGCCCTGCTCCCGTACATCCACCAGCGCTACGACGACCCGGCGCAGATCCTGGACGGGCCGCCCGAGGGGAGCGTGTGACGTGCGACTCGAACCGGGACAGGTGGCCGTCGTCACCGGCGCCGCCGGCGGCATCGGCCTCGCCATGGCCCGCCGCTTCGCCACCGAGGGACTGAGGGTCGTCCTCGCCGACGTGGAGGAGGGCGCCCTGCGCAAGGCCGCCGACGACCTCACCGCGGACGGGGCCCAGGTGCTCGCCAGGACCGTCGACGTCAGCGACCGCGACTCCGTGGCCTCCCTCGCCGACGCGGCGTACGAGGCCTTCGGCGGGGTGCACGTGCTCTGCAACAACGCGGGCGTCGGCTCGGGCGCCGAGGGCCGGATGTGGGAGCACGAGCCCAACGACTGGAAGTGGGCCTTCTCCGTCAACGTGTGGGGCGTCTTCCACGGCATCCAGGCCTTCGTCCCCCGCATGATCGCGGCCGGCGAGCCGGGACACGTCGTCAACACCTCCTCCGGCGACGGCGGCATCGCCCCGCTGCCCACCGCCTCCGTCTACGCCGTCACCAAGGCGGCGGTGGTCACCATGACCGAGTCCCTCTACGCCCACCTCAAGGCCGAGGGCGCGGCCGTCGGCGCCTCCGTCCTCTTCCCCGGGCCGCACATGCTGCGCACCGGTCTGTGGGAGTCGCACCGCAACCGGCCCGAGCGGTACGCGAAGCAGCGCCCGCGCAAGACCCCGTACCGCAGCCTCGACCAGTACGAGGCCGCGATGAAGCAGGCCGGACACGAGGTGAACTTCACCCCGGTCGAGGACGTCGCCGAGCACGTGGTCGACGGCATCCGCGCCGACCGCTTCTGGATGCTCCCGGCGAGCGAGCACAGCGACCGGCAGATCCGCGCCCGGTCGCAGTCGATGCTCGACCGCGCCAACCCCGCCTACCTGGAGAGCTTCATCCTCGACTGAGGAGCGTCTGCCGTGAGCGACACACCGTACGAAGACCCGTACCTGATCATCTCCTCCGACTGCCACGCGGGCCTGCCCACCGAGCAGTACCGCCCCTACCTGGACTCCCGCTTCCACCCCCAGTTCGAAGAGTTCCTCGGTGAGCGCGACGCCCGGCGCGCGGAGGCCACCCGGCTGGGCGTCCGCAACGAGGCCTTCGCCGAGAAGTGGTTCCACGACCACGAGGAAGGCCTCAAGGGCGGCTGGGACCCTGGACAGCGCCTGAAGGAGCTCGACGGCGACGGCGTGGCCGCCGAGGTCGTCTTCCCCGACGCGGACGCCGTCGACAGCCAGACCGCGGCCCCCTTCGGAGTGGGCCTGGGCCTCTCCGGCGACCAGGACCCCGAACTGGGCATGGCGGGCGCGCAGGCGCACAACCGCTGGCTCGCCGAGTTCGTGTCGCGGAACCCCGAACGGCACTGCGGTGTCGCCCTGCTGCCCATCACCGGGGAGCCGGACAAGGTCGTCGCCGAGATCCACCGGGCCAAGGAGTCCGGGCTGGGCGCGCTGATGATCCCCTCCATGTGGGTGGACAAGGCGCCCTACCACGACCGCCGTTACGACCCGGTCTGGGCGGCCGCCGCCGAGACGGCGATGCCGATCGTGACCCACTCCGGGGCCGCGCCCCGCCACGAGTACGGCGACCACCTCGGCATCTACGTCTCCGAGGTCACCTGGTGGCCCGCCCGGCCGCTGTGGTTCCTGCTCTGGTCCGGGGTCTTCGAGCGGCACCCGGGCCTCAAGTTCGGCGTGGCCGAGTCCGGCTGCTGGTGGCTGCCGAACCAGCTCTGGTTCATGGACCGCCTCTACCTCGGCGCGCACGGCGGCAAGAAGCTCTCGCCCTTCGCCGAGCTGAAGCGCCCGCCGAGCGAGTACCTGGACCGGCAGGTCTTCATCTGCGCGACGAACACCAAGCGCCGGGAACTGGCCCAGCGCTACGAGATCGGCGTGGACAACATCCTGTGGGGATCGGACTTCCCGCACCCCGAGGGCACCTGGCCCGACACCCGGAACTGGCTGCGCACCACCTTCCACGACATCCCGGTGGCGGAGACCCGCCGGATGCTGGGCCTGGCCGCGGCCGAGGTCTTCGGCTTCGACACGGACAAGCTCGCACCCGTGGCCCGCCGGATCGGCCCCACCCCGGCCGAGCTGGGCCAGTCCCCGGACCAGGCGGGGGTGGAAGCCTCATGGGCCCGCTCCCGGGAGGTGGGCCGCCACTGGCTGACCGAGAACGACTTCCCGGTCCTGGGGGTGTCGCAGTGACGGAGGACCGCTACACCGTCATCTCGGCCGACTGCCACGCGGGCGCCGACCTGCTGGACTACAAGCCGTACCTGGAGAAGCGGTACCACGACGACTTCGACGCCTGGGCCGCCGCGTACGTGAACCCGTACGAGGACCTCCTCGCCGATACGGCGGACCGGAACTGGAACTCGGCGCGCCGCCTGGCCGAACTGGAAGCGGACGGCATCGTCGCGGAAGTCCTCTTCCCCAACACCATCCCGCCGTTCTTCCCCAAGGCCTCCCTGATGGCCCAGCCGCCGACGGCCGCGGAGTACGCGATGCGCTGGGCCGGGCTCCAGGCGCACAACCGCTGGCTGGCGGATTTCTGCGCGGACGCGCCGGGCCGCCGGGCCGGCGTGGTGCAGATCCTGCTGAACGACGTGGACGCGGCGGTGGAGGAGATCCGCCGCACGAAGGAGGCGGGCCTCACGGGCGGCATCCTGCTGCCCGGCGTCCCGCCCGGCTCCACGGTCCCGGAGCTCTACTCGGCCGCGTACGACCCGATCTGGGCGGTGTGCGCCGAGCTGGACGTGCCGGTCAACCACCACGGCGGCTCGGCCTCCCCGCCGCTCGGCGACGAACCGGCGGCCCGGGCCGTCTTCATGGTGGAGACGACCTGGTTCTCGCACCGCGCCCTGTGGCACCTCGTCTTCGGCGGCGCCTTCCGCCGCCACCCGGGCCTCAAGCTGGTCCTGACCGAGCAGGGCTCCGGCTGGATCCCGGGCGTGCTGGAGATGCTGGACTACTACCACGGCCGGCTGGTCGCGGCCTCGGGCACGGCCGAGTCCAAGTTCGGGGCGGGCCTGGCGGAGGCGATGGGCAGGGGGCCGAGCGAGGTCTGGCGGCACAACTGCTTCGTGGGGGCGAGCTTCATGCGCCCCCACGAGGTCCCGCTGCGGGAGCGGATCGGCCTCGACAAGATCATGTGGGGCAGCGACTACCCCCACGACGAGGGCACCACCCCGTTCTCCCGCGAAGGCCTCCGCATCGCCTACGCGGGCCTCCCGCGGGCCGAGGTCGCCGCGATGGCGGGCGGCAACGCGGCCCGCGTCTACGGCTTCGACCTCTCCTTGCTCGACGCGCTCGCCGCCAAGCACGGCCCGCTGGTCTCGGAGATCGCCGAACCCCTCACGGAGATCCCGCCGGCCGCCACGAGCCCGGCCTTCGCCCGCGGCGGCTCGGTCCGCGTCTGGTGATACCCCGGCCCCCGCCGGAGCGGCTCGGGTCCTGCTGAACCCGAGCCGCTCCGGCGGGCAAGGCCCCGGCGAACACGTCATCGCGCGAACCCTCGGTAACCCCGACGGATACCGATCGGTAACAACCCCTAGCGGCACCCCGGAAGGCGCCTCTATGGTGCGCACATGCCGAACCTGCCCGATGTCGTGCTGTGGTCCATACCGGCCTTCGTGCTGCTCACCGTCCTGGAGATGGTGAGCTACCGGATCCATCCCGACGAGGACGCCGCCGGGTACGAGACCAAGGACGCCGTCACCAGCCTCGGCATGGGACTGGGCAGCCTGGTCTTCGACTTCCTCTGGAAGATCCCCGTCGTCGCGATCTACACCGCCGTCTACGAGCTGACGCCCCTGCGCGTGCCCGTGCTGTGGTGGACCGTCCTGCTGATGCTGCTCGCGCAGGACTTCCTCTACTACTGGCAGCACCGCGGCCACCACGTCATCCGGATCCTGTGGGCCTGCCACGTCGTGCACCACAGCAGCCGCAAGTTCAACCTCACCACCGCGCTGCGCCAGCCGTGGACCAGCGCCACCTCCTGGCCGTTCTACCTGCCGATGATCGCCCTCGGCGTGCACCCGGCCGCCGTGGCCTTCTGCTACTCGGTCAACCTCGTCTACCAGTTCTGGATCCACACCGAGCGGATCGACAAACTGCCGCGACCCGTCGAGTACGTCTTCAACACCCCCTCCCACCACCGCGTCCACCACGCCTCCCAGGGCGGATACCTGGACCGCAACTTCGCCGGGATCCTGATCGTCTGGGACCGGATCTTCGGCTCCTGGGTGGGAGAGACCGACAAGCCCGTCTTCGGGCTCACGAAGAACATCAGCACCTACAACCCGCTGCGCGTGGCCACCCACGAGTACGCCGCCATCGCCCGCGACGTGCGCGCCGCCACGAGCTGGCGCGAGCGCGCCGGACGCGTCTTCCGCGGCCCCGGCTGGCAGCCCGCCCCGGCCGCCGCGGCCCCTGCCCCGCAGGCCGCCCCGGAGCACGCGGCGTGAGCGCCGCCGAGTCCCGTACGCCGTCCCGGGCCCGCCCCGTACCCGAATCGGGCGGGGCCGCCGCCCGCGCGCTGCTCGGCGCCTTCGCCGCGGCCGCCGCCGTCGACCTCGGCTCGCTGCTCGCCGACTGGCACCTCGGGCACGTCCTCGCGAAGCCGCTGCTGATGCCGCTGCTGGTGGCGTACGCCTGCTGCGGCGGATACGGGGGCAGGCGCGGCGCCCCCCGGCTGCTGGTCGCCGCGCTGCTGTTCGGCTGGGGCGGGGACCTCGCCCTGCTCTTCGACGCCGAGCCCGCCTTCCTGATCGGCATGGGCTCCTTCGCCGCCGGGCACGTCTGCTACCTCGTGCTGTTCGCCCGCCGCGCCGCGCGCCCGCTGCTCGGGGGCGCGTACGCGCTCGCCCTCCTCGGCACCATCGGCCTGATGTGGACCGACCTTCCGGCCGATCTGCGCGTGCCCGTCGCCGGCTACAGCCTGCTGCTCACCGCGATGGCCTTCCGCTCCAGTGCCCTCGGGCTGCGGGCGGGGATCGGCGGGGCGCTGTTCCTGATCTCCGACACGCTCATCGCGACCGGGATCGCGCAGTGGCCCCAGCTGCCCCGGCCCGACTTCTGGATCATGGCGACCTATCTGGCGGCCCAGTACCTGCTGGCCACCGGCGTGCTCACGTCGGCGCAGGCGTACGGTAGGGAAGTCGTACAAGACTGAACGACCGAACGATCCCCTAGCCGGAGGACTGCATCACCATGCGCGCCACCGTCATCCACGCCCCGCACGACATCCGCGTGGAGGAGGTGCCCGACGCTGCGATCCAGCGCCCCGAGGACGCCGTCGTCCGCGTCCTGCGCGCCTGCATCTGCGGCAGCGACCTGTGGGCCTACCGCGGCGAAGCCGCGCGGCAGCCCGGCCAGCGGATCGGCCACGAGTTCCTCGGCGTCGTCGAGGAGACCGGCCCGGCCGTCTCGGGCCTGCGCGCCGGCGACCTGGTCGTCGCGCCCTTCATGTGGTCCGACGGCACTTGCGACTACTGCTCCGAGGGCCTGTACACCTCCTGCGTGCACGGCGGTTTCTGGGGCTCGGTCGGTCACGACGGCGGCCAGGGCGAGGCCGTCCGGGTCCCGTACGCCGACGGCACGCTGGTGAAGCTGCCCGCCGCGGCCGTCTCCGACGACCACCTGCTGACCGGGCTGCTCGCGCTCTCCGACGTCATGGGCACCGGCCACCACGCCGCGCTGGGCGCGGGCGTGCGCAAGGGCTCCACGGTCGCCGTCGTCGGTGACGGCGCGGTCGGCCTGTGCGGCGTCCTCGCCGCCCAGCGCCTCGGCGCCGAGCGGATCATCGCACTGGGCCGCCACAGCGCCCGTACGGACATCGCCAAGCTCTTCGGGGCCACCGACATCGTCGCCGAGCGCGGGGAGGCCGCCGAGGCGGCCGTCCGCGAACTCACCGGCGGCCAGGGCGCGCACGCCGTCATCGAGGCGGTCGGCACCGAGATGTCCATGCGCACCGCCGTGGACATCACCCGCGACGGCGGGGCCATCGGCTACGTCGGCGTGCCGCACGGCAGCGGCACCGGTCTCGACCTCGGCGTGATGTTCGACCGCAACATCACCCTGCGCGGGGGCGTGGCCCCGGTCCGCGCCTACATCCCGGAGCTGCTGGAGGACGTGCTCAGCGGAGCCATCGACCCGTCGCCGGTCTTCGACCGGGCCGTGTCCCTGGACGAGGTCCCCGACGGCTACCGCGCGATGGACGACCGCAGCGCGCTCAAGGTGATGGTCAAGCCCTGACAGCCGGTACGGAGAAGGGCCGGGCGGGATGGTCCCCGCCCGGCCCTTCCGCGTATCAGCCGAACCGGCCGGTTACTTGACGGCCTTCAGCGCGTCGACCACGCCGTAGCCGTAGTAGCCCGTCTGGCCCCACTTGCTCTCGCAGGTGGTGGCGTCGATCAGGGTGCCCGCGCTGTTGTAGATCTGCGCCGGGCACTCGGCCCTCGTGGCCTGGCCCTTGAGCATGGCCTGGATCTGCGAGGGCGTGGCCGACGGGTGGGCGCTCTTGAGGAGCGCCGCGACGCCCGCGACGTGCGGGGCCGCCATCGAGGTGCCCTGCTTGTAGCCGTACCCGCCGCCCAGGACGGTGGACAGCACGCGGCCGTTGGCGTCCGGCGTGGCCGGTATCTGCCACTTGTCGCCACCGGGGCCGGCGACGTCCACGACCCCGAGGCCGTAGCTGGAGTAGTACGAGCGCAGGCCCTTGTCACCGGTCGCCGAGACCGTGACCACGCCCGGGAGCTGCGTGGGCAGGTCCAGGCAGACGCTCGGGTCGATGGTGCGCGGCACCGGGGTGGTGTCGTTCGGGCTGGTGTCGTCGAGGATCGACTCCCCGGCCAGGTCGTGGTTGGAGTTGCCGGCCGAGGCCACGTGGAGCGTGCCCTTGCGCTCGGCGTACTTGGTGGCCCGCCCGATGGCCTCCACCAGCGCCTTCTGGTCGTCGTCCGACTTGCAGTTGTAGAGCCAGGGGTCGACGTAGTAGCTGTTGTTGGTCACCTCGATCCCCTTCTCGGCGGCGAACATGAAGCCGCAGACGACCGCCTCGGTGAAGAAGAGGCTCGTTCCGGGCTCGCTCACCTTGATCGCGGCGATCTTGACGCCGGGCGCGACACCGCTGACGCCGATGCCGTTGCGCGGGGCCGCGATGGTGCCGGCCACGTGCGTGCCGTGGTCGCTGCCGTCCGCGTACGGACGCCAGGCGCCCTCGGAGGTGTCCGCGACACCGCCGACGCAGTTGGCCGACTGCTCCTTGGAGAAGTTCGGCGCGAGGTCGGGGTGAGTGTCGTCGACACCTGTGTCGATGACGCCCACCGTGACGTCCTGGCTGCCATCGTTGATCTTGTGAGCCTGATCGGCCTTGATCGTCCGCAGGTCCCACTGGTTGGGCTCCAGCGGCTCCTGACCCTCCTGGGCCGCCGCTGCCGCCTTGGCGGCGTCCGCCGCGCTCAGCTGCTGCGTCGTGCCCTCGTCGGTGGTCTGCACCGCCTGGAGGGGGGCCGTACGGGTCGCGCCGACCGAGACGAACAGACCGCGGTTGGCACGCAGCTGCTTGGCGAAGTCGGGGTTCTGGGAGTGCGCGACGACGACCCCGATCTGCTCATAGGCCGTCACCACCGTTCCGCCGGCCTGCTCGATGGCCTTCTTCGCCGCCTTCACCGTGGCATACGCGTTCAGGTTCGCCACGTACGACAGCTTGGGGCCGGTGGTCTCGGCCGCCGGAGCCGTTGCCGCGTCCGCCGTGTTGCCCAGCGGGGCCGCCGAAGCGGACACCGAGGGCAGGAAGGCGAGCGAGGCGGTGAGCGCCAGGCCGACCGGTACGGCGAGAGCACGCCGGCGGCCGGATCCCAGATGAGCCATGGGTTCTCCACATCATCCTTGAAAAGAAGCCGTCCGGACGTGGTCACGGCGGACGGGTTCATGACATGGGGAACCTAGTGCCGGTGTTCCCTTCTGCGCCATCAGTTCGAGGAATCAGTTTTCAAAGAAGTGCCAGGTGTTGAACCGTCCCGACGCGCCGGCCGTGCCGTTGACAGGGGGCGTCAGCACCACCGTCCCCCACACGGAGGTTGTTTTGTCCGTCGTCCCCACCGCACCCGCGTCACAAGGAGAGCCCCCCGTGACCACCGAAGCAGCGCCGCCGCCGGGCAGCGCGGGAACGCCCCCGGCGCGTCCCGGCCCCACGGCCGAAGAATTCGGAACCGTCCAGCAGAGTGCCGAGTTCGCCGAACTGCGCCGCTCCTACCGATCCTTCGCCTTCCCGCTCACCGTGGCGTTCATCGCCTGGTACCTGCTCTACGTGCTGCTGTCCAACTACGCGGGCGGCTTCATGGGGACCAAGCTCTTCGGGAACATCAACGTCGCCCTCGTCCTCGGCCTCGGCCAGTTCGCGACGACCTTCCTGATCGCCTGGCTCTACTCGCGGCACGCCGCCGCCAAGCTCGACCCCAAGGCCTCGGCCATCAAGGCACGGATGGAGGGCGGGAAGTGAGCGGCACGCTCCACCTGACGACGGTCGCCGCCGGTGCCTCCGAGCACCGCCCGCTGATCATCACGCTGTTCGGCCTCTTCGTCGTCGCCACCCTGATCATCACGGTCTGGGCCGGCCGCCAGACCAAGGACGCCGCCGACTTCTACGCCGGCGGCCGCCAGTTCACCGGCTTCCAGAACGGCCTCGCCATCTCCGGCGACTACATGTCCGCCGCGTCCTTCCTCGGCATCGCCGGAGCCATCGCCCTCTTCGGCTACGACGGCTTCCTGTACTCCATCGGCTTCCTCGTCGCCTGGCTGGTCGCGCTGCTGCTCGTCGCCGAACCGCTGCGCAACTCCGGCCGCTACACGATGGGCGACGTCCTCGCGTACCGGATGCGCCAGCGGCCCGTGCGTACCGCCGCGGGCACCTCCACCATCGTGGTCTCGATCTTCTACCTGCTCGCCCAGATGGCCGGGGCCGGCGTGCTCGTCTCGCTGCTCCTCGGCATCACCAGCGACGGCGGCAAGGTCGCGGTCGTCGCGCTGGTCGGCCTGCTGATGATCGTCTACGTGACGATCGGCGGTATGAAGGGCACCACCTGGGTCCAGATGATCAAGGCCGTGCTGCTCATCGCGGGCGCCCTTCTGATCACCTTCCTGGTGCTGCTGAAGTTCAACTTCAACATCTCCGCGCTGCTCGGACAGGCCGCCGAGAACAGCGGCCAGGGCACCAAGTTCCTCGAGCCGGGGCTCAAGTACGGCAAGGACTCCCTCACCAAGCTGGACTTCATCTCGCTGGGCCTCGCCCTGGTGCTCGGCACCGCCGGCCTGCCGCACATCCTGATCCGCTTCTACACCGTGCCCACCGCCCAGGCCGCCCGGAAGTCCGTGAACTGGGCCATCGGCATCATCGGCGCCTTCTACCTGATGACGATCGCCCTCGGCTTCGGCGCCGCCGCGCTGCTCAAGCGGGCCGACATCCTGGCCTCGAACAAGGCGGGCAACACCGCGGCACCGCTGCTCGCCCAGGAGATCGGCGGCGGCGCGGACTCCACCGGCGGCGCGATCCTGCTCGCCGTGATCTCCGCGGTCGCCTTCGCCACCATCCTCGCCGTGGTCGCGGGCCTCACCCTGGCCTCCTCCTCGTCCTTCGCGCACGACCTCTACGTCAACGTCATCCGCAAGGGCCAGGCCACCGAGAAGGAGGAGGTGCGCGCGGCCCGCTGGTCGACCGTGGTCATCGGCGCCGTCGCCATCGGCCTCGGCGCCCTCGCCCGCGACCTGAACGTCGCAGGCCTGGTCGCCCTCGCCTTCGCGGTCGCCGCGTCCGCCAACCTGCCGACGATCCTCTACAGCCTCTTCTGGAAGCGCTTCACCACCCAGGGAGCGCTCTGGTCCATCTACGGCGGTCTGATCTCGGCGGTCGGCCTGGTGCTGTTCTCCCCGGTGGTCTCGGGGAAGCCCACCTCGATGTTCAAGGACGCCGACTTCTACTGGTTCCCGCTGGAGAACCCGGGCATCATCTCGATCCCGCTCGGCTTCCTGCTGGGCTGGCTGGGAACCGTCCTGTCCAAGGAGAAGGCCGACCCCCAGAAGTTCGCCGAGCTGGAAGTCCGCTCCCTCACCGGAACAGGCGCTCACTGAGATCGTCCGAGCACCCAGCGTGGCCGCGTCGTACTTCCCTACGACGCGGCCACGCCGCCTCTCGTCCGTTCGGGCACCACTGGATGTAACACGCGTCGCGTAGGCTCGATTCATCGAACCTCTACAGATCCGGACAGGGGAGGGGGCCCACAGTGCTTCTCGACACCTACGGCCGCGTGGCCACTGACCTGCGCGTCTCGCTCACCGACCGGTGCAATCTCCGCTGTACCTACTGCATGCCCGAAGAGGGACTGCAGTGGCTCGGCAAGTCCGATCTGCTCAGCGACGACGAGATCGTCCGGCTGATCCGCATCGCCGTCACCCAGCTCGGCATCACCGAGGTCCGCTTCACCGGCGGCGAGCCGCTGCTCCGCCCCGGCCTGGTCGGGATCGTCGAGCAGTGCGCGGCCCTGGAGCCCCGCCCCCAGATGTCCCTGACCACCAACGGCATCGGCCTCAAGCGCACCGCGCAGGCCCTGAAGGCCGCCGGCCTGGACCGAGTGAACGTTTCCCTGGACACCCTGAGGCCCGAGGTCTTCAAGACCCTCACCCGCCGTGACCGGCACAAGGACGTCATCGACGGGATGGCCGCGGCCCGCGAGGCCGGCCTCACCCCCGTCAAGGTCAACGCCGTCCTGATGCCCGGGCTGAACGACGACGAGGCGCCCGACCTGCTGGCCTGGGCCGTGGAGAACGCGTACGAGCTCCGCTTCATCGAGCAGATGCCGCTCGACGCCCAGCACGGCTGGAAGCGCGAGGGAATGATCACCGCCGGTGACATCCTCCAGTCGCTGCGGACCCGCTTCACGCTGACCGAGGAGGGCGCCGACGAGCGCGGCTCCGCCCCGGCCGAGCGCTGGGTGGTCGACGGCGGCCCGGCCACCGTCGGGGTCATCGCCTCGGTCACCCGCCCCTTCTGCGGAGCCTGCGACCGTACGAGGCTCACGGCCGACGGCCAGGTCCGAACGTGCCTGTTCGCCACCGAGGAGTCGGACCTGCGGGCCGCCCTGCGCTCGGGCGCCCCGGACGAGGAGATCGCCCGGCTGTGGAAGCTGGCGATGTGGGGCAAGAAGGCCGGGTCCGGTCTCGACGACCCGTCCTTCCTGCAGCCCGACCGCCCCATGTCGGCGATCGGCGGCTGAGGCCCGAGACCCCGGGCGTCAGCGCGGGCGCTCCGAGCCCTCCGGCTGTACCCACTCGCCGAGCCTCACCACGTCCTTGAGGAAACCGCGCACACCCAGGAACTGGGAGAGGTGTTCGCGGTGTTCCTCGCAGGCCAGCCAGGTCTTGCGGCGCTCCGGCGTGTGCAGCGTCGGGTTGTTCCACGCCAGCACCCAGACGGCCGCGTCACGGCAGCCCTTGGCGGAACAGGTGGGGGATTCGGTATCAGGGGAGGTCACGCCTCAACCCTACAAACCGCCGGAACGGAAAGGCGACGCCGAGCAGCCACGGGGGGAGCTGCCCGGCGTCGGTCCGTCGCTCCGACGGGGGATGCGGAGCGCGTAGGCAGTATGTCACGCAGGACCCGGTACGGTGCACTGGAACTTCATGATTGATCTGAGCTTTTCCTGAGGTTTCCCGCGTCCAGCGCAGGCCGCACGGGAGCCGGGATGAAGTGCGAGGGCAGCGACGGGGCCGACTCGCGTCCCGCGTTGGCGATGACCACGGCGACGTAGGGCAGCAGGGCGCCCGCGACCAGTGTCACGATCGCCACCGGGCGCTGTACGTTCCACAACAGCACCGTCGCGATGACCGACAGGGTCCTGATGACCATCGAGATCACGTAGCGGCGCTGACGGCCCCGCACGTCCTCGGCGAGCCCCATCCGAGCGCCGGTGATCCGGAAGACCTCGGCCCCGTTCCGCTTCTGCCGCTTCGTCCGCTCCACGCTCCACCACCCGATCACCCGCCGGACACACCCCGGCCCGGACCCTCCCACCGTACGCCGCCGCCCCGGCCGGGAGGAGAGGGGGTTCCCCCGAACAGTGCCGCCCGGAATGCGTGCTACGCCGTACGGGCCGAGACTGGGCCCACGTGCGCACAACGCGCCAGGAGGAGGCTCGACATGCATTGGTTGTGGGCGATCATCGTCGGTTTCGTGCTGGGCCTGATAGCCCGCGCCATCCTGCCGGGCAAGCAGCACCAGCCCCTGTGGCTGACCACTGTCTTCGGCATCATCGGCGGCGTGCTCGGCAATGCCGTCGCCACCTGGATCGGTGTCGAGGACACCCGGGGCATCGACTGGATCCGGCACCTGCTGCAGCTGGCCGGAGCGGTCGTCGTGGTCGGCCTCGGCGACATGGTCTACGGAGCGGTACGGGGCAAGAAACGCCACATGACCTAGGAGACCCCGGGTATGACGGAGGGCCGGCCGGACCTGGTCCGAACCGGCCCTGCGTCAGGCGCGTCAGGCGCCGGTGACCTCGACCGCCGCCAGGTTCTTCTTGCCGCGGCGCAGCACCAGCCAACGCCCGTGCAGCAGGTCCTCCTTGGCGGGGACCGCGTCCTCGGCCGTCACCTTCACGTTGTTCACGTAGGCGCCGCCCTCCTTCACGGTCCGCCGGCCGGCCGACTTGCTCGCGACCAGGCCGGTCTCCGCCAGCAGGTCCACCACCAGGCCGAGCTCCGCCACCCGGGCGTGCGGCAGTTCCGACAGGGCCGCGGCCAGCGTGGCCTCGTCCAGCTCCGCCAGGTCGCCCTGCCCGAACAGCGCCTTCGACGCGGCGATCACGGCGGCGCACTGGCCGGCGCCGTGCACCAGCGTCGTCAGCTCCTCGGCCAGCGCCCGCTGCGCGGCGCGCGCCTGCGGCCGCTCGGCGGTCTGCGCCTCCAGCTCCTCCAGCTCCTCACGGCTCCGGAAGGACAGGATCCGCATGTAGGTGGAGATGTCGCGGTCGTCCACGTTCAGCCAGAACTGGTAGAACGCGTACGGCGTGGTCATCTCCGGGTCCAGCCAGACGGCCCCGCCCTCGGTCTTGCCGAACTTGGTGCCGTCCGCCTTGACCATCAGCGGGGTCGCCATCGCGTGCACGACCGCGCCCGGCTCGACCCGGTGGATCAGGTCGAGTCCGGCCGTCAGGTTGCCCCACTGGTCGGAGCCGCCCTGCTGGAGCACGCAGCCGTGGCGCCGGTACAGCTCCAGGAAGTCCATGCCCTGGAGCAGCTGGTAGCTGAACTCGGTGTAGCTGATGCCCTGGTCGGACTCCAGCCGCTTGGCGACGGAGTCCTTCGTCAGCATCTTGTTGACGCGGAAGTGCTTGCCGATGTCCCGCAGGAACTCGATGGCGGACATGCCCGCCGTCCAGTCCAGGTTGTTGACCAGGACCGCCGCGTTCTCGCCCTCGAAGGACAGGAACGGCTCGATCTGCGACCGCAGCCGGTTCACCCACTCCGCGATGACCGCGGGATCGTTCAGGGTGCGCTCGGCGGTCGGCCGCGGGTCGCCGATCTGGCCGGTGGCCCCGCCGACCAGCGCCAGCGGCCGGTTCCCGGCCAGCTGGAGCCGGCGCATGGTGAGCACCTGCACCAGGTGCCCCACGTGCAGCGAGGCCGCGGTCGGGTCGTAGCCGCAATAGAACGTGACAGGACCGTCCGCGAACGCCTTGCGCAGCGCTTCTTCGTCGGTGGACTGGGCGAACAGCCCGCGCCACTTCAGTTCGTCGACGATGTCCGTCACGGTTCTCTCGACTCCTTCGGCTGAGGAAATTCAACACTTGGTTGCAAGAGCCAGTCTAGGCGGATCAGACCCCCTTGCTGACCGAACTCATGTTGAAGTCCGGGATGCGCAGGGCGGGCATCGCGGCCCGGGTGAACCAGTCGCCCCACTCGCGCGGCAGGGTCTTCTCGGTCCGGCCCGCCTCCGAGGCCCGCGACAGCAGGTCCACGGGCGACTCGTTGAACCGGAAGTTGTTCACCTCGCCCACGACCTGCCCGTTCTCCACCAGGTACACGCCGTCCCGGGTCAGGCCCGTGAGCAGCAGGGTGGCCGGGTCGACCTCGCGGATGTACCACAGGCAGGTCAGCAGCAGGCCCCGCTCCGTGTCCGCCACCATCTCCTCGAGCGACCGGTCGCCGCCGCCCTCCAGGATCAGGTTCCCGAAGGCCGGGGAGAGCGGCAGGCCGGTCAGTGCGGCACTGTGCCGGGTCGTGGTCAGCCGGGCCAGCTCGCCGCCGCGGATCCACTCGGTCGACGGCACCGGCAGGCCGTTGTCGAACACCGAGGCGTCGTCCCCGGAGCTGTGCGCGATGACGAACGGGGCGGACTCCAGGCCCGGCGCGTTCGGGTCGCTGCGCAGCGTCAGCGGGAGTTCGGACAGCCGCTCGCCGAGCCGGGTGCCGCCGCCGGGCTTGGAGAAGACCGTCCGGCCCTCCACCGCGTCCCGGGCCGCCGCCGACCACATCTGGTAGATCAGCAGGTCCGCCACGGCCGTCGGCGGCAGCAGGGTCTCGTACCGCCCGGCGGGCAGATCGAACCTCCGCTCCGCCCAGCCGAGGCGTACGGCGAGCTCCGCGTCCAGGACGGTCGGGTCCACGTCCTTGAAGTCGCGGGTGGCGCGGCCGGCCCAGGCGGAGCGCTGCCGGTCCGGGGACTTGGCGTTGAGCTCCAGGGTGCCCTTGGGCTGGTCGTGGCGCAGCCGCAGGCCCGTGGAGGTGCCGACGTACGTGGAGACCAGCTCGTGGTTGGCGAAGCCGTACAGCTCCCGGCCGCCCGCGCGGGCCCGGGCGAAGGCCTCGCCGAGGGCCGGGGCGAAGTCCGCGAACACCGCCGAGGAGGTCTCGGCCGGGGCGTCGGCGAAGTCCGGCGAGGCCGGGGTCCCGGTCACCAGCGGCTGGGCGTCCTCGGCGGGACCGGCCCCGCGCGCGGCCGCCTCGGCGGCGCGCACCAGCGGCTCCAGGTCCTCGGCGGTGACGGCGGAGCGCGAGACGACCCCCGAGGCCGTCCCCTCCTTGCCGTCGACCGTCGCGACGACCGTCAGGGTCCGGCCGCGGGTGACGCCGTTCGTGGTGAGCGCGTTGCCCGCCCAGCGCAGGTTGGCGGTGGACTGCTCGTCGGCGATGACGACGCACCCGTCGGCGGTGGACAGCTCCAGGGCCCGCTCGACGATCTCGTGGGGCTTGGTCGATCGAATCGATGAGGTCATCGTCCGGCCTCCTGCGTGGTGTTCAGGATGGTCACGTCGCGGAACAGGGCGGACGGGCAGCCGTGCGAGACCGACGCGACCTGGCCCGGCTGGGCCTTTCCGCAGTTGAAGGCGCCGCCCAGGACGTAGGTCTGCGGGCCGCCGACCTTCTCCATCGAGCCCCAGAACTCGGTGGTCGTGGCCTGGTACGCGACGTCGCGCAGCTGCCCGGCCAGCTTGCCGTTCTCGATGCGGAAGAACCGCTGCCCGGTGAACTGGAAGTTGTAGCGCTGCATGTCGATCGACCAGGAGCGGTCGCCGACCACGTAGATCCCGCGCTCCACCCCGCCGATCAGGTCCTCGGTGGACAGGCCGCCGGGATCCGGCTGGAGCGACACGTTCGCCATGCGCTGGACGGGCACGTGACCGGGGGAGTCGGCGTAGGCGCAGCCGTTGGACCGGCCGAGGCCGGTCAGCTTCGCGATCCGCCGGTCCAGCTGGTAGCCGACCAGCGTGCCGTCCTTGACCAGGTCCCAGCTCTGCGCCTCGACGCCCTCGTCGTCGAAGCCGACGGTGGCCAGGCCGTGCTCGGCGGTGCGGTCACCCGTCACGTTCATGATCGGGGAGCCGTACTTGAGCGTGCCGAGCTGGTCGAAGGTGGCGAAGGAGGTCCCGGCGTACGCCGCCTCGTAGCCCAGCGCCCGGTCGAGCTCGGTGGCGTGGCCGATGGACTCGTGGATGGTGAGCCACAGGTTGGACGGGTCCACCACCAGGTCGTAGCGCCCGGCCTGCACGCTCGGCGCCTTCATCTTCTCGGCGAGCAGACCGGGGATCTGCTCCAGCTCCGAGTCCCAGTCCCAGCCGGTGCCGGTCAGGTACTCCCAGCCGCGTCCGGCGGGCGGGGCGATGGTGCGCATCGAGTCGAACTCGCCGGTGGTGGCGTTGACGGCGACGGCGGTGAGCTGCGGGTGGATGCGGACCCGCTGCTGCGTGGTCGTGGTGCCCGCGGTGTCCGCGTAGAACTTGTTCTCGTGCACCGCCAGCAGCGAGGCGTCCACGTGCGCGACGCCCTCGGCCGCCAGCAGCCGCGCGCTCCAGTCGGCGAGCAGCGCGGCCTTCTCCGCGTCCGGCACCGCGAAGGGGTCCACGTCGTAGGCGGAGATCCAGGTCCGGTCCGAGTGCACCGGCTCCTCGGCCAGCTCCACCCGCTCGTCGGACCCGGCCGCCTTGATCACCTGGGCGGACAGCTTCGCCATGGCCACGGCCTGCGAGGCCACCTTGGCGGCGGCGTCCATGGTCAGGTCCACACCGGAGGCGAACCCCCAGCTGCCCCCGTGCACCACCCGGACCGCGTACCCGAGGTCGGTGGTGTCGGACCCGCCGGAGGGCTTGGCGTCGCGCAGCCGCCAGGAGGCGCTGCGGATCCGCTCCAGCCGGAAGTCGGCATGCTCGGCGCCCAGCGCGCGGGCCCGGGCGAGCGCCGCGTCGGCGAGCGCCCGCAAGGGAAGCGCGGTGAAGGCCGCGTCGATGGAATGGGCCACGGATTTCCTCCCGAAGTCGGGGCCGGTCTCCCCGATCATGTCGCGCCCGGGGCTGTCGTGCCTACATCTTTCTGTAGGGATTCGACAGAGCCCGCCGCAAGGCCCTGTCGGAGGTCGATTCTCCGTACGAGGGGTGCGACCTATAGGTTTTCGGTATTCAGACCGCTAGCGAAAGGGTGATCCGTTGAGCCGCTCGGTTCTCGTCACCGGAGGTAACCGGGGCATCGGCCTCGCCATCGCCCGCGCCTTCGCGGATGCCGGAGACAAGGTCGCGATCACGTACCGCTCGGGGGAGCCGCCGGAGGCGCTCACCTCGCTCGGCGTCCTGGCGGTCCGGTGCGACATCACCGACTCCGAGCAGGTGGAGCAGGCCTACAAGCAGATCGAGGAAGCGCACGGCGCGGTCGAGGTGCTGGTGGCCAACGCCGGCATCACCAAGGACACGCTGCTGATGCGGATGTCCGAGGAGGACTTCTCCTCGGTCGTCGACACCAACCTCACCGGCACGTTCCGGGTGGTCAAGCGGGCGAACCGGGGCATGCTCCGGGCCAAGAAGGGCCGCGTCGTCCTGATCTCCTCGGTCGTCGGACTGCTGGGTTCGGCGGGTCAGGCCAACTACGCCGCCTCCAAGGCCGCGCTGGTCGGCTTCGCCCGGTCGCTCGCCCGCGAGCTGGGTTCGCGCAACATCACCTTCAACGTGGTCGCCCCCGGCTTCGTCGACACGGACATGACCAAGGTCCTCACCGACGAGCAGCGTGCGGGCATCGTGGGCCAGGTGCCGCTCGGCCGCTACGCGCAGCCCGAGGAGATCGCGGCGGCCGTGAGCTTCCTGGCGTCCGACGACGCCGCGTACATCACCGGAGCCGTCATTCCCGTTGACGGCGGATTGGGCATGGGTCACTGATCACCATGAGTGGAATTCTCGAGGGCAAGCGCATCCTCGTCACCGGCGTGCTGATGGAGTCCTCCATCGCGTTCCACGTAGCCAAGCTCGCCCAGGAGCAGGGCGCCGAGGTGATCCTCACGGCGTTCCCGCGGCCGACGCTGACGGAGCGCATCGCCCGCAAGCTGCCCAAGCCCGCCAAGGTGATCGAGCTCGACGTCACCAACCAGGAGCACCTGGACCGGCTGGAGACCCTCGTCCGCGACGAGCTCGGCGGCCTCGACGGTGTCGTGCACTCCATCGGCTTCGCGCCGCAGGACGCCCTGGGCGGCAACTTCCTGAACACGCCGTTCGAGTCGGTCGCCACCGCCATGCACGTCTCGGCGTTCTCGCTGAAGTCGCTGACCATGGCCTGCAAGCCGCTCTTCCCGCACGAGGGCGCGGCCGTCGTCGGCCTCACCTTCGACGCGCAGTTCGCCTGGCCGCAGTACGACTGGATGGGCCCGGCCAAGGCCGCGCTCGAGGCCACCAGCCGCTACCTCGCCCGCGACCTGGGCAAGGAGAACATCCGCTGCAACCTGGTCTCGGCCGGTCCGATCGGCTCCATGGCCGCGAAGTCCATTCCGGGCTTCGGCGAGCTGGCCGACGTCTGGAACTCCCGCTCGATGCTGGAGTGGGACATGAGCGACCCGGAGCCGGCCGGCCGCGGCGTCGTCGCGCTGCTGTCGGACTGGTTCCCGAAGACCACCGGCGAGATCGTCCACGTGGACGGCGGTCTGCACGCGATGGGTGCCTGACGGCACTCGCATCCGCACGGCGGCGGGGGCCGGGGCCCCCCCCCGGGGGGGGGCCCCCCCCCGGGTGGCGCCGGGGTGCGGGGGTTGAGCG
>NZ_JBIXJQ010000013.1:195330-217922 GCF_052871255.1 Streptomyces sp. LARHCF249
GGGGGGGCGGCGGCCGGGGGGGGGGGGCGGGCGCCCCCCCCCCCCCCCGGGGGGGGGCCCCCCCCCCCCCCCGGGGCGGGCCCCCCCGCCGCCGTTTTCCCGCGTTCGATCGGATGTTCACCGGCTGATCGGATCTTCCCGAGTCGAAAACCGGGACAGATGCCTGCAAACTGGCCGAGTCGGGATCTTCCCGGCTGGCGGCGGGGAGGAGGTACGGGATTGCGCGCGAGACCGAGCGGAGCCGTATCGCTGCTGGTCACCTCGGTGATCCTGACCGCACTGCTGGGCCCCGGCGCCGTCGCGCAGCAGGCCGCGCCCGACGAGCCCGTGTCCGGCCCCGAGGCCGTCGCCCCGGCCGCCGTGGACCTCTCCGAGATCCCCGCCGAGCCGCCCGTGCAACCCGCGCGGACCCCGGCCCGGGACCTCTTCGGCGCCGACTGCGACACCGAGATCAGCGGCTCGCAGGTGACGGCGTACTGCCACAACGCCTACCCGGAGACCGACCTGGTGCGGCTGCACGTCGAGTGCGACCGCTGGTGGGACGTGGACGGCGACGGCGCCCCCGTGGCCGTCGGCCCGGCCGGGCGCGTCGAGCTCGTCAGCCGCTGCTGGAAGGAGGTCCGCTCGGCCTGGGTCAGCCACCAGCGGCCGTGAACGGAGCTCAGCCGGTGCCGGCCGCGCCGCTGCCGAGGCAGGCGAACGGATAGCCCGCCGCCTCGGAGGCGGCCGTGTCCCCGTCCCCCCGCCGGATCGCCTCGATCAGCCGGGCGTGGTCCAGGTGCGCGGAAGGGTGCAGCTCGGGACCCACATCCGTGCGCAGCCAGTCCGCGACCAGATCCCCGAGGTCCGCGTACAGCCCGATCAGCACGTCGTTGTGCGAGGCCGCGACCACCGCCATGTGCAGGCTCACGTCCGCCGCCACGAACACCTCCGCGTCCCCGCCCGCCCAGGCCTCCTCGCGCCGCGCGAGCAGCGCGTCCAGCTGCACGAGGTCCCGCTCGGTCCGCCGCTCCGCCGCCAGCCGGGCCGCCGAGGACTCCAGGGTCGAGCGCAGCTCCGCGATGTGCCGCGGGTCGGCCCCGGCGAAGCGGCGGTGCATCACGCCGGCCAGCTCGCTGGTGGCGAGGACGTACGTGCCCGAGCCCTGCCGGATGTCGAGCAAACCGTTGTGCGCCAGCGCCCGGACGGCCTCGCGCACGGTGTTGCGGGCGACGCCGAGCAGCTCCACCAGCTCCGGCTCGGTGGGGATGCGGGAGCCCACCGGCCACTCGCCGGAAGTGATCTGGTTCCGCAACTGGGCGATCACCTGGTCCACGAGCGCGGAGCGCCGGGGTGAGGTCAGCGGCATGGGTTCCTCTCGATGGCGACTGGACAACCAATCATCCCATGATTCTATGATGGTTGAATGTTCGACGACGAAATCAAGATCCTCGACCGTCCCGCCGGGGGCCACAAGCCCGGGCGGCGGCGGGCCGCCGCCCTCACCACCCCGCGCGCCCCGGCGCAGCCGGCCTGGCTCGGCCCGGTCCTCATCGTCGGCATCGTGCTCGCCGCCCTCAACCTGAGGCCCGCCATCACCAGCCTCGGCGCCCTCTTCGAGGAGACCCGCACGGGCCTGGGCATGAGCGGCACCGTCGCCGGACTGATCACCTCCGTCCCCGCCCTCTGCTTCGCCGTCTTCGGCGTCACCGCGCCCCGGCTCTCCCGCCGCTTCGGCCCGGCCGCCGTGATCTGCGCCGGCATGGCCGCCGTCGCCGCGGGCCTGCTGATCCGCCCCTTCGCCGACAGCGCCGCCGCCTTCCTCGCCGCCAGCGCCCTGTCCCTGGCCGGCATAGCCCTGACCAACGTCCTGCTCCCGGTCATCGTCAAGCGCTACTTCCCGGACCGGGTCGGCACCATGACCGGCCTGTACTCCATGGCACTGGCCGCCGGCACCTCGCTCGCCGCCGCCGCGACCGTCCCGCTGACCGAGGCGCTCGGCGACAGCTGGCGCACCGGCCTGCTGATGTGGGCCCTGCTCGCGGTGGCCGCCGTACTGCCCTGGCTGCCCATCGCCCGCGCCTCCCGGCGGGCCGCACGGGCCGAACGGGCTGCGGCCGCCGGCTCCGCCGGAGGGGCCGGCGTACGGGCCGACACCGGCCCCCGGATCGTCCGCAGCCGCACCGCCTGGGCCCTGGCCTGCTACTTCGGCCTCCAGGCCACCGGCGCGTACATCACCATGGGCTGGCTCCCGCAGATCTTCCGCGACGCCGGGGTCTCCGCCTCCACCGCCGGAGTGCTGCTCGCCGTCACCATGGTCATGGGCGTCCCGCTCGCCTTCGTCATCCCGGGCCTCGCCGGCCGGATGAAGAACCAGGGCCTCCTGGCCGCCGTCCTCGGCCTCTTCGGCCTCACCGGCTACCTCGGGCTCTACCTCGCCCCCGCCGCCGGCGCCTGGGCCTGGGCGCTCCTGCTCGGCGTCTCCAACTGCGCCTTTCCCCTGGTCATCACCCTGATCGGGCTGCGCGCCAAGTCCCCGGCCGGCGTCGTCAAGCTCTCCGCCTTCGCCCAGAGCACCGGCTACCTCATCTCCATCCCCGGCCCCCTGGTCATCGGCACGCTCTACCAGCACAGCGGGGGATGGGAGCTGCCGCTGGCCCTCATGGCCGGACTGCTCGTCCCGCAGATCGCCCTGGGCATCCTGGCCGGCCGGGACCGCACGATCGAGGACGAATGCGGCATGCGAGACTGACCGGCATGTCGCCCGTACTCGAACCCAACCCCCAGAACGGCCACAAGAAGCTCGGCCTCGTGCTCGGCGCGATGCTCGCCGTGTCCGTGATCATCGCCGTCATCGCGACGATCGCCTCACCCTGACAGCCGGGTGGGGATAACCCCCCCACCCCTAGGGGGCCAGGGTCAGGGTGAACTGGGGTGTGACCCGGATGGGAACCGCTCCTTCGAATCCATAGATTCGAAGGAGCGAGCCAGTCCCGTCGGCACCCCCCGGAGGCGGCCATGTCGGCCCCCACGCACACCCGCACCCTCCCGCCCGCCGCCCGAGCCGCGGCCGGCGCCCGGCACGGGGCCGACGCCCGCCTGCACTGGTGGGCGCTGGCCCTGCCCGCGCTCGCCTTCGGCCTGCTCCTGCTCCTCCTCGCCGGATCCGGCGAGGCCCACGCCGCCGCGGGCGAGGCCACCGGACTGCTCCACGTCACCCAGCAGCTGCTGCGCGCCGTCGGCTGACCGGGCGTGCGCCGGGGTGCGCGGGGCCGTGCCCCACCACCGGGTACGGGCCCTCAACACCCTGCGCCCCGTGGCCCGTTTCATGCGAAGCTGGGAGCCATGAGCGCCGACACAACCCGCAGGATCGCCCTCCTCCGGCACGCCAAGGCCGACTGGCCGCAGGTGTCCGACCACGACCGCCCGCTGGCGGAACGCGGCCGCGCGGAGGCGGCGGCCGTCGGTCTGAAGCTGGCCGAAACCGGCATCACCTTCGACCTGGCCCTCTGCTCCACCGCCGCCCGCACCCGCGAGACCTGGAAGGTCGCCGTCCAGGAGCTGCCGCACCGGCCGAAGACCCACTACGAAGAGCGGCTCTACGAGGCCTCGCCGGGCGAGCTCATCGCCCTGCTGAACGAGACCCCCGACGAGGTCCACCACCTCCTGCTCATCGGGCACAACCCCGGCATGCACGCCCTCGCCGACGTCCTGTCCAGCCGCGCGCAGGACGACTCCCTGGAGCGGATGACGCGTACCGGCTTCCCGACCGGGGCGCTCGCCGTCGTCTCCTTCACCGGCCCGTGGAAGTCCCTGGAACCCGGCGCGGGCACCCTGCTCGACTTCTGGTCCCCCAAGGAGCACTGACCGGGGCAGCACGTACGGGAGGGCCCCGGCAGCCGAATGCGCCGCCGGGGCCCTCCCGCGTCGTACGGACAGGAGCAGGGCCTCAGGCCAGGTCGGCGGCCTCGATCTCCTCGCGGGTGATCCCCAGCAGGTACAGCACCGCGTCCAGGAACGGCACGTTCACCGCCGTGTGCGCGGCCTCGCGGACCACCGGCTTGGCGTTGAAGGCCACGCCCAGCCCGGCCGCGTTCAGCATGTCCAGGTCGTTCGCGCCGTCGCCGATGGCCACCGTCTGGGACAGCGGCACCTCGGCCTCCGCGGCGAAGCGGCGCAGCAGCCGGGCCTTGCCCGCCCGGTCCACGATCTCGCCGGTCACCCGGCCGGTCAGCTTCCCGTCGACGATCTCCAGGGTGTTGGCGGAGGCGAAGTCCAGCCCCAGCCGCTCCCGCAGATCGTCCGTCACCTGGGTGAAACCGCCGGAGACCACGCCCACCTGGTAGCCGAGCCGCTTGAGCGTGCGGATCAGCGTCCGGGCGCCCGGGGTCAGCTGCACCTCGGCGCGGACCTTGTCCACGACGGAGGCGTCCAGCCCCGCCAGCAGCGCCACCCGGGCGTGCAGCGACTGCTCGAAGTCGAGCTCGCCGCGCATGGCCCGCTCGGTGACCTCGGCCACCTCGGCCTCGCATCCGGCGTGCGCGGCGAACAGCTCGATGACCTCGTCCTGGATCAGGGTCGAGTCCACGTCCATGACGACCAGGCGCTGGGCCCGGCGGTGCAGCCCGGCCGACACGACGGCCACGTCCACGCCGATGTGCGCGGCCGCCAGGGCCAGCGCGGTGCGCAGCGGCTCGGTCTCGCAGCCGGAGACGGCGAATTCCACGGCCGTCACCGGGTACTTGGCGAGCCGGAAGATACGGTCGATATTGCCGCCGGTCGCGGTGATCTTGGCCGCTATGGCCGCCGTGGACTCGGCGGTGAGGGGGTGCCCGAGCACGGTGACGTGGGACCGGCCGCTGCCGCGCGGACGGTTGTCACCGGTGCCGGAGAGGATCTCGGCCTGGAGCTTGAGCGATTCGGCCCAGCTGTGGACGGTGGCCCGCAGCTCGCCTTCGGTGCCGGCGGTCGGCTTGGTGACGAGGGCGCACAGGACGATGCGGCCACGGGTGACGACCTGCTCGATGTCGACGACGTCGACGGAGTAGGCGGCGAGGGTGTCGAACAGCCCGGCGGTGATCCCGGGACGGTCCTTGCCGAAGATCTTGACGAGGAGGGTGGGGACGTCGGAGGTCTGCGATGCGCTCATGGTGCTCTCACCGTATCTTCCCGTCCCGCAGGACAGGACCCCCGTCCCACCTCTTGAACGCGCCGCACTCCTTCTCGACGCGCCGTGTCCCGGCAGAGCCCGGGGAACGGTGGAAGGGCGGGGCGGGGAGCGGCTCCGCGCAGCGGCCCCCGTGCCGACGGTCACCGCGGCTTCGGCGGCCCCGGCGGCTTCGGCGGCGGTGGTGCCCCCGGTGGGGGAGGCGGCGTGAAGGGCGGGCGCCGGGGCGGCTTCGGTGGCGGGGGCGGCCTCGGCGGGATGCCGGTGACCGTCACGTCCCAGGAGCCGTCCGGATCCGGATCCGGGTACGGGTGGACCCGGCCGGGCGGCGGCCCCTGGCCGTACGAGGCCGCCGGCGCCTGGGGCTCGGGCCACCGCGGCCCCGGCACCGGGCCCCGGCGCGGCTCGGGCCACGCCGGGCGGGCGGCCGGGTCAGAGACGGGCCCCGGCCCCGGCACGGGGCGGCGGCGGCCCAGCAGGGCCCCGAGGGCGCCGGCCGCCGCGCCCCAGACGGCGCCCAGCGCCAGGGCCGGCGGGACGGCCCCCCGCAGCTCCACACCGGCGTCCACCGCGTCCACCCCCAGCACCGCGAGGGAGGCATCCGCCGACAGCGCCGTCAGCCACACCAGCGCCGCCAGCGCCACCCCGGTCACGGCCGACAGCCGCGCCGCACGCCCGGCGATCCCGCACCCCCGAGTCCGTACGGCGGCCAGCACGCCCGCGTAGAGCAGCAGCAGCCCGGCCCCCGCCACCAGCAGCCACACCCGCCCGTCGTACTCCGCGAGCCGCGCCACCGTCACCGGCTCCCGCGCGGAGCCCGTCAGCAGCTCGTCCAGCGGATCCGGCAGCAGCCGGGCCGGCGCGCCGGTGACCCGGCCGGCCAGCGGGACGAACAGGCCCAGCAGCACCCCCGCCCAGGCGCCGTTCGGCGCGCCCAGCAGGGCCGCGCCCAGCACCCGCCCGGGATGCTCGTCGCCCAGCGCCGCCCACACCGCCGCCGCCAGTCCGGCCGCCACGGCCACCAGCAGCATCGCCACCACCGCCGAGGCGGCCGGCCGCCACCGGGCGAGGGCCGCGGGCCCGCGCCGCGAGACCAGCAGCGCCACCGCGAGTACCACCGCGGCCCACACCCCCGCGGCCCGAAGGGTCGGCTCGGGCTCCACCGAGAACCCCATCCGGGCCCGCGTCTCGATCAGGTCCCCGATGCGGTCCGGGAGCAGCCCGCCGATGTCCCCGATCCCCGGCACCTCGACCCGGGCCGGAGCCGTCGGCAGCACGGCCCCGTCGAGGGTGACCACGTCGTGCCCGGCCCACGCCGCCACCCCCACCGCGGCGACGAACAGCGCCACGACCACCGCCGCCCGCGCCGGGAGTTCACCGGCGGGCGCGCCCGCCCGCAGCGAGCGCAGGAACAGGTGGGCCAGCACCAGGGCTCCGGCCAGCGCCACCCCCAACGGCATGATGTCCAGCGAGGCTTCGGCGCCCGCCCCGCCCGCCCCGAAGACCGACACGTCCCCCGAGGGGGTCACGGTGCCGCCCACGGCCAGGACCACCACGGCCGCGGCCATCGCCGCCAGCGAGCCCCCCGCCGCGTCGGCGCCCAACAGGTGCAGCCCGAGCGCGGCGACCACGGCCATCGCCAGCAGCGACCAGCCCGCGGCGGCGATGCCGGACATCAGGACGTCTCCCCAACGGATGCGGCGCATGAGCGGCTCCCCGAGGTGTGCCGAGCGGGACCGCCGGGCGAGAAGTCCCCTATCTCACTCTCCGGGTGACTTTCGCCCCCGTCAACGGGCAGGCGTAGACGCCTCTACGAGGCCCCGATTCCACATGTGGCCGCAGGCCTGAAATAGTTCCCCCGGATGTTCGCCATCCCTAGACTCCCTGACGTCATGGGGGATCTCGGGGGACTTAAGTGGGGCTGGAGTGCCGGAACTCGTACTGGAATTGAATGGAAGGACCTGGACGCTCGATCCGTCCAGGTCGTACTCGCTGGGGCGCGACCCCCAGGGAGACATCGCGATCGATGACGCCCGGGTGTCGTGGCGACACGCCACCATCAGCTGGAACGGCCGTGGTTGGGGCATCGAGGACCACGGCAGCACCAACGGCACCTACGTGCACGGCGCCCGGGTGCAGCAGGCCGAGCTCGTGCCGGGCACGCCGGTACACCTGGGCAACGCCACCGACGGCCCGCGGCTGAATCCCGTCGCCGCCGCGGCGCCCCAACCGGCCGTGGCCCAACAGGCCCAGGCTCAGGCCCAGGCCTACGCACAGCCGCAGGCGCCGGCCTACCAGGCCCCGCAGGCGCAGCCCCAGCAGCAGCACTGGGAGCAGCAGCCTCAGCAGCCGCACCTGCCGCACCAGCAGGGCGGCGGCCCCGCCGCGGCCCGCCCGGCGCAGGCGGCCGCCCCCCACCACGGGGGCGACCGCAGCCCGACGACGTTCCACCAGTTCTCGCTGGGGCACGTCATGCGGATCGGCCGTGCGCTGGAGAACGAACTGGTGGTCTCCGACCTCCAGGTCTCCCGCCACCACGCCGAGTTCCGCTCCATGCCCGGCGGCCGCTTCGAGATCCACGACCTCGGCAGCCACAACGGCACCTACGTCAACGGCCAGCCGCTGCCCAAGTCCGGCACCGTGCTGCTCGGCCCGAACGACATCGTCGGCGTCGGCCACTCGACGTTCCGGATCGTCGGTGACCGCCTCGAGGAGTTCGTCGACACCGGTGAGGTCTCCTTCTCGGCCCGCCACCTGACGGTCACCGTCGACGGCGGCAAGCAGATCCTCAAGGACGTCACCTTCGGCGTCCCGGAGAAGTCGCTGATCGGCGTCATCGGCCCGTCCGGCTCCGGAAAGTCGACCCTGCTCAAGGCGCTGACCGGCTACCGGCCCGCCGACCAGGGTGACGTCCTCTACGACAACCGCAACCTGTACAAGCAGTTCGCGGAGCTCCGCCAGCGCATCGGCCTGGTCCCGCAGGACGACATCCTGCACAAGGAGCTGAAGGTCAGCACCGCGCTGAAGTACGCGGCCAAGCTGCGCTTCCCCGGCGACACCGCCGAGTCCGAGCGCGAGGCCCGCATCAACGAGGTGCTGCGCGAGCTCAAGCTCGACATCCACAAGGACAAGAAGATCACCTCGCTCTCGGGTGGTCAGCGCAAGCGCGTGTCCGTGGCCCTGGAGCTGCTCACCAAGCCGTCGCTGATCTTCCTGGACGAGCCGACCTCCGGCCTCGACCCGGGCATGGACCGCGACGTCATGCAGCTGCTGCGCGGGCTCGCCGACGACGGCCGCACGGTCCTCGTCGTCACGCACTCGGTCGCCGAGCTGTCGCTCTGCGACAAGCTGCTGGTCATGGCCCCGGGCGGTTCGGTCGCGTACTTCGGCCCGCCGGACGAGGCGCTGAACTTCTTCGGCTACAGCACGTGGGCGGACGTCTTCTCGTCCTTCGAGAACTACCGCGACTACGACTGGGCGGGGCGCTGGAAGGGCTCCCAGCACTACCAGCTGTACGCCGCCGACCTCGACTCCGTCGCGCCGCAGTCGGTCGCCATGCCGCCGGCCCAGCAGATGCACCCGACGAAGCCGCAGGGCTGGGGCTCGCAGCTGTGGACGCTGATCCGCCGCTACGTGTCCGTGATCGTGTCGGACAAGGGCTTCCTCGCACTGATGGTGCTCCTGCCCGCCGTCCTGGGCGTGGTCTCCACGGTGATCCCCGCGAAGTTCGGCCTCGCACCGCCGGTCGCGCCGTCCCGCTTCAACGGCGACGCCGGCACGATCATGCTGATCCTCGCGGTCGGCATGTGCTTCTCCGGCGCCGCGAACTCGGTCCGCGAGCTGATCAAGGAACGCGTGATCTACGAGCGTGAGCGCGCGACCGGCCTGTACCGGTCCGCGTACCTCATGTCGAAGGTGATCGTCCTCGGCGTCATCACGGCCATCCAGGGCGTGATCATCTGCGCGATCGGCTTCTTCCCGCGCGATCTGCCCACCGAGGGCCTGATCATGCCGCCGGCCGTCGAGATCTGCCTGTCGGTCATCGCGCTCGGCTTCACCTCGATGATGTTCGGCCTGGTGATCTCCTCGCTGGTGAAGACCGCCGAGAAGACCATGCCGCTGCTGGTCATGTTCGCGATCGTCCAGGTCGTCTTCACCGGCATCCTCTTCCAGGTGTACGACTCCCCGGGCCTGGAGCAGTTCGCCTGGCTGATGCCGTCCCGCTGGGCCATCGCCGCCGCCGGCACCACGCTGAACCTCGGCACGCTCATGCCGCCGTGGGACGCCGAGAACCCGACCAACACCGACCCGCTCTGGGACGCCACGGTCGGCCAGTGGAGCCTGAACATCACCATCCTGCTGCTCATCGGCATCGCCTGCGGCTTCGCGGTGCAGCGTCTGCTGCGCCGCCACGAGCCCGAGGTCATGCGCGCCGGCAAGTAGTCCGCGCGTCCGCGCGTCCTTCGTACGCGCACAAACGCCTGAGGGCGGCCCCCGGAGTACCGGGTGCCGCCCTCAGGCGCATGGGGGTGTCGATGCCGTCGGCGTCCTAGTAGGCGCTGTTGACGTTGTCCATCGAGCCGTAGCGGTCGGCCGCGTAGTTGCAGGCGGCGACGATGTTGGCGACCGGGTCGTACTGGTCGAACTTGGTGCCCTTGACGTGGTACGCCTTGAAGGTCGGCAGGATGACCTGGAGCAGACCCTTGCTGGGGATGCCGTTCTGGGCGTTGATGTCCCAGTTGTTGATCGCCATCGGGTTGCCGCTGGACTCACGCATGATGTTGCGGTGGATACCGGCGTAGGAGCCCGGAATGCCTTCCTTCTTCATGATGAAGAGGGCTTCCTTGATCCAGCCGTCCAGGTTGTTCGCGAAGACGGGGGTGCGGGCGGCGGACCGGCTCGCGGCCTCCTTCTGCTCGCGCGCCTTCTTCGCGGCGGCCTCGGCCTCGGCCTTGGCCTTCGCGGCGGCCTCGGCCTTCGCCTTGGCCGCGTCCTTCGCCGCCTTGTCGGCGACGACCTGCTGCACGGAGAGGTGCTGCTGCACGGCGTTCGCCTGGGCGCCGTCGACGACCTGGGTCCAGGCGACGGGCGCGGCGGCGACCGTCTCGGCCTCGGCCGCGTCGGCCGGAACCAGGGAGAAGGCGAGCGCGGCGGCACTGAACGTGGCGACGCCGGCAATGGACAGCTTGTGTGCCTTCGTCAGACGACTGTGACCGGGAGTGCTGGAAGCAGACATGGCGGGGCAACCTCTTCGAATCGCGGGAGCCGCAGGAAGGCGCCGCCAGGATCCGGGGATCCGCGGCGCTGTGCGGCGAGAGCAATTCTTAGCGGCGGCAAAAACTTGTGGCAAAGGTGTGACGTACGATCCCGCTTAGTGGATCAGGGCCGGGCGCCGAGGCCCGATTTCCGGCCCCGGCGCTACGCGCGCCCGTGCTGACAGGGTCTTTACCCGTCCACTAGGGAGCTTAGTAAGTGATGTGGGTCCTATGCGCGGGCTCACATCGAGCACGTAACGGTCTCACCGTGCGTTGCGCAAGCAATTCACTCAGTGACCGGTCTCATCCCTGAGTAGCAGATGGACGTCCCCGAACTCGTGCCAAAGGCAGAGCCGGGCCACCGCCTCCGCATACCCCAGCCGTACGGCGGCACGCCCGGCGACGGCCTCCAGCATCAGCAGATGGGACGCCTCGGGCTCGTGCAGCCCGGTCAGCAGACCGTCCACCACCCGCACCCCGCGCTCCGGCGTCACCACCAGATCCGTCCAGCCGCGGGCCGGACGGACCCGCCCCTCCGCGTCCGCGGCCGACTCCAGGGCCCGCACCGCCGTCGTCCCCACAGCGATCACCCGCCCGCCCGCCGCCCGGCCGCCGCCCCCGGCCGAGGCGCTGCGCGCCGCCCCTGCCCGCCGCGCGGCCCGTGCCGCGTTCACCAGCGACGCCGTGGCCGCGGGCACCTCGTACCGCTCCGGGTACGGCGGTTCGTGCGCTTCCTGCGAGGCCACCCCCGTGTGCAGGGTCACCGGGGCGATCTGCACCCCCCTGCCCGCCAGCCGCGCCACCAGCTCCGCCGTGAAGGGCCGGGCGGCGCTCGGCATCTCCGCCGACCCCGCCCCGTCGGCCCGCGGCACCGCGAACACCGTCTGGTAGGCCGACACCGGCTGGTCCCGCTCGGTGTACGCGTACCGGATGGGCCGCCCGTGCGCCCCGAGCAGGCCCGCGATGTCATCCGTCGAGGGCCGCGCCCACCACAGCCGGTCCGCCCCCGCGGACAGGGGCTCCTCCAGTACGAGGGCGTGCCCGCCCGGCAGCCGTACGAGGGCCCCCGCAGGCCCCCCGGCACGCGGCCGGGTCGTCCCCCCGCCGGCCGGGTCCCGCAGCTCCACCGCCCAGCGCCGGTCGTCCCCCCGGGTCGAGAAGTGCACCACCACGCCCTCGCGGCCCAGCCGGCCGTCCACGGCCGCCGCCAGAGTGGCCGACGTGTTCACCACCAGTACGTCCCCGGCCCGCAGCAGCCCCGGCAGCTCCCGGAAGGCGTGCAGGGACACCTCCTCGCTCCCCCGGGAGACCAGCAGCCGTACGGAGTCCCGGCCCAGCCCCGGCCCGCGCTGCTCGGCCGGCACCCGGGCCACGAGGTCAGGCGGAATGTCCCTTATATGTAGTCCCTTCTCCGGTGGCGCCGACGGCCCGCTCACCGCTCGCCGTCCGTCCGGCCCGCCGCGAGGCCATCGGCCGTGTAGCGCCCGCTCGGCAGCCGCTCCGCCACCAGCCGCAGCAGCACCGGCGCCACCTCCTCCGGTGCGGGCAGCCCCGCCAGGTCCTCGCCGGGCTCGGCCGCCGCCATCATCCGCGTCCGCATCGAACCGGGGTCCGCCCACCAGACCCGCAGCCCCGGCTCCTCCACCGCCAGCACGCCCGACATCAGATCCCCCGCCGCCTTGGTCGCCCCGTACGCCCCCCACGTCGCGTACGCCACCACCGCCGCGTCCGAGCTGATGTTCAGCACCGCCCCCGCCTCCGAGGCCCGCAGCAGCGGCAGCCCCTCCTGGAGCAGCCCCAGCGGCCCCACCACGTTGACCTCGAAGGCCTCGCGCAGCCCGTCCAGCGGATGGACCGCCAGCGGCACCAACGGCTCCGCCCCCAGCACCCCGGCGTTGTTCACCAGCAGGTCCAGCCCGCCCAGCTCCCGCGCGGCCGCCACCAGCGCCGCCCGGTGCTCCGCCGAGGACACGTCCCCCGCCACCGCCCTGACCCGCACCCCGGCCGCCTGCTCCAGCTCGGCAGCGGCCTCCTTCAGCGCCCCCGCGCCCCGCGCGCTCAGCACCAGGTCCCAGCCGCGCGCCGCCAGCTCCCCGGCCAGCGCCCGCCCCAGTCCCCTCGACGCCCCCGTCACCATCGCGACCGACATGACCGCACCCCTCGCCTCGTTCTGGATCAGCAGATGCCCCCAACCTAGGAACCGGGCCCCCGCCGCCGCGTCGGCCGCGAGCCCCACCCGTACCGGTTCCTTGGACCTACGTCCGCGGCCCGATCCCGCAGGTCACACCCCCGAGTACGGTGAGCGCATGCAGACCGGACCCCCCAGCGGCCTGGCAGCCGTCAGCACCGCACTCCTCGCCATGAGCCGCCGCCTCGAGGTCCGCGACGTCCTGCGCACGATCGTCGTGTCGGCCCGCGAGCTCCTGGACGCCGAGTACGCGGCCCTGGGCGTTCCGGACGACCACGGCGGCTTCGCCCAGTTCGTCGTGGACGGCATCAGCGCCGAACAGTGGCGCCGCATCGGCCCGCTGCCCCGCCAGCACGGCATCCTCGCCGCGATGCTCCACCAGGACGGCCCCGAGCGGCTGGCCGACGTACGCAAGGACCCGCGCTTCGAGGGCTGGCCGGCCGCCCACCCCGAGATGTCCGACTTCCTCGGCCTGCCCGTCCGGGACGGCGAGGAGACCCTCGGCTGCCTCTTCCTCGCCAACAAGCGCGGCGCCCCCGGCGCCCGCCGCGGTTTCACCGACGAGGACGAGGAACTCCTCTCCCTCCTCGCCCAGCACGCGGCGATCGCGCTCACCAACGCCCGGCTCTACGAGCGCAGCCGCGAGCTCACCATCGCCGAGGAGCGCTCCCGGCTCGCCCACGAGCTGCACGACGCCGTCAGCCAGAAGCTCTTCTCGCTCCGCCTCACCGCCCAGGCCGCCGCCGCCCTCGTGGACCGCGACCCGGCCCGCGCCAAGGACGAGCTCCAGCAGGTGGCCGCCCTGGCCGCGGAGGCCGCCGACGAGCTGCGCGCCGCCGTCACCGAGCTGCGCCCGGCCGCGCTGGACGAAGACGGCCTGATCGCCACCCTGCGCACCCAGGTCCAGGTGCTCGACCGCGCCCACACCGCGCACGTCACCTTCACCTGTGACGGAGTACGGGCGCTGCCCGCGACCCAGGAGGAGGCACTCCTGCGGGTGGCCCAGGAAGCCCTCCACAACGCCCTGCGCCACTCGGGCGCCGACCGCGTCGAGGTGACCCTGGCCAGGAGCCCCGCCGGGGGAGCGGTCCTCGAGGTCGTCGACTCCGGCAAGGGCTTCGACCCCCACACCGTCCGCAGCGCGGGCCGCCACCTGGGCCTGGTCTCCATGCGGGACCGGGCGAGCGGCGTCGGCGGCCGGCTCACCGTGCACTCGGCGCCCGGCAAGGGCACCACGATCGAAATGGAGGTTCCCGGTGGCTGACGGCGCAGGCCGAAGCGGCATCCGCGTCCTGCTGGTCGACGACCACCAGGTGGTCCGCCGGGGGCTGCGCACCTTCCTGGAGGTCCAGGAGGACATAGAGGTGGTCGGCGAGGCCGCCGACGGCGAGGAGGGCATCGCCCGCGCCGAGGAGCTGCGGCCCGACGTGATCCTCATGGACGTCAAGATGCCGGGCACCGACGGCATCGAGGCGCTGCGCAGGCTGCGCGAGCTGGCGAACCCGGCGCGGGTGCTGATCGTCACCAGCTTCACGGAGCAGCGCACCGTGGTCCCCGCCCTGCGGGCCGGCGCGGCGGGATACGTATACAAGGACATCGACCCCGACGCCCTGGCCGGCGCCATCCGCTCCGTCCACGCCGGACACGTGCTCCTCCAGCCGGAGGTGGCGGAGGTACTGCTCGCCCAGGAGGGCCAGAGCCCCGCCGCGGGCCGGCCGGGCTCGCTGACCGACCGCGAGCGCGAGGTCCTGGGGCTCGTCGCGGACGGCCGCTCCAACCGGGAGATCGCCCGCGCGCTCGTCCTGTCCGAGAAGACGGTCAAGACGCACGTCTCGAACATCCTGATGAAACTGGACCTCTCCGACCGGACCCAGGCCGCGTTGTGGGCGGTCAGGCACGGACTCGCCGAATGAGCGGCGAATATCGGATCGTCTCGTTCCGGACTGAGATTCATACGGTCGGGTGTATGTAGCCCACATGGCGTATCCCGATCGCCGGCTGACCGTTTTCCATGGCGTGCCGCGACGGCTGGTCGCGGCAGACGTACTGGAGGACGAGAACGTGAAGAACATCAAGAAGGCCGCAGCCGTCACCATGATCGCGGGCGGCCTCATCGCCGCCGGCGCGGGTGTCTCGGCGGCGCACGGCGGTGCGTCGGCGGAGGGCGAGGCCCTGAACTCGCCCGGCGTGGCCTCCGGGAACCTGCTCCAGGTCCCGGTCCACGTCCCCGTGAACGCGGTCGGCAACACCGCCACCGTGATCGGCCTGCTCAACGGCGTCTGGGGCAACACGGGCGTCAACGCCTGACACCCCTTCTCCACGCGCCCCTCGCGCCATTCGGCGCCGGGGCAGCCTCACGGCCCCGCTTCCCCCCTCTCCCCGGGAAGCGGGGCCGCAGTGGTGAGAGACCGGGCCGGGCAGAAATCAGCCCCGCCGGCGACCCGGCGGCCTAGCGACCCCGCTCCCGCTCCTCAACGGCCGCGTTGTACGCCGCGACCAGCGCCCGCCGGGCCACCCGTTCCACCGGACGCAGCGCCTCGGCCCGCGCCGCCATCTCCGAGGCGGCCACCGCGCCCCCGTGCCCCTTCTCGTACGCCAGCGAGACCATCAGGTCCACCCGCTGCGCCAGCGCCAGCACCCGTACCGCCCGCGACGGGTACCCCGGCGCCAGCATCTCCTGGCCGGATGCCTCCGCCCGCGCCCGGTACGCCGACAGCGCGGCGTCCGCGACCGGCCCCGACCCCGCCACGTCCAGCCGGGTCAGCACCACGGCCGCCTCGCGCAGTGCCTCCGCCAGCTCCCGCTCCGCCTCGCCGAGCGAGGGCACGTCCGCCGGCGGCGCCTCCCGTACCGGCAGGCAGTGCCAGGTCACCGACACGTGCACGTCACCCGCCGGCCCGGCCTCGGCCACCTCCGGCACCAGGCCCAGCGCAGCGCCCACGCACACCACCGCCTCCTCCGCGTCCAGCGCCCGCGCGTTGAACTCCGCCGGACCGCTCAGCCCCAGCGGATGACCCGGCGCCGGCAGTGCCACCCGCAGCCCGGTCACCCCCAGCGCCCGCAGCCGTCCCAGCGCCAGCGTGAGCCCGACCGGACCCGGCTCCCCCGGCAGCCCCGCCACCCGGTGCACGGCGTCCTCGGCCACGATCGACAACACGGCCTCGTCGGGCGAAACCAGACCGGCCAGCAGAGCGTTCCCCCAGGCGGCCAGCCGCCCTGAACGCGGTTCGAAAAGCATCCCCCAACTCTACGGACCCGCCCCCCGGCCCGGCCCCGGCCCCGGACCCCTTCCCGAGTGGCGTAGGTTTTCCCCTGGGGCTGCGCCTACAGGCGGCACAGACGAACCGACACTGCAAGGGGAGACAACGCGCTCATGAGCGATGTTCTGGAACTGGTGGACGTATCCGTGGTCCGCGAGGGCCGGGCTCTGGTGGACCAGGTCTCCTGGTCGGTGAAGGAGGGGGAGCGCTGGGTGATCCTCGGCCCCAACGGCGCCGGCAAGACCACGCTGCTGAACCTCGCCTCCAGCTACCTCTTCCCCACCAAGGGCGCCGCCTCCATCCTCGGCAGCACCCTCGGCAAGGTGGACGTCTTCGAGCTGCGCCCGCGCATCGGCGTCGCCGGCATCGCCATGGCCGACAAGCTGCCCAAGCGGCAGACCGTCCTGCAGACCGTCCTCACCGCCGCCTACGGCATGACGGCCACCTGGCAGGAGGAGTACGAGGACATCGACGAGCAGCGCGCCCGCGCCTTCCTCGACCGCCTCGGCATGACGGACTACCTCGACCGGAAGTTCGGCACGCTCTCCGAGGGCGAGCGCAAGCGCACGCTGATCGCCCGCGCCCTGATGACCGACCCCGAGCTGCTGCTCCTCGACGAGCCCGCCGCCGGCCTGGACCTCGGCGGCCGCGAGGACCTCGTACGCCGCCTCGGCCGGCTCGCCCGCGACCCGCTCGCGCCCTCCATGGTCATGGTCACGCACCACGTCGAGGAGATCGCCCCCGGCTTCACCCACGTCCTGATGATCCGCCAGGGCAAGGTCGTCACCGCGGGCCCGATCGACCTCGAACTCACCTCGCGCAACCTCTCGATCTGCTTCGGCCTCCCGCTGGTCGTCGAGCGCAACGGCAACGACCGCTGGACCGCGCAGGGTCTGCCCCTGGGCTAGTACCGCCCGCGCAGGCCCACATACACCGGAGTCCGGCCCACGCACCCTGTCCCGACCGCGCCCACCCGACCTACCATGACCATGTGGACATCGACGCATGGGTGTGGTGGCTCATCGGCGCGGTCGGACTGGGCATCCCCCTCGTCCTGACCGCCATGCCGGAGTTCGGCATGTTCGCCGCCGGCGCGGTCGCGGCCGCCGTCACGGCGGCCCTGGGCGGGGGAGTGGTGGCCCAAGTCCTGGTCTTCGCGGTCGTGTCGGTCGCGCTCATCGCCGTCGTACGGCCGATCGCCAACCGGCACCGCGACCAGCGGCCCCAACACCGCAGCGGCATCGACGCGTTGAAGGGCCGCAGCGCCGTCGTCCTCGAACGCGTCGACGGCAGCGGCGGCCGCATCAAGCTCGCCGGCGAGATCTGGTCGGCGCGCACCCTCGACGCGGACAGCAGCTTCGAACCCGGCCAGTCGGTCGACGTCGTGGAGATCGACGGGGCGACCGCCGTCGTCATGTGACAAGCAGCCTGCTCGCGGGCCCCGGGTCTGCGAGACTCCGTTCAACGGGGCAGCACAGACAGCCGGAAGGGCACGGGGAACCGCATGCAACCGATCATCATCGTCCTGATCATTCTGGTGGTTCTGGTCTTCATCGCACTGGTCAAGACGATCCAGGTGATCCCGCAGGCCAGCGCCGCCATCGTCGAGCGGTTCGGCCGCTACACCCGCACCCTCAACGCGGGCCTCAACATCGTCGTCCCGTTCATCGACTCGATCCGCAACCGGATCGACCTCCGCGAACAGGTCGTCCCCTTCCCGCCGCAGCCGGTGATCACCCAGGACAACCTGGTCGTCAACATCGACACCGTCATCTACTACCAGGTGACCGACGCCCGCGCCGCGACGTACGAAGTGGCCAGCTACATCCAGGCCATCGAGCAGCTCACCGTGACCACCCTGCGCAACATCATCGGTGGCATGGACCTGGAGCGGACCCTCACCTCCCGCGAGGAGATCAACGCCGCCCTGCGCGGGGTCCTCGACGAGGCCACCGGCAAGTGGGGCATCCGCGTCAACCGCGTCGAGCTGAAGGCCATCGAGCCGCCGACCTCCATCCAGGACTCGATGGAGAAGCAGATGCGCGCCGACCGCGACAAGCGCGCCGCCATCCTCCAGGCCGAAGGTGTCCGGCAGTCCGAGATCCTGCGCGCCGAGGGCGAGAAGCAGTCCTCCATCCTCCGCGCCGAGGGTGACGCCAAGGCCGCCGCCCTGCGCGCCGAGGGCGAGGCCCAGGCCATCCGTACGGTCTTCGAGTCCATCCACGCGGGCGACGCCGACCAGAAGCTCCTCGCCTACCAGTACCTCCAGATGCTCCCGAAGATCGCCGAAGGCGACGCCAACAAGCTCTGGATCGTGCCCAGCGAGATCGGAGACGCGCTCAAGGGCCTCTCGGGAGCCATGGGCAACTTCGGCCCGATGGGCGGAGGCTCTTCAGGCTTCAATCCGCAGAACTCGGGCAAGGACAACTCCGGTACGGCCGACAAGGGCAGCGCCGACCGCCGGGAACAGCCCCCCATCGACTGAACGGCCGTCCCCTCCTGCATGATCAGTGAGGCCCCTCGACCTTCATGGCGGGGAGGCGACTCACTCATGCAAAGGGGATGGCCCAGTCCATGTCCATGTTCTCGATGTCCGTCTGGGAATCACTCGCGGTCTTCGCCGCCGGCATCGGCGCCGGCACCATCAACACCATCGTCGGCTCCGGCACCCTGATCACCTTCCCGGTGCTGCTCGCCACCGGCCTGCCGCCGGTCACCGCCAACGTGTCCAACACCCTCGGCCTGGTGCCCGGTTCCATCAGCGGAGCCATCGGCTACCGCAAGGAGCTCCAGGGCCAGCGCGCCCGCATCCTGCGGCTCGGCGCCGTGTCCCTCGTGGGCGGAGTCGCGGGCGCCGTCCTGCTCCTGACTCTGCCGTCCGAGTCCTTCGACACGATCGTGCCCGTCCTCATCGGACTGGCCCTCGTGCTCGTCGTTCTCCAGCCCCGGCTCGCCGCAGCCCTGCGCCGCCGCCAGGAAGCCGCGGGCACCGACCCCGGCCACCCCGACGGCGGCCCCGTCCTGCTCTCCGGCATGCTGCTCTCCAGCGCCTACGGAGGCTACTTCGGGGCCGCCCAGGGCGTGCTCTACGTCGGCCTGATGGGCCTGCTGCTCCGCGAGGACCTGCAACGGATCAACGCCGTGAAGAACGTCATCGCGGCCATGGTGAACGGCATCGCGGCCGTCCTCTTCCTCTTCGTCGCCACCTTCGACTGGACGGCCGTCCTGCTCATCGCCGTCGGCTCCACCATCGGCGGCCAGATCGGGGCCAAGGTCGGCCGCCGCCTCTCGCCGACCGTGCTGCGCGGCGTCATCGTCACGGTCGGGATCCTCGCCATCGTCCAGCTGCTGGTCCGCTGAGCGACGTAGCAGAGTTACGTCGCCCAGCGAGTCCGCCTACGCGGCAGACGGGGCATACGAGGAAGCGGAGCGCTCCAGCCACTCCGGCAGGGCCTCCCGCCCCGCCACCCCCAGGGCCAGCAGCATGGCGTCCGCCGGCGACGGCACGAACGGCTTCCGGAGGAGCGGCATCCCCGCCTCCTCCGGAGTCCGCGCCGCCTTGCGGTGGTTGTCCTCGGCGCACGAGGCCACCGTGTTCAGCCAGGTGTCCCCACCCCCCTGCGCCCGCGGCAGCACGTGGTCCACGGTCGTCGCGCGCTTCCCGCAGTACGCGCACCGGTGCTGGTCCCGGACCAGCACCCCCCTCCGCGACCAGGGAGCGTGTCTTCGGAAGGGCACCCGGACGTACCTGCAGAGTCTGATCACACGGGGCATCGGAAGATCCATGGTGGCGGCGCGCACGCGCAGCTCGGGATGCGACTGTTCGACCACGGCCTTGTCCTGGAGCACCAGAACCACAGCGCGGTTCAGCGTCACCGTCGACAGCGGCTCGAAGCTCGCATTCAGCACCAGCGTGTCCCGCATCTCGCCCACCTCCCGTGTGCAGGCCCGCGACCACCCATATGGCCGGGCCCGCAACCACTCTGGCCGCGGGCGCCACGCGGGACAACGCAATAAAAATGCCCGGTCCGGGTCGTCTTTAGACCAGGACCGGGCAAACGCTCGGAGAACTGTCAGCCGGCGGGCGCCTCGTACTCACCGATCAGCTGGGCGCGCCCGAGCGTGTGGAAGCGCAGATTGAACCCGACGACGGCCGGAGAAGCGTCCCCGTCGGGACCCAGCTTCTCCTCGTCCACCGCGTACACGGTGAAGACGTACCGGTGCCGCTCCCCGGCCGGCGGGGCAGCCCCGCCGAAGTCCTTGGTCCCGTAGTCGTTCCGTACGTGCACGGCCCCGGCCGGCAGCCCCTCGAACTTCCCGCTGCCCGCCCCGGCCGGCAGCTCGGTGACCGAGACCGGCAGATCGAAGAGCACCCAGTGCCAGAACCCGCTGCCCGTGGGCGCGTCGGGGTCGAAGCACGTCACGGCGAAGCTCTTCGTCCCCTCCGGGAACCCCTCCCACCGCAGTTGTGGGGACACGTTCCCGCCCTCGAGCACCTGGGCGTCACCCAGATCGGCACCCGGTGCGACATCCGTACTGGTCACCGTGAAGGCGTGCACCTCCGGGTGGAAGTCGTGCGGTAGGGGCGCCCTGCTCTGCTCGGCCACTGCTGTACCTCCTGTATCGGATACGCGTACGGGGCCGAGCCTAGAACCAGTTGCGCTGTGAACCGACCGACGCGATCCACTGGTTGAGGTACGCCGCCCAGTCCGTCCCCTGGTACGACTGCAGCCCCACCTGGAAGCAGCGGTAGGTGTCACTGCCCTCGCTGAACAGCCCGGGCTTCTTGTCCATCTCCAGAATGACGTCCATCTCCCGGCCGTCCGAGACGAAGGTGAGCTCGACCTGGTTCAGCCCCCGGTACTGCGACGGCGGCAGGAACTCGATCTCCTGGTAGAAGGGCAGCGTCTGCCGCGTCCCGCGGATGTGCCCGCGCTCCATGTCCGCGCTGCGGAAGGAGAAGCCCAGCTGCCGGAAGGCGTCGAGGATCGCCTGCTGCGCCGGCACCGGGTGCACGTTGATCGGGTCGAGGTCGCCCGCGTCGACCGCACGCGCGATCTCCAGCTCGGTGCTCACCCCGATGTTCATCCCGTGCAGCTGCTGGCCCCCGAAGTGGGTGATCGGCGTCTCCCAGGGGATCTCCAGCCCGAAGGGCACCACGTGCACCGCGCCGGCCTGCACCTGGAACGCACCGCCGAGACGCTGCTTGGTGAAGACGACGTCCTGCTTGTACTCCTGGTCACCGCCCTCGACCTCGACCCGCGCCTGCAGCCCGACGGACAGCCCCTCGATCTGCTGCTCCACGGATCCGCCCTGGATCCGGACCTCGCCCTGGACGATCCCGCCCGGCACGACGTTCGGCTCCGTGATGACCGTGTCCACCGAGGCACCACCGGCACCCAGGCTCGCGAACAGCTTCTTGAACCCCATGCTCTGACTCCCCTTGAAGGCTTGTGCGACTACCCCTTACCAACGCGGAACCTTAGGCCCCGGTTGCAGGGGTACGCGTTCCAGTACGCTCGACCGGATGAGCGCGCGCCCCGACCGTACGCCCCTTCCCCGGTCCTTCTTCGACCGCCCGGTCCTCACCGTGGCCCCGGACCTCCTCGGCCGCACCCTGGTCCGCCGCAGCCCGGACGGACTCATCGAACTGCGCATCACGGAGGTCGAGGCGTACGAGGGCGAATCGGACCCGGGCTCCCACGCGTACCGCGGCCGCACGGCCCGCAACGCATCGATGTTCGGTCCGCCCGGACATGCGTACGTCTACTTCATCTACGGCATGTGGTTCAGCCTCAACCTGGTGTGCGGGCCCCCCGGCCACGCGAGCGGTGTGCTGCTGCGCGCGGGTGAGGTCACGGTGGGCGCCGACTTGGCAGCCAAACGCCGACTTTCCGCCAGATACCCGGGAGAATTCGCCAAAGGCCCGGCCCGGCTGGCCACCGCCCTGGACGTGGACCGCTCCCTCGACGGGACCGATCTCTGCGGCGGCCCCGATTCCCCCCTGTCCCTCCTTGGGGGCACCCCCACCTCGCCCGACCTGGTGAGCAGCGGCCCGCGTACCGGCGTGAGCGGCGCCGGCGCGGCCCATCCGTACCGCTTCTGGATCACCCACGACCCGACGGTGAGCCCGTACCGAGCCCACGCGCCACGCCGCCGCTCAACTTGACTCGGCCCTACCGGACGCCTAACGTAGCCCGAGCCGCTTGAACGGGGCACTGCCATCGGCAGACCTCCGGAGCGGCCAACCCACTACCTACGACGTACCCCTGGCGGGGTCTTCTTCGGCATGCCCGAATTTCTCCGCCGGCCACTCGATTATGAATGGCAAGGGAAAAGCGCTAACGTAGCGGAGCGCCGAAAGGCACAGACCCTCCAACGGTCACCGAATTCAAATCCAAACCGACTGCGACTTTCGAGAAGCAGGGCGAGGAAATGATCTGGTAAGGTTGGAAACACAGAACGAAAGCCCGGAGGAAAGCCCGAGAGGGTGAGTACAAAGGAAGCGTCCGTTCCTTGAGAACTCAACAGCGTGCCAAAAATCAACGCCAAAAGTTGATACCCCGTCCATTTCGGTGGATGAGGTTCCTTTGAAAAAGACCTGTGAGGCTTCCTTGTGGAGTGCTTGCAGGCAATTACACAGCGAGGACGCAGTGGACGGTCGGTCTTATTCCGACATGATCGTCCCGCTCTGCGTGTGTGTGCACCCGATTACGGGTAAACATTCATGGAGAGTTTGATCC
>NZ_JBIXJQ010000014.1:0-166915 GCF_052871255.1 Streptomyces sp. LARHCF249
TCCGGACTGTTCGGGGTTCCGCTTCGCTCCACCCCGAACGGCCTGCTCCGCAGGCCTGAGTGACCCTGTTTCACGGGGTTTGGGCCTCCGGCTCGTTGGGCGGGTCCGCTCCGCTCCCCCACCCGGGCCCTTTCGGCTCCGCCTCCAGGACCAGCCCGCTCTGCGGGCGGCCAGCAGCAGGGATCGGTCCCGGGGGTGACGGGAGAGGGGCTGGACTTCGCCGCGGCTGTGCCAGTGTGCTGATGAGAAGTCCACTGTCATCGGTATGCCGATTCCTGTCAGCGGATGAAGAGAAGCCTGGAGGATCCGGGCGTGAGAGGCCCGGTCGCCTCGGTGCTTCATTTTAGAGGCCAGATTGATTCTGGAACCAGGGGATCATGGCGCTTCGGTGCGGGACCGGGCCTCGTTGTCGAGGATCAGTGAAGCTGCGCAGTCAGCCCCGCCGGCTACCGGGACGGCTCCAACGGCCAGGGGAGGCTGGAGTTCATTGATGTCGCAATGCGGTGACTGCGTCAGAAGGGTGGTTCATCGGAGTACTCCTATGCTTGCGGGCCTCACGCTCCCCACCCGTCAGCCCCGCCCGCTCCCCCGCTGTCAGATCACGCCGGATCGCGCGATGCAGCGTCGGGATCGACGGCGGCGGCTCCCCCTCACCCCTAGCCGCGCGGGCAGTCAGCTCACGATGAACAGCAGCAACGTTCCCCCTCCACAAGCCGAGCAACGCCCGAACCTCCGGGGTGACCGTGAACCGCCCGTAGTACCTGGTCCTCTCCCCCGGCGCCGTAGCCGCGGCCTTGTCCTGTTCGGCAGCAGCCAGCCACCGCCACACCGCGCGTTTCGCACTCCCAACGCATCCGCCGCCGACCTCACATGCCCGGTGGTGAGCTTCCCCTCCCGGCACAGACCCAGCAGCCGGCACACCACCGGCCCCCGCAACGCCCGAACCGACTCGGCCGGCAAAGCAACGTCCGACCCGGTCAGCGACTGGAGCCGTTCCTCCTGATCCACCCCTCGATCACACCAACCACCCACCAGCCAGCGGATCAGAACTCACGAAACTGAGACAGTGTCACCCCTGGTGCGATAAACGCCAAGGACAGCAATCCCCCACCGATCTCTCACGTCCATGACAGTGACCCCACACCCCGAAACAGCACCCGACCAGCAGCAACACACCAAAGCCCACTGTCTCTCACACCACTGTCCCGAAACCGAGAGATCGCACGACTGGGCATGAGCGGTCTGGCGAGCAACGAAGCGGTGAGGCCGGTAGTCCCCACCCTTAGGCGAGATCGGCTGGCAACGACCAACGCGTGACAGAGCTCCCACTGCCTTGCGCTCCCCTACCCGAAGGACCGTTGAGTGGCTCGATCAGAGGATCTCGCCACCCGAGCGGGACCTGCTATTGCCTGCAGTATCCGAAGGTCACGACGGAGGTTGCTGCATCGCGCCAACCGTTGCCAGCCGGATCAGCCGCTCCTGGCACCACCGACACGCCGATCCAGGTCAGGGCCGGATCCTTGATGATCTTAGGATGGTCTCCCTTGCTGGCCATCCATGCCTTCACTGCCTCCCTGGGAGTCCCGTTGCCGCCCCAGCCGGTGTGGGTGATCTCGTACACGGCCCAAGTCCGGCCCTGCGCACAGAATCCCTCTCCTCTGATGCGGCTCTCCGGCGTTGATCCAGTTTGTGGATTCGTGTGAGAGTCCTTGTTCTCCCCCCACCATTTGAGCGTCACAGCAGCCCGGGCGTGGGCATCCGCAGCGTTGATGAGAGGGCCACCCGTCTGCTCGCCGGTCATCAGCGGTGGCGCCCCCACTTTGGCGCGCTCGGCGTTGATGAGGCAGTGCGTTGCCTGGGCAAGCCTGTAGTTCCACAGGCCCGGGGCAACACCGCCAGTCAAAGGTGATCGGTCGTAGAAGCCCTGTACCAGGCTGTCGCAGCGTGCCGGGCGGGCTGCCGCAGGAGTGACAGTGACAGGAACAAGCGCTCCTGCCAGAACAGCGGCAGCGACGAGCGCGATCTTTGTTCGTGAGGCGTGTGGGTGCTGCATTGCTTCACCCTTCTCACAACTCCACCGCGCCGGAACGACAGGCACAACCACGCTTGCTGCCTATCCGGCACGGCTCGTATCGAGGCGATGTGATGGCTCCGAACGGGCCCCACATCCCATTACAGTCTCTGGCCGCGGGCCATGCAAAGCGGGGAAAAACATCCGTCGGCCAGGAGTGTCGGACACCAGCGCCCTCGGCATTTGCCTCGAGCGGACCTGGCGGCCGGGCACACAGGCGACAGCGGCGACCTGCCGTCGTCGGCCAGGACCAGCCACCGGTCATTGAGCCGCGTCAGGCAACCAGTTCCGTGGGAAGCCCAAAGACCGCCTTGAATGCATGGGCGCGGCTTGTGGAGACCAGGGCCCAGGCCCCGCTTCTGTGGGCACGGGTATGCGCGGTGTAGTGCTGGATCTCCGCAGGAGTGAGGACCTTCATGTCGCCGAAGACGTAGTACAGCGGGGTGGGGGCGTGGGTCGCCGTGAACAGGAGGCCGGCGTTCAGCGTGGCCGTGCTGATCGCGTACCGGTCGCTATCGGTACTGGGCATGCGGTCCTTGGCGTCGATGGTGATCAGTTCTGGTCCGCGGGCTGCGATGAGGTCGGGGAACTGGCGGAGCGCGGAGCGGGTGTGACGGAGCGCGTGCTGGATGGCGGGTGGGTAGGTTCCCTGGCCGCACTCCTGGACGGTCCAGCCGTGCTGGCGCAGTGCGGCGGCCACTCGCTGTTCGTGAGCTTCTCCGAGGGTTTTTCGTTCCTGCCAGTGCGTCACTTCGTCTCCTCATTCCGACAGTTCCGCGAGCGTGGTACGAGACTCCAGGTTTTCGTATCTCTCCTCGGGGCTATGATGCCCTGCATGGCGGCATACGTTGACCCACGGTTTCGTCCTACTCTCTGGCCAGGTACTCCTGTCCCGGCGCCAGAGATGACCCCGCTGGCCGGCGCCCGCGCGGACGGCGAATGGATCGTCTGGGACATCGGCGGCCCCCTCTCCCCTCCGCAGGAGAGGAGCTGCCTGCCCGAGGACTTCTACATCCGGGAACTGATGGCGGTGGAACCCGCTGACCTGGTCACCGTGGCCGGCTGGATGCGCACCTACGGGCACCTCGGAGGCAGCATCAACTCGGGAAGCTGGGACCTGCCCGAACTCGAACGGCTCCGGGAGCTCGACGACCGCGAGCATCCACGGTTCGGCCCTTGGTCCCTGCACGGCGACCTCATCGAGGTCCACATCAGCGAAGCCCAGCGGGCGATCTCGACATGGCTAGCCTGCCGCCGCGAAGGAGGTCTCGACGAACTCGTCGAGACGGAAGTCTCCGAAGAACACCTCGCACTGGCACGGGCCGACAACGCCCACCAGGACGAGATCTATCCACGCGACCTCGACCACCTGCGCGACATCACCCTGTCCCTGCGGCTCGCGCACCTGCGAGGCGCCCTGCGCAGCGCCCTCGCACCCTTCAGCGTCGGCCTCGGTAGCCTGACCGAGCGCAGCCCCTCGCTCCTCTCCGTCGCCTTTCTGCAGCTGTACAACCACCTCGCCGAGGAAGCGACCGTCCGGCAGTGCGCGAACGAAACCTGCCGCAGCCCCTTCGTCCGCCAACGCGGCCGCGCCGAATACGGACAGAACCGCACGACCGGCATCAAGTACTGCACCCGCGAATGCGCCCGCGCCCAAGCCCAACGCGAACACAGGCGCCGCCGCAAGCAGGCCGGGAACGAGCAGCCCAGGTGACCACATCGCGCCTCTTCCACCAGGCCCAGGAGAAGACGGACGGATATGTCGACCGCGACCCGCGCTGATCAGCGCGAAACCACCCAACGCGAAGCCATTGATGCGGTCCGGCATGCCCTTGAGTTGCCTGCACGATCGCTTGTGCCTGAGCGGGGGCTGCGGACGCAGGTAATCATGGCAACCGGGTCCGGAAAGACGAGGGTGGCGGTCCGCAGCGCGGAGGAGCTGGCCGGTGACGTGGCAGCGCTGCTTCCACCTCGTCCGGCTGCACCTGGACGCTGGCGAGCCGCTGCCGACCACGGCGGGCGAGGTCGTGCGCCAGGCCGGTGGGTGACGTCCGTCCGGCTCGGCTGGGACCAGCTCACCGGGGTACAGCAGTGGATGTGCGAACAGGTCCTCGGCATCGAGCCCGCCAGCGAGGACGAGAAGCCGAAGCCGCGCACCAGCCAGGCAGACAAGTGGGCGATGCACTTCGCCGCCGCCACCCAGTTCTTCGAGCGCGAGGGGCACCTCACGGTGCCCCGCAAGCACGTCGAGACCATCACCCTCGGCGGCGACGGCCAGGCGCGGCGGGACGTCCCGCTGAAGCTCGGGACCTGGGTCGACAACCAGCGCCGCCGGGCCGCCACCCTGACACCGGAGCGGGTGGAGCAGCTGTCCAAGGTCGGGATGAGGTGGGCGTGATGAGCGTCGTCAACCGCCAGACGGACAAGGGAGGCAGCACCTGCCTCCCGCCACCGGCCACAACGCCAGCCCTGCTCACACCCGCACGTAAAAGTGATCACCATTCAGAACACGGTTCTTGGCGTAGAAGCCGCCAAGGAGGCCGCCTTGCGCTGCGTTCTCCTCCGCGGGTACCCACGCCACCCCTCGTGCATCCTTCGGCGTGGCCGTGCCGCCATTGAGCGTGGAAGCGAATGGGTACTCGTCGCATTGCATGCCCTTGGGAGCCGGGCCAACGACGGAGCGGCCGCAAACGGCCTGGCGGTTCTTTTCAATTCGCGCTTCGTCGGTTATCCGGGTGAGGGCTTTCAGCGGCTGGTTGGGCACTCCGACGCCGCCGCGCTGCTGGATGGAGCGGATGCTGGCGGCGATTGTGGGCAGCTGGGCCATCTCAGTCATGGTCGGGATGAAGTGACGGACAACGCAGCCTGGATTCTTACGGCGGAAGGTGTCGTCGCACCGGATCTCAGCGGCAGCCCGGCCCGAGCCACCTTTCTGGCCCTCGAACGCTGGATTGGCAGGCGCCATCACGATGGTGGCCACGTTGATGTGGGTCTCGTCTTTCACGACAGCGTCCTCGAAGAACAGCATGCCGTCCCAGTCCTGCCCAACAGAGGCGGTGGGGCCAGTGGCTGATCCAGAGGATTTGCAGGGCGTCGTGCAGGTGGCCGTGAGAGTGGTCACCGTGCCGGCGGTGAGGCCGAAGGCTTTGGTGACCTTGACGTGCACCGAGGCACGGTAGCGATTACTGAAAGACTCAGTATGGTAGCCGAGGGTGATATCGAAGAAGACTCCCCCTATGACCTTGCCACCTAGTTTGTCCCGATCTACGACATCGATGAAGGCAGGTATTGTGTCGCATGCTGTGAACCGCGAAACCGCTGGACAGTCGCGTACCGCCCGAATGCCTGACGGGACCATCCTCGCCGGCCCGACGGTGGCCCCTACCCGTTCCGCAGGTTTGGCGGGAGCGGCTTCCGCTTGAGTGGCGCGCTGCGCTGGCGGGAACGGCTCGGCCCACACTGCTGTGCTGCTGAGAGGCAGCGCCAGGATCACGCCTATCAGCAGCAGCCGGTATATACGTCGCGCACGCATCGAAGCTCCCTCACAGGAACATGACCCGGGATACGTTTCGGCGAAACGACCAGACACGCGTTTTTGCGGCAGCTGTCAGTCGCCGCCGCAAAGGCGGCTTTCGAGCCTGCTGACACGCAGTCAAGGCGTCGAATCGAGATCACTACGGAGGTGTTCTGCGATGGCCCGGTAGCGCTTTGCCTCCTCAGCCTGCTCGGGATCGTCAAGGCTGTCACAGACGTCTGCCCACCGGTCCAACACAGCCAAAACCAGCGACCACTGAGATGCGCTCAGTGCGATCGTGACCTGCCGGCCAGGCTCGGGCCAGCTGGTGAACCCCTGCGGGTCAGACGGCCAGTCCGGCAGCGCATTCCAGCCTGCACGGCGGACACTGAGGCCGAGTTCGACAACCCCTGCCTCGTCGCCCATCTGGCCTGCCACGCTGGTCTCGGCACCCATCGCAGAGTCGATGACCAGCCAGGACTCGACCGGCAGCTCCACCGGGCGCGCACCGGGTTCACTGGCATCCATTTTTTCATGATGCTCGGCAGTACAGCGCAGTGCCACTCGACTAGCTAGTCGGTGCCCAGGACGTGACCATGGTCCAGCCGGAACATGTCCAGCGGTACACGGCCCCATCAGCCTCCAGTGAACCGAACCAGATGGTGTGGAGGCTGTCCGGCACGTATCACTCATAGCTGGGCAGCTGATGGCCGGCCAGGTACAAGCCATCGTCAGCACATTCCCGGGCCGGTGAGCGCCGCCGGGCCGCAACGCTGACGCCGAGGTGGTGGAGCAGCTGTCCAAGGTCGGGATGCGCTGGGCATAGGTAGGCCCAAGGCGCCGCGTAACACGCCTCGCAGGGGCGCGTTGCACAACCTTTTATGCAGGTCAGGGGTGCAACGGGGTCGATGTTGCACCCCTTGTGTTGCCGGGAACGGGTGGGCGCGTTGCAGTCGCTACTGTCCCGTGTGGGGCAAGAGGTGAGTCAGTCCGATCCGAGCTCCGAGGGAATTCCCGCCCGAAGCGGCGGCCGCCTTGAAAGGTCAGACTTATGTCGCGGCGGTTCGCCGCAGACACAGCCGTCAGTTGTCCTCGGCGAGGATGAGATCGGCTGCATGGTGCGGGCAGGCAGAGATGTGCCAGGTCACCGACAAGAATTCCCCGTCAGCGCTGAGAGTCCGCACTCCACCAGTGGCCGCAGTGGCCCGGCAAAAGCCGCAGAAGATGACCTTCAATGGGAACGGGTCCGCCGAAGGGCGGCATCGTGTCGTCGGTTCCATCGTCTGCTCCTGCGGTGCCGGCACGGGGCGAGACCTCTCACCGCGGTTCAAGGCGCACACTCACCCACCGGATGGTCCCAGGCAGCCGCGGGCGAGCGGGTCGAAACCAGAGTGGCGTACAACTTCTGGATCGCCGCCGAGAAGGGCAACAAGTCCAGCTCCCCGTACGACCTGGGCGCCCAGAAGATCAGCAACGACTGCAACGACCTCGGCATGGAGCCGGGCAGCTCCTGCACGGGTCTGAACTACGACCGGCCGGGTTCCGGCACCGAGCCGCTGGTCGGCAAGTCTCGTGGCTGGCGCGTGCCGAGCTGCGCCGACTGGGCACGGGGCGGCTCGCCCACCTACAAGGCGAACGGCGCCTACGACTGCCCCGTCAATCGGTGACGTCCGACCTTCGAGGATGATGCGCGCATGAACGCACACGAACACCCGGGCGCCGATCGCAGCCGCCTCCTCCGCAGAGCGGGGCCCCGGCGTAGAAGGTGCCGAGCGCGCGGCCAACTCCCTTGCGGTGGTGTCGCGTCGGATAAGACATCGTTTCTTATGGCGTGACCTCGACCACCCCCTAGATTCCCGACGGAGTCAAACTTAGTTGGTGTTGATCCTTACGGACGAGACGGTGTCGTTGAAACGCTCCCTGTAGGAGTCCCCTTGAGCGGACGTGAACAAGTTGGGCTTGCCTTCGCCGGACGGCACGAGGAGCCTCGTCCCCTGATAGTCGACATCGGCGAAGAGGATTGCCGCGTACGCAGCCCCGTTCTTCACCGACGAGGCCCGATCGTTGAACCCGATTGCCTTGAGGCTCGGAATGCTGACCCTAGTCAGGAGTACCTGGCCGCCCGTGGACTCCCTGGAGTATTCATCCTGATTGAAGTCGCTGTCGTCGTAGAGGGCGACGTACCCTGCCGGCACGTTGTCCACGCCGCTCATCGTGACGATTTCCCACTCGGGTGAATTCTTCCCGGAGTCCGTGGAGCCGCCGCCAGAGCTGCCGCTGTCGGTGCTTTGGTCGTCCCCTCCAGACGGAGAGCCGCCGTCGTTCCACGGTTCCTCGCTCGAGTCTCCCTGGTAGGAGTTGTCGGTGTCCGAAGTACTCCGATCGTCGCGGTCGGGCTGGGAGTCGTCGCTACCCCACGACTCGCTGCCCGAGTCCGGCGACTGCGATCGATCCTCTTCGGGCTCTTCGCCGTCAAACCCGCCAAATGGATTCGTCATCGTTCTCTCCAGCCTTGGTGTCCAGGATCCCTGCGGTACAGAAACGAACGGCGAACTCCGGCACCATTCGTTGCGGCAATTGATACTTGACGAAGGCTCCAATCATGCGGATCACCACACCGGCTTAGACACCGTTTCTACGACGTCCTTATCCGGCCCCCGGGCCCGGGGCGTGCCCGGTTAGGGCGCGGCTAGCCCGTGCCGATGAGGCGTGTGCGGCCAGGGGTCTGGGGCCCAGTGGTCTGGGCAATACCACCGGGCCGTCTCCTGCGCGTGCGTCCGGCAGCGGACCGGCCGGGGCCCGTGGAGCGGGCCCCGGCGCTTCAGTGGATCGGGATGCCTTCGGGCCGGTCGGACTCGTACACCCGGACGTCCGTGATCCAGGGCCCACACGCGGAGTCGTTGACCGAAGAGAACGTCACGAACCCGTTCTCCCGGGTCGCGGTGTACTCGAAGGTGTAGTCCTGCCAGTGCGCCACGGCGTTGGCGTCGGGCTTGCCCAGGCTCTCGAAGGCACCCTTGCCGTCCTCGCCCTGGACGCGCAGCAGCGCCTCGGGGATGTTGGAGCCGGTGCAGATCTTTCGGGGGTCCGCGCTGGCGGTCGCCTTGAAGTGCACGTAGACCCGGTGGCGGGGCGTGGTGTCGATCTGCGTGCGGATCGCGCCGCGGCCATCGCCGTTGAGGTCCACGGCCTGGACGTAGCCGTCCCGCTGGGCGAAGCCGGACCCCAGCAGGTCGACGCTGCCCTGGGTGACGGTCCAGCCGTCGATGCCGTTACCCACTCCGAACGTGCGGTAGCTGTTCTCGGTTACGTGCGGGTCGGTGAACGACCCGTTGCGGACATGGACACGCGTCTCCGCCTGGGCGGAGGTGGCCTGCAGAAGCAGGACACTCAGCGCGGACACGATCACCGCAGCGATTTTGGGCGTGCTGTGCCGGAACACGGTACCTCCTATGACTCACCCGTCTTTTGACGGACAGTGACGAGAAGCTATCGCTTGGCACTGATTGATTACAATGAGTAAACGTTACGGCCGGGGTGTCACGACGTTGGGCGTCCCAAAGCCGTCTCCGCACTCCGGCATGAACGCCTCCTCGCCGGTCGTACAACAGGACCACCCGCCGGAAGCGGCCCAACAGCAAGGTCGTCCCGATCACGGGAGCGGCTATGTACAGGCAGCGGACCGGCGATCGTCAAGGCCGGGTTAAGGTCCGAACCGACAGGGGTCAGCGTTCGTTGAGCAGTGGACGCCTTGCCTGTGGTGCCGGCCTCCTCAGGGTTGCCGGCGGTGGTCCGTACGGAGCGGGTGGCGGAGCGGGCAGGGTGTTGAGGTATGCGCTGTAGTCCAGCGCCTCTACACGAATGTGACGCATCTATACGGATGTGGAGGGCGTAGCGCGGTTCGGATGGGACGGCTGTGGCGGCTACGCCCGCGACGGGTGAGGGCCCGCGACCGTATCTGCCGCGTCCTGCGGGCGTCTGTCAGAAGCGGTAGCGGCGTGGCGCGGCGCACGGGGCGGTCCAGTGTCCGCCGCTGCCGCTTTCCCGGACTACTCCGGGAGCCAACCTGGCTCTGCCGCGAGGATGCTTTTCCGGGTTAGGGGTGCGTAAAGATTTTGTGCGGTCGAGATCCGGCAGGAAGCGCCGTGGTGTCCGCGGGGCCACCGGGCATGGGGGCGGTGGCATGTCTCGCTGGCCGGTGCTTTTCCTGTTCCCGCGTGGCTTGTTGAGGTTGACACTCCACGGGCATTCAGTCCTGAGGGGACCCCAAAACCCTTGTGTAGTAATTCCTACGGGTGTAGCTTTTCGTAAACACCCTCTCGTGGAGGTACCCCTTGACCACGCGCATCACCTTCGACCTGCCCGGCGCCTCCGGCGGGTCCCAGACCGTCGACCTCCCCGACGACATCGCCCTCGCCCTGTACGACGGCCTCACGAACAGCCCTGCCGTCATCGACCCCAAGGCCGAGGACTTCGACGAGCTCATCGCCTCCACTAGCCTGCTGAGCCGACTCATCGCCCACCTGACCCTGTCCCGCGAACGTCACATCGCAGCGGCCGACGCCACCAGCCCGAACGCCAACCGCCGGGCCATCGGCATCGCCGCCGCGATGCAGCCCTCGCAGCTCGGTGTCGTGCTGGAACGCAATGGCCGGCCCCGTAGCCGCAGGGCCTGAACCGACAGACCCAGCCCGGTTCCCCGAAGTCCTCACAGCCCGGAAGGAAGCCCCGTGGAACTCCACGTCATCGAGCGGTCCGCCAACGCCTTTCAGCAGGGCCTGACCGAACGCCAGATCCTGGCGGTCGCCCGACGCGCCTTCGGGCCCGGCACCGAGGTCCGTTCCGCGACAGAGCTGGGCGGCGGCATGTACAACACCACCTACCGCATCGACCTGGCCGGCCGCGAGGAGCCGATCGTCCTGCGTGTGGCACCCGAACCGCACAGGCAGTTCCACTCCGAGCAGGAGCTCATGCGCTCGGAGTACGCGTCGGTGCCGTGGCTCGCCCCGATCGCCGACCTGATGCCGCGGGTCCTGGCGGCCGACTTCACCCAGGCCGTCATCGGCCGGGACTGGATGATCCAGTCCTTCCTGCCCGGCACCCCAGCGCCGGAACTGCTCGGGTCGTACCCGAAGGAGACACACGGGGCGTTCTTCCGGCAGATGGGAGAGATCACGGCGGCCGTGCACGCCGTCGCCGGGCTCTGGTTCGGCCCGGTCACCGGCCCCGGACACGCCCGTTGGAGCGAGGCCGTCGTCACGTCCCTGCACCTGATCGCCCAGGACGTCGAGAGCTGCGGCCTGGACGCGGCCGACCTCCGCAAGGCCGCCGACGCCGCCCAGGCCGGTGCGCAGGTCCTGGACGAGGTCTCGGTGCCGCGGCTGTTGACCGGGGACCTGTGGACGGTGAACACGATGCTCGCGGCCGCCCCGGTCCCGACGATCTGCGGTGTCCTGGACATGGACCGCACCTGGTGGGGCGACCCGGAAGCGGACTGGACGATGCGGATGGCCCGGGCCAAGCAGGACGCGCGCGTGGCATTCTTCGACTCCTACAGCCGCCCGGAGGAGACCGAGGCCGCCGCGTGGCGGCGGCATGTGTACGAGGTGCGCCACCTCGGCGCGCTGCGCCTGGAGCGTCACCGGCTCGGCAACGAGGCCGGCGTCGAGGACTCCTACGGAGCGGTGGCCGAGGAGTTGGCAGCGCTGATCTGACCACGGCCATGAGGAAGGGGGCGCCGCCCGGGCCGGGTGGCGCCCCCTTCCCTGTGCGGTCAGGCGGACTGCGGTTCAACGTGGACGTCGATGTCGTCGAGCAGTTGGGCGGCGCGGGCCTGAGTGGTGTGGGCGTCGGGGCTGACGACGATGAAGCTGCCGATCCGTCCGGCGTTGGTGTGGGCGGGTCCGACCGTGTCGCCGGGGCGGGCGCGAAGCCGGACGAGGGGGGTGTCCGGTCCTGGCCGGGGCAGGCCGGTGACGGAGGTGAGGCGGCCGGCGGCCGGGCTGGTGAGGAAGTGGACGGTGGCGTGGTGGCGGCGGGCGGGGGTGAGGCGGGCGGGGCGGCCGAGGGCGATGTCGAGGAGGGTGGTCCAGGGGTTGATGCCGAGGGCGTGGTGGAGGAGTTCGCCGATGTGGCCGGCGCCGATGCGTGCCGCGGTCTCGATGACGTAGGGGCGGCCGGTGGGGGTGACGATGACTTCGGTGTGGGAGGCGCCGTTGCGGATGCCGATGGCGCGGACCGCCTTCGCCGCTTCTCGGTAAATGGCCTGTTCCACCGCGGGCGGTAGCTGGGTCGGCAGGGTGTGGGCGAGTTCGACGCGGTGGGTGCCGCGGGTGGTGGTCTTGGTGGTGATGGCCAGGTGGGTGGTACGACCGTGCTGGGTGAACGACTCCACGCTGTACTCGCGCCCCGGGATGTACTGCTGGAGCAGCACCGTACGGCCCGCCGTGGTCGCGTACATGCCCGGTGCGGTGTGGGCGTGCTGCCAGGCGGTGTCGGCGTCTTGGAGGCGGGCGAGGACGGTGACGCCCTGGGAGCCGGCGGCGTCGGCCGGCTTGACGATGACGGGGAGCCGCATGCCGGGCCGCAGGAACCGGGCGCGGAGCGTGGCCGGGGTCGCGAGGGTGTGGGTGCGGGGCGCGGTGACGCCTGCAGTGGTGAAGGCGTCGGCCATGGCGGCCTTGTCGCGGGCGGCGTGCGCGCCAGCGGGGTCGTTGCCGGGCAGGTCCAGCAGGGCGCAGGTGTGTGCGGCCAGCGGGGTGAGGTACTCGTTCGTGGTCAGGACGGCGGCGGCGTTGATGCGCCGGGCGTAGGCGACGGTGTCGGCGAGGGCCTGCTGCGGGTTGCCCAGGTCGGTGGTGTGGGTGCCGGCCAGCAGGTCACGCAGGGCGGGGCTGTAGCCGGCCAGGGCCTGGGTGGTGGTGATGGTGTGGACGGGGTGGCCGGAGGCGGCCGCGGTGCGGGCCAGGTGCCCGGACTCGGGGCCGGCCGCCTCCAGGAGCAGGACGGGCCGGTTCACGTGAGGTAGTCCTCGCAGGCGCCGTCTCGGCGGGTGTCGAGGGTGAAGCAGTGGAAGCCGCCGCCGAAGAGCCTGCGGTGGCGGTGTCGTACGGGGACGACGGTGAAGTTCTCGGCTTCGAGGGTCTTGATCAGGCCGGTGCAGTCCTGGTTCACCAGGACGGTGTCCTCGTCGACGGAGAGGACGTTGAGGTCGATGTAAGGGCTGGTCAGGACGAGGTCGGCGTCGCCGTAGGCGGGGAAGGCGCCGGTGTCCGGCTGGGGCGGGACGATGAACCTCCAGCTCTGCAGCGGTTCGGGGAGCATGTCGCGGATGCCGTCGTGGCGGGCGAGGAACACCCCGGGGCGCAGTGCGAGGAGCATGGAGTCGATGTGGTTGTCGGCCATGCGGTACACGCGGTGGATGCGGTAGCGGCCGGCGAGGTGGCGCTCCAGCCAGTCGGCGCCGCGGGCGTGGTTGGCCTGGGCGATGTTGACCACGAGGTCCTTGCCGAGGCGCAGGACCTGGGCGCCGTCGAGCATCATCTCGTAGCCGACGTCGTACGGGCTGGTCTGCGGGTCGTCGATGGGCTCGGTGGGCCCGCCCAGGGTGGTGGTGGCGTCGCGGGCGTAGGAGAGGTCGAAGCTGGCGTCGGTCAGGGTGGGGCGGGGCATCGTGGTCCAGCGGGCGCCGGCCTGCCAGTAGCCGGTGAACACCTGGGCGAGCAGGCGTGTTTCCAGGTAGCGGGCGCGGATCGCGGGCGGGGTCTCGATGATCTCGTCGCCGAGGATCAGGGTGTTGTCGCGGATGTTCAGGGCGGGGACCGGCGGGGCGCTCCAGCCCAGGCCGGCGATCGGGGCCGGGTCGGCGGGCAGGGGGATCGGCCGGTGGACGGTGATCCCGAGGTCGGTCAGGACCTGGGCGAGGTCTTCGACGTCCTCGGCGAGTTCTTCGGCGTAGCGGCGGTTGATCGCCCACTGCTGCGGCGTCGCGCCGGCGGTGTCGGTGTTGGCGACGAGGCGGGGGTAGGCCCAGTCGGAGCGGAAGCCGGTGAGGTTCTCGTGGTGGAACAGCTCGAAGGAGACGTCGCGGTCGTGGCCGGTGTAGTTGACGGCGGATCCGACGATGATCTCGCGCAGGCGGGTGAAGTCGTCGTGGCTGCTCAGGGGCATGGGTAGGTTCCTCGTCTCGCGGGTCAGGCCGTGGCGGCGGTGAGCGTGCGGTGGGTGTGGGTGCGGCCGTGGCGGGCGTGCAGGACGGCTCCGCCGTCCGGGGTGGGGGCGAGGGTGCGGGCCTCGCTCCAGGCGCTGAACCGCCACTCCCCCGGGCTGGCGGGCAGCAGCGCGAAGGTCCGCTCGGCGGTGGTGAGCGTGAGGTGGTCGGCGGCGTGATCCAGGTGGGCGGGCGTCGGGTCGCCGTCGAGGGGCTGGTCTCGGCTGAAGTCGGTGAACCCGGTCGGCAGGTGAAGGGTGCGGGGCAGGCCGGCGGGGATGCTCCGGCCCATCGGGGTGAGGTAGTTGATGAGCACGTCGGCGGCTGCCAGCTGCTCCTGCCAGGCCGGTGGGAACAGCGCGGCGAGCTCGATGGTGAACAGCGTGTCGATGACGGCGTGGACGCGGGTGGTGGTGCCGAGGTTGCGGACGGCGTGCTCGCGGGAGAAGTCCCCGTACCAGAACTCGCCGGGCTGCCAGGTGTGCTCGGTGCCGTCGAGGTAGAGGATGGCGTCGGGGTTGGTGGTCAGGGGGATGTGGAGGCGGGCGCAGCCGCGGGCCAGGCTGTACTTGGGATCGCAGTGCCGCTCGCCGACGGCGCCCGGTCCGAGCGCCATGAGGCGGGCGGCGTTCAGCGGGGCCGGGATGGCGGCGAGGACCTCGGCGAGGTAGGGCATGCGGTCCAGCCAGCCGGTGGGGGCGTAGGTGTCGGGGCCGGGGCCGCCGGGGTCGGTGCGGTCGGAATCGCCGTTCGGGGCGATCAGCGGCAGGACCCGCCAGTCGATGTCGGTGACGGCGCCGAGCAGTCCGCCGGGGGCGCGGCCCTGCTGGAGGTCCCAGGTGTGTCCGGTCACCTGGGCGAGGTCTGCGGCCAGCCGGTCGGCGTCCAGGGAGCGGTTCAGGCGGGCGGCCGCGGGCGGCAGGGGTGTGGTGGTCATGGTGCGGGCTCCGTTCAGGAGGAGAAGGCGGTGACCGGGATGCCGACGTGGTCGGCTGGGTCGAAGGCGGCCGCGGGGCGGGTGGCGAAGCGGGCGTCGAGCCGGGCGAAGGGCTCCTCGTGGCCGGTCGTGGGGTCGTAGGCGAGGCAGAAGACGAACTGCGCGCCGTCCGGGCTGGCGGCGATCGGCATGGAGACGATCACCCCGGTGCGGGTGGTCGGGTTCCAGGTCAGGTCGAGGTCGGCGAGGGCCTGGTGGAACGCGTCCGCGTCGGGGACGTGCCAGGTCGGAGGGACGTGGTATTCGACGACCGCGCGGGCCGGGCGGGCCGAGGTGTCGACGATCCGGTGGGCGATGACCTGGTAGATGTGCAGGCTCCCGGAGACCTGGGCGTTGACCTCGGTGAAGTAGACGCGGCCGTCGGGGGTGGTGATGGCGTCGGCGGACAGGTGGCCGCGGTAGCCGAGCCCGCGGTAGGCCTCGGCGAGGCGGGTGCCGCCGTCGACCAGGCGGGCGTGGAGCAGCGGGTCGGCGCCCTGGAGGGGGACGGTCTGGTGGGAGAGGCGGCGGCCGACGTAGTGCAGGCGGCCCTGCTCGGTCGGGCAGGTGCCGGAGTCGTCGGCGTAGTGCTCGGAGTACACCGCCTGGGCACCGGGGGCGAACGCGGCGACGACCACGGGGTGGCGGCCGTCGGCGGACGCCCAGTCCCAGCGCTCCTGCCAGTAGGCGGGGACGCCGGCCGGGCCGGGGGCGAGGTGGTGCAGGTGGCGGGCGCCGACGTGGTCGGTGGCCAGGGTGCTGTCCTGGGCCAGGAGGATCTGGTTGCCGACGCCGGCCCCGTTGTGGGCCTGTTGGACGACCAGCGCTTCTGCTTGGGCCAGGAGCCGGTGCGTGGCGGCGACGGCTTCCTCGCGGGAGCGGCAGACCTCCCCGGGAACTGTGGGGACGCCGGCTGCGGCGGCGATGGCCCGGAAGTTGGCCTTATTGTTGCCGATCTCGCCGCCGCCTTGGGCGAAGTACGCCACGCCGGGCATCCGGTCGGCGAGTCCCAGGGCCGCGGCGAAGCGGGCGACGGCTGCTGAGGGCCACAGGGCGAAGATTTCGCCGACCGCCTGCGGGCCGCCGGCCGGGCGCAGCGCGGCGCGGACCTGGTCGAGGAAGGCGGGGTCGGTGAGCGATTCGGGGTCCAGGAGCATTCCGCCGTAGCGGCCGGGCGGAGCGGTCAGGACGGTGATCTCGCTGGCACTGGTGCCGGTGAGGCTGCAGGCGTAGTCGAGGAAGGCCGGGTCGGGTTCGGTGCACAGGATCAGGACGTCGCCGGGGCGGGCGAACCAGCCCAGACGCTGGGTCCAGGCCCGCATGTCCGTACGGGGGCGGATCGCGGGGTCGATGTGGTTGCCGATCAGGATGCGCAAGGGGTTCTCCGAGCAGAAGGGCGGGCGGCGGTGCGCCGTCAGGGGTGGAGGGTGGCGGGGAGGACGGCGAAGGTGCGCATCGTGGCCGATGGCTGCCTGCGGGCGGTGCCCGCCGGACGGAGCGGCGTGGAGTAGGTGCGCAGGGCGTCGAGGGCGGCGCGCAGGGCTGCTTGTGCGGCGCGGGTGCCGATGCAGGAGTGGGTGCCCCAGCCGTAGCCGAGGTGCCGGTTGTCGCGGCGGTCCAGGAACAGCTGGTCGGGATCGGGGAATCGGGCGGAGTCGCGGTTGGCGGCGGCGAAGAGCAGCACGACCGCGTCACCGGCCGGGATCGGGATGCCGGCGATCGTGGTGTCGTGGGTGGCGGTGCGGCTGGTGCCCTGGACGGGCCCGTCGAAGCGGACCAGTTCCTCGGCCGCCCAGGGCACCACCCTCGCGTCGCGACGCAGCCGATCCTGGGCGTCCGGATGTTCGGTGAGGGTGTGCAGGGCGTTGCCGAGGGCGGCGGTCATGGTGCTGTATCCGCCCTGGAACATCACCCGCGCGGTGTTGCGGATGAACAGCTCCTCCGTCTCGTCGGCTCCGGTCGGGGTTCGGGTGCGTACGTGGGCCAGGAGCCCGCTCGGGCGTCCGGTGTCGGCGAACCATGAGTCGACCAGCGCGGTCAGCTCCTCCCGGGCCCGGCGGCCGGGCTCGACGAGGGCGGGGTCGAGGCCGCCGTCCATGCTGCGCATGATCGCGTCGGAGGCGGCGGCGAACTCGGCCAGCGGAGGCTCGTCCACGCCGAGCAGGTCGCAGACCACCGACAGGGACAGCGGGGCGGCGAGCTCGGCCATCACGTCGAACGACGGCCGCTCGGCCGCCTCGCGCAGAATGCCGGCGGCGCGGTCGCGGGCTCGGGCCTCCAGGGCGGGCAGGTCCTGGGCGCGCAGGGCGTTCATGAAGAGCGAGCGCACGCCGGCCTGGTCGGGCGGGTCCAGCAACTGCACGCTCAGGCTCGCCTCGGGCACGGTGGCGCCGGTGCGGCGCCGGTCGCGGGCGAAGACGGTGTGGTCGCGCAGGACGGCCGTGCAGTCGGCGTACCGGGTGACCAGCCACGAGGACATGCCGTCGTGCCAGGACACCGGGACCTGCTCGCGCAGGGCGGCCAGTACCGGGTAGGGGTTGTTGACGGTGGCGGGGTCGAGGGGTTCGTAGGTCAGCACCGGCAGCACGAGCGTCTCCAGGTGATCTCGGGGCGGGGTGGCACAGGAGCCCGGGCCCGGCGTTGAGGCCGGGCCCGGGCCCCGTCACGGGGGACACGCGGGTGATCAGTGGTCGTAGGACATGGCGGGGTCACCCCCCTTCGTCCTCGGGATTCGCTGCCCGGTCGGGCTCGCCTCATCAGAGTCAGCCCGCACCTGACCCGCCGTCATTGCCACCGGGACGAAGGGACATTGCGGGGCTCTCGCAATGCGCCGGACGGCCAGTGACGGAGTGGTGTCGCCCTGTCACAGGGGTGGGCTACGGTGGCTGTCCCGATATCCCGCTCCCGCCGGGGGTGCCCATGGCCGCCGCCATCACCCGCTCACGCCGCGCCACCATCAAGAAAGAGGCAGTCGGCATCCGGATGCGCTGCCAGCGCGAACGCCTCGACACCGAACAGACCGCCGCCGAGATCCGCCGGGCGCTGCCCGAGGTACAACAGCTGGAGGCCTGGCGGCTTGCACTGGGCTGGTCCCGCTCCGAGACCATCACCCAGGTCAAGGCCCTGTACGTCGCCGACGGGCTGTTACCGCGAAGCCTGTCCGACCCGATGCTGTGCCGGTGGGAACACGACCCGCGCGAGCGACCCGACCGCGAGTACACCGCCATGCTCTGCCGCGCCTACGGCGCCACCCCCGCCCAGCTCGGCCTGGGCTTGCCCGAACAAGTCGTTCCGGAGCGCGAGTTGTCCACCGTGATCCGGTACGGTCGGCCCGAGACCGACACGTGCAGCGCTGGCGCACGGGAAATGGTGGTGCACATGACCACAGCCGCCGGCCTTCCGGCCGTCCGTGAATCCCTCCAGCTCGCCCTTCTCGCCGATCCCCACGGCAGCGCTGAGGTCGCCGAGCTGGCTGACGCGGCCGTCGAACACTACGCCCTCACGTACCCCAAGCATCCCCCGTACCTCCTGTTCGAGGAGGTACGGGCCGCCCGCGGCCTGCTCACCGATTGCCTGGTCACCGGCCACGTCCACGAGCAGGTCGCGGGCGGACTGCAACGCAACGTCGGCTGGCTCTCGGCCCTGATGGGCAACCTCGCCTTCCACCTCGACGACCACACCGGCGCCCGCGCCCACCTGGCCACCGCCACCGCCTACGGCACCCGCACCGACGACGCACGGCTGACCGCCTGGGCCCTGGGCGCGCAGAGCATGGTCGCCCGCGCCGAGAACCGCTACGAGAACGCCCTGGCCTACGCCGAGCGGGCCGTCGCACACGCCCCCGCCGGCCTACCGAAGGCCCAGGCACACGCATGGGCGCAGCTGACCTCCCTCGCAGGTCTCGGCCGGGAGCAAGAGGCCGACACGGCGCTTGCCGCGGCCGCCCGCGAACTCGAATCCGATCGCGTGGGGTTCGCCCCAGGCCGGTTCGGGTTCGACGCCGCCGAGTACACCCTCCACCAGGCCGAGTCCGCCATCGCCCTCGGCCACCACAACCGCGCCCGCTCTGCTGCCGAAACGTCCATCGCGTCCACTGCCATGGCTACCCCCGGGTGGGCTGCGGCCACCCTGGTGCTCGCGCAGGCCGAGGCGCCCACCCAGCCCGCGGATGCCGCTCAGCGAGCCCTGGATGTCCTCGCCCGTGTCCCCGCTGCCCGGCTGCGTTCGACATCGCGCGCCCGCCTCGCCCGCCTCGACCAGGTCCTGGCCGGCGTACCGGCTACGGGGGTAGGCGACCTTCACGAACGTGTCCGCGTCCTCGTTCCCCTGATCGACAACCACGGCAACGCCAGCACCTGAGGCAAGGCTCTCGCCGCGCTCCAGCCACACGCAGCCTTACGGTCTGATCAGGCCCTCGGGCAGGATCGGAAGACCAGTAAGCGACAACTGGCCGATCTTGGTTCCGCTTCGATGACTTGCCTGTTCCGCTGTTCAGCGGTCCTACGGTCGGGTCATGCCAGTTGATTCGATCAAACTCCTGGACGAGCCGGCAGCCGCCGACCACGACGGCAAGCTGTACGTCATGTACCGCCGCTGAACCCGTGGAGTGTTAGCTGGACGCGTCGGCGGGATACCGACGGGCCTCCTTCATGCTCCCGGTCGCCGCTGATCAACCACGCCGGATCCCCTGTACGCGACTAAAGGTTGTTGCAAAAGCTCCGTCTCGGGCAGGCCGGAGTGGTGCTTGACCTGCTGTTTCACCCTGCCAGGGCGAGGTTGTGCATGGTGGCGACGGCCTGGACGGCGTAGTGGAGGCCGTCTCCTTTCTGACGGCAGTCGCGGAGGATCTTCCAGTTCTTCATGCGGGCGAAGGTGTGCTCGACGCGGGCACGGACCCGGCGGTGTTCGGCGTTGTCCTCTTCCTGACCGCGCAGGAGGGGCCGTCCGGCCCTTCTGCGGTGCGGGACGATCAGCCCGGTGCCCAGGTAGGCACCGTCCGCGATGACCGTGGTCCCGGCCGCTGCGGCCGGCAGGTCCGACTCCCGCCAGACGTGGGCATCGGCCTTGTTCCCGGGGGCCGGCCGAGCCGAGGCGACGACCAGGCGGGTGTCGGCGTCGATGATGACCTGCACGTTTGCCGAGAAGCGGTAGTTGCGGGAGGAGGCGCCGACCCGCCGGTCGCGGACCGGGATGAGTGTGCCGTCCACGATCCACAAGCGCTCGACGTCCACGACGGGCCGCGGCGCCGGCTCCAGCGCGAGCAACGGCCGGAGGCGCTGGATGACCCGGCAGACCGTCGCCGAAGAGATCCCGAACAACGGGGCGAGCTGCCGCATCGTGAGGTTCGTGCGGTAGTACACCGCCACCAACAGAACTCGGTCCGCCAGCGGCAGGCACCACGGCCGGCCACCACCGGGCCCGTTCCCGCCCCGCTCCCGCACCACCTTCACCAGCTTCGCGAACCGGCCGATCCGCAAGCCCGTGAACGTCTCCACCCACACCGGCTCAGCCCGCAACACCCCACCCATACAGGCAAAATGCCCAAGACTGAGCCTTCTGCAACAACCTTTAGCCGCCTCCCGCCCGACGCGGGCGGCGATCCGCTCCAGCACGCCGACGGCGCGCAGCGCGGCCAACGGCGCGTCCGTGGCCGTGGCGGTCAGCTGCTCGGTGGTCTCGACCAGGAGGGCGGCCAGCGGCTCGGGCAGCGGTACCGCGTTGTCGCGGACGAGAGACAAGTGTGCGTTCCAATCCGCGAGCGGTCCGGTGAGGTCGACGTCCGCCTCGTACAGCGGCTGGTCGCCGATCGCGTCCCAATCCAGGGGATACTCCGCGGCGCCGCGCCATCCGCACGCGCACCCCGCCCGGAGAGCCTCGGCGCGCGGGCGGCGGTGCCGGCCGTCGTAGGCCGACCAGTGCGTGGTCGACGGCACGTTAGGACCGCTCCCGACATCGAAGTACACCGGCCCCGGCTCACCACCGCCGACGAGGACACCCACCGCGCCCGCGTGCGCGTCCCCGAACTCCACCCGACAGCTGGCCCCGCGCCGCAACCGAGTACGGACTCATCGCCCCCTTGGAAGCAGAAGAAGAGGAGGAAGGACAGGACGCGAAGGTCATCCAGTTCCCGCTACGGACCTTCGACCCGCCACTGGTCCACAGCCCAGAAGTGCTCCACTCCACCAGCGTCGACCTCGCCCCAGCCGTTGCGGGAAGCCGCCGCTGACTCCCACACCAGGCCGGGCGCCGACCATCCCAGTGGGAAGCCAGCGCCCGGCCCCGCCTTCATCGGGCCTCAAAGCCCAGGAAGATGCCTGGTTCGCCCTGTCCTGGCCGCGCGGCGCCTCCGGGTCCCCATTTCCGTGCCGCCGAGGCTGCCGGACGGCGTGAGGAGCTTGTTCGGCCTCGGGGCCGGATGGGGCGCCCGCGGCCGGTCCTGAACCGTACGGCCGCGGAGGAACGGACTGTTGCCGTCGGAAGCCTTCCGATACCCCCGCGCACTCTGGTTCCTCGGGGCTGCGCTGTGAGGCTGGCGCTGGAGTTAACGGAAGGTCAGGCGCTGCCCTGGATAGACAGTGTGATGGGGTGGGTTCGCGCGAGATTGCAGCGCATGGACACAAAGGGGCGAAAATGCAAGGCCATATACGTCGACACGGGTCGTGGCGGAGGGCGGCGGGCGTCATCGCCGCAGCGTTGGCGGTCAGCGCAGGCACGGTGATGCCGGCGGCCGCCGACACCGACCCGCGGGGCTACCTCAAGATCATGAAAGCCCAGGAGATGTGGAAGGTTGCAGACGGCACCGGCATCACGGTGGCCGTCATCGACAGCGGCGTCAAACTTGTCCCAGGCCTGAGGAGCGAGTCCGTCCTTCCAGGCGTGTCATTCATGGAACCACCGCTCGAACACCCGGATCAGCAGTACCCGCCGCACGACGACTTCGTCGGGCACGGGACCACCATGACCGCAGCGATCGTCGGCGACGGCTCGGCAGGCGGCCCACAGGGCCTCGCTCCCGGCGCCAAGGTCATGCCCATCCGCACCAGCATCGGCACACCCATGGCTTTCGCCGCGATCGGCGAATCCGCCAAGGGAGTTCGGTACGCGGCCGACAACGGCGCCAAGATCATCAACCTGTCCATCGGCGGGTGGTGGTCGCTGGACAAGATCAGGTCGGCTGTCGAGTACGCCCAGAGCAAGGGCGTGCTCGTCTTCGTCGCCATGGGAAATGAGGGGGACGGCAATGAGTCCGCCAACCCCATCGCCGCCCTACCGGGAGTCTTCGGCGTAGGAGCCGTCGACCTCACTGGTGAACCCCTGCCGTCGTCCTCCTACGGACACGCCACGGACCTGGCCGCCTTCGGTAGCAAAGTCCAGCTCCGCTGCACCGACAACAAGGGCTGGTGCGTGGCAGACGGAGGTACCTCGTACGCCACCAGTCTGGCCTCCGCTTCCGCTGCGCTCGTCTGGTCGGCGCACCCCGACTGGACCGCGAACCAGGTGGCCCGTGTCCTCATCCAAACCGCCGGCGCCCCCGTCGACGGCTCCAAGCGCAATGACTGGGTCGGCTACGGAGTCGTCCGCCCCCGCATGGTGCTACTCGATCGCGCGGGAGACCCGGGGGCCCCTGACGTCGACCCCCTGGCCGCCCCAGCCCCCGCGAAGACCCCCACCCCCAGCGCCGACCAAACATCTGCGGCGCCACGCCGGGCGGAATCTGCGGTTGCGGAATCCGGCCTCTCCTGGCAGTGGCCGGCACTCGGCGCCGTCGTCGCCGTGAGCCTCGGACTCGGCATCACAGTGCTCGTCAAGCGCCGTCGCCGTTGACCCTTCCGGGCTCGCCCGCCCTGGCCAGAGACGAGCTGACCGAGCTCCTGGCTGGGCGGGTGTGTCCAGCCGTGACGGAGGTCCCCGTGCGCGGAGTCGGCCGTGTCGCGAACGCGGTCCGGGGCCGTCTTCTCGGCATGTCGCTGCGGTCGCGGCCGCCCGTGAGAGGGTGTTGCGTCCGGGACGGGTTCACCGAGGGCTGGGGCACGGCAGGTCTCGTGGATCGGGTCACTGCCCGGTGTGGAGTACCTCGCCGTGGTCCTTCGTCCAGGTGCGCAGGCGGCTCCGGATGCCGTCCGTCTCGGCCCACAAGGTGATGGTCACGTCGTCCGAGCTTCACCGGGCGCGGCGTTGCCGGTAGGGGTAGTTGAGCAGCTCGGTTCTGTCCTGCTGGAGGATGTCGAAGGCGATGAAGAAGGCGGGCAGGGACGTTGCGAGCGAACGCGCGCTGCGGCCGCGGGCGGCAGCTCGGCGCTGCAGTCCCTCGAACGACAGCTGGCCCGCTTGCTGGTCCCAGACGACGAGCTCCCCGTCGAGTACCAGACCGTCCGGCAGCTGGTCGGCGGCGGCGACGAGGTCGGGGAATCGGCGCGTATGTGCCCAGGGGTGCGTCGTCCGTTGCCAGGCTGCTCGACGGCTGCGGCGGGGGCAGCTGCCGGTAGGCGTCCTCCCCGCGCAGTCGCTTGACGTCCGTGAACAGCGGCTGCAAGTAGGCGAACTGAAATCCAGGCCGTGTCGTGACGGGCAGGGTACGGGCCGCCACTGACACCTGGAGAACAGTTTCGCGGGGCGGCCACACGGGGCGTTGCGCCGTAGGGCCATGTCATGGGTCAAGGGACGCCCGCCTCCGCAGTGAGCTGGGGAGGATCACCAGCTCACCGACTGCACGCCCGCAAGGGAAGCCGCATTCGAGGCCCGCGAACGGCTATGCGGGCGACTTTGGGGTCAGTGGCTGTGAGACGTGTGGCCATCCTCGGCCGGCTCGGCAGGTGCCTTCGACGGAGGCGCCTGCTCAACGGGAGCCTGGTCCGGCTTCGCGGGTGTCCCCGTCGTGGAGCCGTGGTCGTGGCCGCCGCCGGAGCTGATGGTGCCGGCAAGGGAGATCATGCCCAGCCACGTGAGGGCCGAGATGACGACGACGACTGCCGCGAACGGGCTGAGGAGGTGCCGCCAGCGGCCCTTGGAGTCCTTGGCGACGAACGCGACGTACGACATGAGCAGGCCGATGGGGGTCATCCAGGCGCTGCGCTCGGGGAACTGCTCGAAGTGCTGGATGCCACCGCCGACCATGCCGACACCGAAGGACAGCAGCAGGGAGAACGCGACCAGCGAGAACGCCTGGCTCACCGCCGGACGCTCGTCGGCCAGCACGAACTCGTTGACGATGGTGCCGAGGAGGAACACTACGGCGCCGACCGCGCAGATGATCGCGTACAGCGAGGGATCGATCGGGTAGTGGACGACGGCGCCGGCAATGAGGGCGGCGCCCATGAAGTAGAGCATCTGGCCGCTGTAGCGAGCCGGGAGCGACTTCCTGTCGAAGGCGGGGCGGCGATGTTTCGAGGCGGAAGTCTGGCGGCGCTCGGGCTCGAGAACGGTGGTCACTCGGGTAATGCCTTTCAGATCTTGGCGGGTGAGAGCAGGCAGAAGCGCGCCGGCACCAGTGGTGCGGCGTCATGCTGGTGCAGCTCTCAGCAGCGCAGGATCGAAAGTCGGTGAAGGCACGGCGGGTCGCCGGTGCGGCTGGTCCAGGAGTCCGTGCGTGCTGCCCATCGGCGCAGGACGCCGTTGCCGCCTCCGCGCCTGAGAACGAACGTGAACAGGGCGGCGACGATATACAGCAGCGCCAGGCAGCTTTCTCCGACTCCGCCGTGGTCGCATTCGCCGTCCGGGCTGTGCGGTGTTGTGGTGGCATCGGCGGGAGCGACGTGAGAGTGAGCGTGCTGAGTTCTCTCACCTGCGTCGATGGCCGGGAACGCCGCGGCGTGGCCGCTGTGGACTGGCTGATGTGAGGCCAGGACGTGCATCGCGAAGAGGGCAAGCACCACCGCGAGGAGCGTTGCCCGCAGCAACGCTCCTACCTGACGGTCGCGACGGACGTTGCCTGAGATCACGCCTCACGACCATAGGAGGGCTTGGCAGCGGGAAGGCCAGCAGGGGCGTCCCCACCCGGACTGGAAGGAAGATAGCACCGGGTGCGGATGCGTCTGCGCGGCGTCCACAGCGTGGGCGGTATCGCACTTCGGCGCCGCCTGCAGCGCCTTCGGCTGCGGGGTTCTGCGCGCCTCGACCAGCTTCGCCATCCGGGCCAGCTGGGTATCGGCTCCGAGCCGGGTCGCTTCGATGACGAGGCGGCACACATGACCATCCGCTTCCGCATAGCCGCGCTCGCGGTCGCCACGGCGACGCTTCATCTCCTCGGCCGTCATCATCCCGGACATGTCGTGGCCCCCTCGGGTGCGGGCAGCCGCCAACGGCTGCCCGCACCCGGGCCGGCCAGCCTTTCTTCCCTTCAATTCCTTGAGGGTCTTGAAGCCGTCGGCCTGAATGGCCTTGAAGTGGACGAAGAGATCATCACCCGCCTGACGCCGCCATCCCTGCCCACCCCCGACCGCCGGGGAGACTCAAGGCCGTGAGCGGCGCGGGTCCCCCTGCCTGCCTTCACGGGCGCGGGTACTCGTGGCCCGGCGGCGGGTACTCCTGGCCGGGGAGGTCGGCGACGCCGTAGAGGACGATCCGGCGGATGTGGGCGGAGTCGAGGAGCGCCCGGGTTCCTCGGAGGTTGCCGTGGGCGAGGCGGCAGTCACAGGTGCGTGGCATCAGTCTGTATCGAGGCCGTCGATCAGGCGGTTGAGGAACCGGGTGAAGGTGGCCTCGGGTGTGAGGGGACGTCCGGGGGCGGAGAGGACTTCGGCGAGTTCCGGGTGGCAGCCGTCGGCGGCGACAGCGGCGAGGTAGCGGCCCTCGGCTGCGGCCCGGTCCGGTGATCGTGAGACTGCGGCCTGCGTGATCTCATGGGCAACGTGGCCGGCCACGAATGCGGTGATCTGGGCGAAGACCTCTAGCTTCGCCGCACCGTCCAGCCCGGTGGGTCGCAGGACGGCGAGCACGTGTTCCAGGAAAGCCAGTGTGTTGGGGCCCGGAACGCGGCGGGTGGACAAGGCGGCGGGCAGCCAGGGGTGGCGCAGCATGTGGGCGCGCTGCAGGCGGGCCACGGTCTTCAGATCGGCACGCCAGTCGCCGCTGGGTGGGTCCGTGACTGCGAGTTCGCCGCTGACGTGGTCGACCATGAGTTCCAGCAGTGTGTCCTTGTCGGGGGCGTAGCTGTACAGCGACATGACGCCCGCGCCGACCTCGGCGGCCACCCGCCGCATGGTGACCACCTCAAGCCCTTGTGCGTCCGCCAGGGCGACGGCGGCTGCGGTGATCGCCTCCCGACTGAAGGAAGGCCTGCGGCCCCTGCGCGGCTCGCCGGGACGCAGCCAGAGCTCTTCGGGATCGACGCCCCCGGCACTGGACCTTCCGTCACTGGACACGGTTTCGCTCTCCTTCCCTGACTGTAGAGCGATGGCTCTTGCGTAGGTCATCCAAGCATCCCCTATTCTCGTACATCGTACGAGAATAGAGGAGGGAACGATGCCATCACGCACGCCCGACGCCGTGGCCAGACCGGTATGGGTACCACCCGCCGGAAAGCCGCCACTGTCCTCCAGGGTGATGAGGGCGACCTGGCGAGGTCTGCCGGCGAAACGGCACGAGGTCGGATGGGAGCCGGGGCTGGTGGTGCCGGCCGCCGACGGCAGCCCGTTGATCACTGACCACTACTTTCCGCGCGACCAGGGCGACTTCCCCACCCTCCTGGTCCGCTCGCCTTACGGCCGAGGCCTGCCGTGGTCACCCCAGTACGGCCTGCTCTTCGCCGAACAGGGCTTCCACGTGGTCCTGCAGAGCTGCCGCGGCACCGGCGGTTCGGGCGGCGTGTTCGACCTGTGGCGCAACGAGGCCGCCGACGGCCAGGCCTCGGTGTCCTGGCTGCGCGAGCAACCCTGGTTCAACGGAACACTGGGGACCGTCGGCCCCAGTTACCTGGGCTATGTGCAGTGGGCCCTCGCTTTGGACCCACCGCCAGAACTGAAGGCAATGGTGGTGCAAGTAGGGCTGCACGATCCCTACGCCCTGTTCCACGCAGACGGTGCGCTCCGCCTGGAGAACGCCCTCGCCGTGGGCGTGGGCATGCACTACCAGCACCAGGGCATGGCACCGTTCCTCAGGGCGACGCTGCGTCTCCAGCGCCGCCTGCGCGACGTCACCACCGCACAGCCCCTGCGTGGGGCGTACGTGTCAGCCCTCGGGAGCGAACTGCCTTGGTTGGACGACGTGATGACACACCCGGACGCCAAGCACGCCTACTGGCACGGCGCGTCGTTGGCGGAGTCGGCGGAGCGGCTCCGCGTGCCCACAGCTCTGATCACCGGATGGCACGACGCGCTGGCCGACCAGACCTTCGAGCAGTATGACCGGCTGCGCCAGGCCGGATGTGAGACCGCCCTGCTCGTCGGTCCCTGGACGCACACTTCCGCCCTGCAGGAGGGATGGCCGGAGGTATTCGCCGAGAGCCTCGCCTGGCTGCGCGCCCACCTGTACGCCGATCCCTCCGGCCTGCGTCCCACCGCGGTGCGTGTGCACATCGGCGGCGAAAACACCTGGCGGGACCTCGACGACTGGCCGCCGGCCACGGCTGCCACCTCGTGGTACCCCATCCCCGGCAGGCATCTCACCCAGCAGGCCCCCGCAGACTCCGCACCCGTGACGGCGTTCCGCTACGACCCGGCCGACCCCACCCCCTCCCTCGGCGGCCCACTGCTCTCCCGCACCGCCGGCCCCCGGGACAACCGCACCCTGGAGGCCCGAGACGATGTCCTGACATTCACCGGCCCAGCGCTGACCGAGCCCATGGACATCCTGGGCCCCGTCTCCGCACGGCTGAGCATCTCCACGGACACCGGAAACGCCGATGTCTTCACCCGTCTGTGCGACGTGGACCCACAAGGCCGCTCCATCAACATCTGTGACGGGCTCGGCAGCCTCCGCACCGCCGAACAGGCGCCCTCGCAGGTCACTGTGCCGATGAGTTCCACCGCCCACCGCTTCCCCGCCGGCCACCGCATACGCTGGCAGATCAGCGGAGGCGCCCACCCGCGCTACGCCCGCAATCCCGGCACCGGTGAGTCGCCGGTGGACGCCACCACCTTCACACCGGTGCGCATCACGCTTCACACGGACTCGGCGCTGGTACTTCCCAGCAGCTCTGAGCCTACGTAATTCGTCAGCCCTCCAGGAAACGGTCGACGAGCCGGGCCGTCCGGCCCGGCTCACTCCTCCGGCGGTGCCACGCACGGCTGATGAGGTAGTGAGCCGTCGCGCCCTGGAATTGGTGCGCCGTGCGGCCCCGCGCACTCGCCCCCGTCCCGCCGGGCCGGGAAGTGACGAGCACCTGACCCAGGGAGTGGCTACCAGTGCAACGTAGGGCCGACCACCGCACCGGTGACGTGGGCGTCTTCCTCGGCCCGGACGTTGGCAAGACCGCCCGCCACGGCCACGGTCCCACCCCCGCCGGGGTCCGCGGCGGCAACCTTTACCCGTGACGTAATCGACTGCACTCCCCTACCGCGGCAGTGTGGTGCACCTCAATGAGACCCCCGACGAGGGTTCCGGCATCGCAGACCCAAGGAGCACACCATGCACGTCAAGTCTACTGACGCCACCGCGAGTTCCATCGCTGACACTACCCGTCACGTCGTCCAGGAGTTCCTCGCCGCCCGGGTGGCCGGGGACGTAGAGCGGCTCGTCGCGCTCTTCGCGGACGACGTCGACTGGATGCTCGCCGAGAACCCCGCCGTCCCGTGGATCCGGCCGCGCTCCACCGGAGTCGAATGCGCCGCCCAGTTCACGGAGCTGGCCGTGCACACGGTGGCCGAGGACGCGCGGGCCTCCGTCGACACGTTCCTCGTGGACGGCACCCACGCCGTCCTGATGGGCCACCTCTCAGGGACCGTGCGCGCGACGGGGAAGTCCTTCGAGGGCCCCTTCGCGCTGCGCCTCACCGTCGAAGAGGGCCGAATCACCCGGCACCACCTCTACGAGAACAGCGTCTCGATCGCCGCGGCGTGCACCACTTCCTGAGTGAGGAGACCATCGTGGTCGCCGTACCGGCCAGGCGCCGGCGCGAGCGGGCGAGGCGGTGAAGCGGCCGGCATCTCACGCTCTACGCACATCGGACGGGAATCACGGCCGTCGGCAACATCCCCGTACCGAGGTGAAACGCGGGCCGGCCAAACCGGATCGACCCAGGCCCAGAAGTGCGGGCCGTGGAGCGAATCGGCGCGAGCCAACTGTCCTGGGTGGCGCGGCGGCGCTCGCCGCGCAGCTGCTGGCGGACTGTTTTTTCAGCGCCGTCTCGGCGTCGCGGCGGGTGCTTGTCCAGGGCAGGCCGATGAACATCTGCAGGAGGCTGACAACGGATCCGTTCTGAAGGTCTCCGAGGAGCTTGTCTCAGCCGCCGCACCGCCCCGGGCAGCCTGGCCCCCTGAGCATGCTCAGCTCCCGACCTTCGCCTACAGACAAGCAAGCCCAACCACCCGTCCCGGCCCCCGCAGGCCAGCCCCGCCCAGGCACCCCTTTCCCCCTCCAGAGATGTAAGTCTGAGAACTCACCGGTGCAGGAACGAGCCTTGACCTGTACGAACGCGGAGGAGGGCTCCTGTGCAGTTCCCCCCTTGTTTCCCCCTCCTACGTACCCCCTTATTTCCTCCTCTTGGTTCCCCCGATGTTTCCCCCCTTGTTTGCCCAGCTGCCGGGTCGGTGGGTCGCTTCCGGAGCCGTCACACAGGCGAGGCACGGCGAACGGCGACGATCGGCCTCGGACGCGGCCACCTTTCATACCACCACCGGGCTCAGACTTGCCCGGGATCCGGGGCTGACCTGTGGTGGGGAGTTGTAGTGGTGACTGCAGAACCGGTCGCTCACCGGACCGGTGAGTACGATGCCCAGTTCCAACCGGCGGCCCACAGCGGGCTGGTAGGCCCGGTCCCCTTCTGAGATCACCGGCTGCCGGCTGTGCTGCGGGCAACCGATGGTGCAGACCAGCGCTGCACCGCGTTGCGGCATTTAGAACCTTGACGTCGAAGGTGCCCGTGTCATGGGGCGCGGGCACCGGTCGAGCGCGCCAGCGTCGAGCGGGCCTGCAGTCCCAGGCGCCCGCGAGCCGCACATCGCTTCCAAAGCTGAGTCCCTTCAGTCCCTGACCAAGGCTGACCCTTATCAGGTGTACGAGAGGCAGCCATGGGTGTCGGCGTATAGGAGGCGGCCGGGCTCGCCCGCTGTGTCGGTCAGTGGGCAAGTCCGGCCGTGATGTCGGATAGAGAAGGGGGCAGCGTCAGGCCGTCTCTCTTTTCGGTTCCGATTCTGCGGCCAGGACCAGCTGGGTGACGGTGAGGTCGTCTAGGGTGCGCACGGTCACGCGGTACAGGCCCGGTGTGTAGGCCACAGCTCGAGCCATGATGTCGCCGTCGCCCCAACCCAGGCGGAGCCTTTGGGTGGACCCCGTGCTCAGGTCGGTGACTTCGCACCTGACGCCGCCCAGGGAGTCCACGCCGCTGAGCGTGATGGTCCAGGGGGTGCCGACGTCGACGAGGTCGGGGACGTCCAGGCCGCATCCAGGAGTCCCCTGGGGCGGGCCGAGGTGCTCGTCGTCGCGCAGGATTTCCGCGACGGCTTTCAGCGCGATGTGGTCGGAGGCGACGGCTCCGTGCTGGAGTGGCAGGGGCGTGATGGCCGGGCCGACGGCCGCTGACTCCTTGTAGACGGTTCCGTCGCCCTTGACGTCGTAGAACTTCAGGCGCCCGCGCGGATCGCGGATGAAGTCGCCGTTGGTGTGCTGGCGGGCTCCGTGGTGATGCGCTTCGACGACCCCGGCGTGGATCGTCAGGCTCTGCAGGGTGCTCTGCTGGGTGCCCACGACGGCTCGGTGGGCGGGCAGGGCCAGGTGGGCTTGTCGGCGGTGGAAATCTTCTGCGGCGCGGGCGAGGTTGGCGTTTCCGCCGATGGCAGCGACATCTTGGGCAGTGAGGTGGCGGATGTCGTCGCCGTCGATGAGGCAGGTGTACTGGGGCAGGAGGTCGTGCAGACCCGGCATGGTGGCGGAGATGGACTGCAGCTGCCGGTGTGGGAGGGGCACGGGGGTGCCGCGTCCGGTGTTGAGGATGGCGGTGGCCTTCACGGCACCATAGAACGGAGTGCCGAGGGTGAGGACGGCTCGGGTGTCCTGGGCGAGGTCACTGTCGTGAGCGGGGTCGAGGGCGGCTCGGGTGACGAGGCCGCCCATGGAGTGGGCGACGAAGACGAGGCGTGCGGGTCGCTCGTCGACACGGTGGCGGCGGGCGGCATCGTGGGCGTCGTGCTGGCGCCAGGTGGTCAGGTGCCGGCGGGCGGCATCGGCCAGGAGCCGGCCGTTGGCGGCGACGGGCAGGCGCCAGTCGTAGGGGAATTGCATGATTGCCGCAGGGTGGGCGACGCAGTCGCGGACGGTGTTGATGAGGCTGGTGTAGGGCTCCAGGCCCTGGAGGTAAGGCGTCCATGAGGAGTGGCGCATGAGCTGGGTGGCTCTGATGCGGCCGGTCTTGCCTTCCAGCTCGTCCTCGGTCAGTCGCAGGGGTTCCAGGCCTTTGGGCTGTGTCCACGCCTTGAGGAGCCAGGCAACGCCGGATAATCCCCAGATGGTCTTTTGCCTGGTGGTGTCATAGAGCTCGCTGCCCATGATGCCGGGGACGATGACTACGGCGTCCTGGGTGATGTCTGCGGTGAGGGGTGCGGTGGTGTTTTTCTCGGGTTCCGGCGTGCGGTGATTCATGGCTGGAACAATAGGGAAAATGCACGGGGAGCGCGGGCGCATCGGCCTGGTCGGGGGCAGCCCGCAGGCGGGCGAGGCTGACGCGGAGTCGGTCAGGCGGGGCTCGCTGGTCATGGTGACGGTCGAGGACGGAGATCCCGAGTTCGCCAAGGCCGTCGAGGAACAGCTGCTGGTGGTGACCGGGTGGTGGCAGGCTGAGGCGGGTTTCGTGCAGACCGTCTTGCGTTCGCCTGCGGAGCGCCATGACGTTGAGCGCTTCCTCCATACCTCCGGCATCCGGGACGCCGCCGAAGACGAACCATTGGTCGTGTACATCACCTCGCACGGCGTGGTCAGCCCGTCGGGCAGGCACTTCCTGCGTCTGCCCGACACTGACGACAGCCGGCTACAGGCAACCGGCATGCCCACGAACGAGCTTGTTATTGCAGCGCTCGACTCACAGGCCCGGCATGTGCTGGTCATCGTCAATGCCTGTGAGTCCGGGGGCATTGACGTGGAGCTGACGTCCTTCATCCGCGATCTTTCGCGTACTCGTACCTCGAGTGGCACGATGACCGTCGTGGCCACGACGGCAACTCGTTCGCCTGTCCTGGGGCGCGAGTTCGCCACGATCTTGCAGATGGCGTTCGCCTGGCTGCGGGATGCAGCAGGCATCACGCGCTCCCATCTGTCGGCCGGCGAGTTCATGAGTGCCCTCGAGGAGGCCACCGGCCGGCTCAACGCAGAGCGCGATCTCCAGCTGCCAGGCCCGCGCCTGGTCTACCACTCCAAGCTGGGGGCGGTGGCGCTCACTCTGCCCAACCCCGGGTACCGGCCCAAGCCGCAGGTGGTCGCTCCCGCCCGAGCAGAGGTCGCGGCCACACACGACGAACTGGAGTACTGGCTTGACCGCGCCAGCGGCCGCGCCAGCAGCGATGACCCAGGTTGGTACTTCTCCGGCCGTCAAGACCTCAACCGGCAGCTGGCCCACTTCGCTTCCCACGACCCCGGAGTACTCATCGTCACCGGGAGCGCTGCGAGCGGAAAGTCCGCCCTGCTGGCGCGCACCGTCACACTCAGCGATCCTGATTTCCGCGCGTCCCCGCGCTATGCGCAGGCGGTGCGCATGGCCCCCGAAGACAGCGTGCCCGCCGAAGGGTCGGTGCATGTCGCGGTGTCCGCCCGCAATCGTGGGCCGGTGAGTCTCATCGAGGCGATCGGCAGCCGCCTGGGCTGTGCCCCGGACCGTTCACGGCCTGCTGCCGATCCGCTGCGGCAGTGGCAGGAAGGGCTGCGCAACTTCTTCACCGCCGGTTGGGGGAAAACGGTCACGGTGGTCATCGACGGTGTCGACGAATCCCTGGATCCGGCGGCCTGCATTCGCGACGTGCTTGAGCCTTTGGCCCCCTACACCCGCGGGGCGCAGGATTCCGTCAGAGCGTCCGTACCCGCCCAGCAGGCAGCGGGCCCGGCGCTTTCAGGACGGCAGGCGGGACAGCGGGGGCTTCGGCTGCTGCTCGCTGTGCGCAGCAGCCGACCCGGCACGCAGCTGGCGTCGGCGGTCCCCAGCATGCCCGGGCTGCTGGAGGACTTGCGTACCGCGTTTCCCGGCGCGCGGGAAGCGCGAACTGACGCGGACGGGGTGGAGGCGGACATCTCCGCATACATCGCTGCTCTGCTGGCGGCGGCGCCCTGGGGCAGGGACGCGGCGGAGGTCGCCCGGGCGGCCCAGGCTGTGGCACCTCATGTCAGGCGTTCGTTCCTCGATGCGCGCCTGGCGGCAGAGCAGTTGCGGCGCAGGGACGGGCTTGCCCTGTTGCGTGACCCGCAGTGGTTTGCGCAGCTTGACCGCGGCACGGTGGGTTTGTTCGCTGAGGATCTCGAGCACGTCGCCGACAGCGGCGTGAGTGTTCAGGAGGCGGTGGCGCTGTTGCGTGTCACTGCGTTCGGGCTGGGGCGGGGGATCCCTTGGGCGCAGGTATGGCCGGCGGCGGCCGAGGGCCTGTTGCAGGCGCGTATCGATCACGCAGACGAGAAGATTCGTCGGCTGCTGGAAAGCCGACTGGCGGGGTATCTCACCCATGACACCGAGGACGATCGTGTGGTGTATCGGCCAGCGCATGAGCAGCTGGCCGCCATTCTTCGCCAGTGGCCGCATCCGCGGTCGCCGCAGGGGACGCCGGGGGGCTCAGGAATGGCAGCGGACGACCAGGTGAGAGATCCAGGCGGCGACGAGCAGGAGGCTCATGCGCGGATCGCGGCGGAGCTGGCGCGCTTGGTCGCGGCGCATCACTCCGCGCGTGTGCCGCACCCTTATCTGAGTCGGTATCTGGCGCATCATGCCGCACTGGGCCGCACCTTGGATGACGAGCATGTGCCGCCTGCTGTGCTGCCCTGGCTCGCTGGAGACGGAATCCGCGGCCTTCTCGCTCTCCCCCACGCCGGCGACGCGGAGCGGCCGTGGCTGACCGCCTGGGCGTCGGTCGAGCCCTATGTGAAGACCGCCGATGCTGCCTCCCGCTGTGCCAGCCTCCACCTCGCGTACACCGCTCAACGTCATCCCGGCATCCCGCATGCACAGCTGCCGCCTGAGGCCCGGTCATTCGCCGGCTCCCCGCTGAGGGTCCTTTGGTCGCAGTGGTCTCCCCCGTCCAACGTGCTCGCCACCCTGAGCCGTACCTGTCTGTCCCTGACCGCGGTCGACGGGCCCGGCGGCGGTGTGCTGCTCGCTTTGGGCAACGAGTCAGGCAGCATCGAACTCGTCGACGCGGGCAGCGGCACCGCTGTCGGAGAACGGATTCCCGCCCATGAAGGAGCCGTGCGCAGCCTCCGCTTCGTGCCGCACCCTGCGGGCGGCGGCGCACTGCTCTCGGGAAGCACAGACGGCACAGTGCGGGTGTGGGACACGAACTGGGGGGTTCTGGTCAATCACATGAAGGGGCAAGGGCACGTCTGGACGTCCGACATCGCAGGCTTTCGCGACGAGGCACAAGTACTGACGTCCATCGCGGTCAATGGCGAGGGGGCTGTCACGCTGTGGAGGGACCAGGTGGGGGCGCAGCAGTTCGCCGAAATGAGCGCTCACCCCCTTGAGCCCGCCGCGTTCGCTCTCACCCTCACTGACCATCCCGACGATAGGAGGTTGCTGGTCGGGGTAGGCGGAACGCTGCATGTATGGGACATCGCCAGCCATGAGTTACTCCGCGAATACCCCATCGGATCCCCGGTCAGGTCGCTGACGAACACGACGGTGCCCGGTCTGATCGCCTGCGGGCACAGCGACGGCTCCATCATGCTGGTGGACGTGAGCGCGGGGCCGAAGGCCGCTCTGGCCGGAACAGGTGAACCCGTCATCGCTCTTGCGGCTGTGCACGTCGACGGCGCGAACCTGCTGGCAGCAGCAGGCGCCGGGTCCACGATCGACATCTGGGACATCGACGCCCAGCAGTGGAGGGGCCGGCTCACCGGCCACACCGATGCCGTGACCGCTCTGTCTACCCTGCCGCCCGCCCGAGGGGCAGGCATTCTCGCCTCCACGGCACGGGACAACACCGTACGCGTGTGGGACACCGAGGCATTCCGGCGCGCCCTCTCCGCCGCCGAGACCGCCCCTGCCGTGGTAACCACAGCACTCACCACGCGTTCGCACACCCTTCCTGCTGTCGCCGTCAGCCGCGCGGACGCGAAGGTACAGCTGTGGGACACAAGTACTGGAACGACCCTCAGCACTCTGTGCGCCGCCCAGGAACCCGCGGTCCCCGCCCTCGCCTGGACGCCGTCCGGCGCAGGCAGCCAGCCCCTGCTCTTGTGGGCGGCAGCCGACCACAGCATCCTCACCTGGAACCCCCTGAGCAGCGGCCACACCCGCACAGCGGTGCCCCTTGCGGGGCACTCTCGACCCGTCCGGTCCCTCGCCGCTGCCGTCACCCACACCCGGCAGCGCATCGTCATCAGCGGCGGCGACGACTGCAGGGTCTGCCTCTGGGATCTGGACAACGGGCTGAAGGTGCACCATTGGCGCCACCAGTTCCGTATCACCAGCGTGGCTGCAGCATCCGATGGCAGCAGCACCTGGTTCGCCTCCAGCAGTTTCGACGGGATGGTGAAAGTGTGGGACGGCCAGTACGGCGCACCCGAGCGTGTCCTGTCCTGCAGTCAGGGCCCCATCAAGGCCATAGCCGTCAATGCCCGGCCCAGCCAGCTGCCCGCGTTCCTCGCCAGCGGTGGAAATGACGGCAGCGTGCGGCTGTGGGACCTAACCACCTACGAACCGCTTGGTGAGCCCCTGCAGGGACACGCAGACGCTGTCGAAGCCCTTGCCACCTGGACGACCGTGGCAGATGAGCCGCGGAACTGGGTCGCCAGTGCCTCCCGGGACGGAACGATCAGGTTCTGGGACGCTCAAACATCACGTTGCGTCCTGCAACTGGCCACGTGCAGCCCCGTGTACACCCTTTCCGCGCAGCACTGCGACCAGTCCGACGGCATCGTCCTGGCCATGGCCGGAGAAGCGGGAGTCGCAGTCTTCAGTCTGGATCTGGAGAAGCTGTGACATGGTGTGCGCCCCCCGAAGTCCTTCGTGCGCCCCCTGATGGATCAGTAAGAGGTCTGTTTCCGCCTGTCAGGCAGCAGAAAATGATCGTTCGGCAGCACCTGTGCCGGTCGGCCCTGGCTTCTCCAGAACCTCAAGCCGATCCCAGCACCACGCTGCACGAGACAAGATCCCCCAGGGCAGAATCCATCCCGCCCACAGCAAGGGACATCCGCCGCGAAGACCCCGCCGCCGGCGGACGCGAAAGATGTCGAGCGAGATCCGGTGGGCCTATCCGCCCAAACCCGCCGGCGTGAGGAGTGGCGCGTGAACGAGGCAACCCGGTTACAGCTGATCGCGGCACCCGAGCACGGTGTGTGGCACTTAGGAAAAGCGAAAGACCCCCTGAAGTACAACAAGATCAGCAAGGCAGACAACAATCGCACCGGCGGCAACCTGTGGAGCCTGGTGGGCTACGGCACCCTGTACTGCTCCTCTGAACTCGACGGATGCTTCGCCGAGGCACTGGAGCCCTTCCGCGTCCACCCCGAACTGCAGGCCTTGATCGCCGAAGACTGGGGAACGCCCGACTTCATGCCCCCCGGAACCCTTCCCCGGGACTGGCGCACCCGCCACACCCTGGTGCGCCTGCAGCCGACGAAGGAAGCACGGTTCCTCAACATCGACGACGAAGAAGCCCTGCACCTCCTGTCCCGAGAACTCAAGGACGAGCTGGCAGCACTGGGAGTCCCCACGCTGACACGAGAACACATCCGCGGTTCGAACCGCAGGGTCACGCGGCAGATCGCAGCCTGGGCGATCACCCAGCGCACCCCCGAACAGGGACGCCTCATCCACGGGATCGCCTACCGATCCCGCTTCGGGATGCGCCAGTGCTGGGCCATCTTCAGCGACGTCGACCTGGAAGAAATCGAACAGCAGCCCATCTGGCCTGAAACCGAAGGCCTGCGCACCGTCGCGAAAGAGTACGGACTCACCATCCGCTGACGCGAAGCCCGAGCCACTCCTGCTCCTGACCTCCCCGGATCCCCCTCTAAACCCCACTGAAGGCCATAGCCCGAACGAACGAAAATCCGGCCTGGCTTCTGACAGGCCACTGCGCCCGTTGAGCTGAAAGCCGCAGGTCAAAACCACGAACCCGCCCGCGACACCCCTGTCTTGACGGCGCATCACATACGGCATGTATGCGCAAAAGTAGTGGAGTTAGAGGTGGATTCTGGGTAGTCTTAACTCATCGACTACTGAGGAGGATTCATGATGGCAACCCGTTGCCTCTTACGGCCCAGGAGCATTGCCCCACCCCCGCAACTCCTCATGCCCCGACAGAACCTGCCCGTGAGCAGCCGGCCGAGCAGCAGGCACGACACCGTCCTCCTGCATCGCTTGCACCCCCTCAGTCCTCCCTGCACCGGATCCTCCGCGACCGGTACGCAGCGACACTGAACCGAGGCGCTCCGCGCCCCAAAGTCCGCAGCGGTCACGCTTCCCGCCGGACCATCACTTCGAAGCGTCACCGCACCCCGCGACCTGTCCACTCCGCACCCTCACCTGTGCCGCAGCTGAACGGACCGCGCACGATCCTGCACCCGTAGCCCGACACGCGACCAAAGGCCCCAAACGCCAGCGCGTAGCCGGAACACGAGGGAGACACCCATGCCCACCACAGCCGCCAACGCCTCTGCAGACCCCAAGAGCACCGCCAGTGCCGAGCGAGCCCACGCCGTCACTGTGCGCATGTCCATCGCGGACATCGCCCGCTTCCTGCAGGACAACCTCGGCCAGCGCCTGACCGCCCGGATCACCAACATCAGCGATCCCCGGCAGGTCGGAAAGTGGGCCTTGGGAAACTCCGCACCGCGCCAGGACGCCGAAGACAGGCTGAGGGCTGCACTGCAGGTGTTCCAACTCATCCAGGACGCCGAAAGCCTCTACACCGCCCGCGCCTGGATGATCGGCATGAACCCGCAGCTCGAGGACGAAGCCCCCCTCACCGTCATCGCAGAAGGACGCTACAAAGACGTGATGGTCGCGGCACGCTCCTACGTCGACGGCGGCTGACCTCTTCACGGCTGGACTCCCGGGCCGCATGAGGGCTTGCGCCGGCACGGCCCCGGTCCAGTCCCGGAGGGGGCACCGGCTGCGAAGGTCCGTGGTGTGGCCGAGGCCGACCAAACGGCTGCCGCTCTCCTGGGCCGCCTCCCGGCTCATCCGGTGACCGTCTTCGACAAGGCCGCCGCCGAGGCGCTGCAGGACAGGCGCGGTCTCCTCGCGCGGAACGCAGGTGCGCCGCCGGAGGGTGAGGTGCCGGCTGGGCCCTATGGGTGGACGCATGGCAACTTCCAGTACCGCAACCTGCTGCGCCAGGACGGCAGGGTCGTGGCGGTCCTGGACTGGGACCGGCTCGGGGGCCGTCCGTACGGGGAGGAGGTGGCGCGGACTGCGCAGGTGCAGTTCGGGGTGGGTGGCGTCTTTGATCTCGACCGCGTCGCCGCTTTCTGCGCTGGCTACCGTCCGTGATCGATCTGTCGGAGGGGGACCTTGGCGACGCCGTGACGCGGTTGTGGTGGAAGCGGCTGACCGACTTCTGGCAGCTGGAGTTCTACCTCGACCGCCAGGACCCCGCCTTCGGCGAGATGTTCTTGATGGACGAGGACCTGCTGAACTGGTGGACTGGCCGCGCTGATGAGGTCCAGGCCGCCTACGCGGCTCGCTAACTGGTGGCTGTCGCTGGGGTCAGCCCGGTGGCAGCCAGTTCGGGCAGACACGGCGGGACCAGCGGCACTGCCCGTGTCCGGGCCTTTCTGCCAAGGCCGGTCCGGTCGGCGGACTCGATAGCCTGCACCCCGGTATCCACATCGTCTGGGTGCAGGATCACCCTGCCCTCTCCGACCGGATCGTTCCCGTGGCTCTGTCGCAGATCTTGTGATGCCTGACGCCGGTCCTGGCACCAGCCCTGAGACGATGTGCGTATGTTCGATTTCGGCTTGAGGGATATCACCCGCGCTGGCTGAACGGCCTACGCCTCGTGGCGTAGACGCACGGGCGACGGCTCCACGCGTTGAGCGGCCGTCCTCTGACGAGGGTCTGGTCTTTCGTGCAGCGTCACGGACACACGCCGTGGGGTGTGATCCACCAGCCGTTGTCCGCCGGAATCAAGCTGCGGCGGGCAGCTCGGTGCGCGTGCGCTGGATGAGGTCGGCAACCTCGGGGTGCCCCTTCCAGGGTCCGAGGGCGTGTGTGACGTCGTGGAGGTAACTGTGGGCACGGCTGGAGTGGACGTTGCTGAGGATGCGCAGCGAGGTGTTCGCGGCGGTGAGGCCGCGTTCGAGTTCGCGGTTCTGGATGTGGCTTGTGGCCAGGACGGCCATGCGGATTCCGGTGGCTCGGGTGAAGCGGTCCGCCGGCATGGGCTCGGCCAGCTCGTTCCAGGTGAAGGCGCCCTTGGGGTCGTTGAGATCGCGGTGTACTTCGGTGGCGTCGGCGGCGAGGCGGGCGTGGGTCATGTAGGCGAGCTGCTCTGGATCGTGGCTGCCTGGCCGGATGGAGTCGAGGAGCTCCTCGGTACGGCCGAGTGCGGCCTTGGCCGCCTTGGCGTTTCCGGTGCGCCCGTGGGCGCGGGCTTCGGCTAGCTTGGCGAAGGCGAGTACCCGGGGTGCGGCGTGTCCGAGACCGCGCTCGTAGGCGCCTTCGGCCATGTCGGCGGCCTGTTCGGGGCAGCCGCGCAGGAAGGCCTGGAGGGCCATGGTGGCCATCACGTAGCAGCCGCTTTCCACGTTGCCCGCTGCCCGTGCCAGGCGCAGGGCCTGGACGAAGTGGCGCTGGGCGACGTCGTGGTGGCCGGTGTCGACTGCTGACCAGCCCACAACGCGGGACAGCTCAGCGGTCGCCGCGAACAGCTCGCGCCCGATGTTCTCGGTGTAGGTGCCGGTCAGCAGCGGTGCGGCGCTCAGGCGCAGGCATTCGGTGACGGAGCTGGCCTTCCAGTTTCCGCCGCCGAAGCGGGAGTCCCACAGACGGGCTTCATCGGCGGCCTTCCACAGTTCGTCGAGGTCGCTGCGGCCGACCTGCCGACCGCCTTCGTGCGCGGTCGGGGCGTCAGTCGGCTTGGCCAGCCAGCGGGTGACGGGGGTGGCGAAGGCGGCGATGGCGAAGCCGTTGCTGATGAGCTGGCGGCGGGAGCGGTCCACGGTTCTCCAGTAGGTGGCGGCGACGCGGATCGCATCGACGGGGTCGCGGGCGAAATCCAACCCCATGTCAGGGTTTCCGCCCGACCTGCTGTACATGCCGATTTCGTCTACGCTCACCGCTCTGCCGAGGCGTTCGCCCAGCGCAGCGGCCAGGAACTCGGGGACGCGGCCGCGCGGGATCATTCCGAGATTCACCCATCTGGCGACGCTGGTGTGCTCGTACCTGAGTGGAACACCGGCCGCAGCCCCGATCTTGTTGATCTGCGCGGCCAGGGATTTATGGCTCGCGCGGGCCTGCTTGATGAGCCGGGCCAGATCCTTGTTGGGATCGCCCTGGCGGTCCTTCGTGGGCGCCACCGAGCCCCCTCATGCCAGCCGGTGTCCTGCGACGTGGATGCCGCGGGTGCGGGATCTGAGCCTAGGACGCGGGGGTGGCTCGAGGAACGGGATGTGCGTTGTTCGCCCTCTTAGTTCGCCTCCCGCGCGCATCGGCTCCGGCGGTTCTCTGGATGCAGGCGGAGGCTCGCACGCCGGAGCTGCGGGGATGCGCCGTCTCTTCCCGGTTCACGACCAAGGTGGGTGTCAGATGTACGAAGTCCTCGTCACCGGCGGTGCCGGCTTCATCGGTTCGCATTTCGTCCGGCGCATCCTGCGCCGGGACGACGTGTCCCGGGTGACCGTGCTGGATGCGCTCACCTACGCGGGCCACCCCGAGAACCTGGGGGAGGCCTTCCTCGACCCGAGGCTGACGTTCGTCCACGGCAACATCCTCGACGGCCCGCTCGTGGACGAGCTCATGGCCCGGCACACGGCCGTCGTCCACTTCGCCGCCGAATCACACGTCGACCGCTCCCTCACCACGGCCGACAGCTTCCTCACGACGAACGTCCTGGGTACGCAGACACTCGCCGCTTCCGCCGGCCGCCGCGGGATCGCCAAGTTCGTTCACGTCTCGACCGATGAGGTGTACGGATCGCTCGCGGAAGGTTCGGCGAGCGAGGACGACCCCGTACAGCCCGGCGTCCCGTACGCGGCATCGAAGGCCGCCAGCGACCTCGTGGCCCTGAGCCACTTCCAGACCTACGGCCTGCCAGTCTGCGTGACGCGCAGCTCGAACAACTACGGGCCCCACCAGTTCCCCGAGAAGGTCATCCCCCTCTTCACCACCCGCCTCCTGCAGGGCGAGAAGGTCACCCTGCACGGCCAGGGGCAGCACGTGCGGAACTGGCTGCACGTCGAGGACAACTGCGCCGGAGTCGAACTCGTGCTGTGCGACGGGAAGCCCGGCGAGATCTACAACCTGGGCGGTGGCACGGACCTCACCGTCCGGGGCCTGACCGCCAAGCTCCTGGCCTTGTGCGGCAAGGACTGGGACTCGGTGACCTACATTCCCGACCGGCAGGCCAACGACCTGCGGTACTCGATGCTCTGGGACAAGATCGCCGCTCTCGGCTTCAGGCCGGTCCGTGACCTCGACGAGGGCCTGGCCGAGACCGTCGACTGGTACCGGCGCAACCCCGACCGCTGGGCTCCGCTGACGCGCACCCCGTACGCATCCCGCGCCACGCACGCGATCGCAACCGCCGGGGAGGTAGCCCATGCCCACTGACCAGCACCCCCCGCGCAGGATCCTGGTAACCGGTGTCGGCGCCAACCCGGGCTTCGGGCTGACCCGCAGCCTCATCCGCCTGGGCCACACGGTCATCGCGGCCGACGCGAACCGGCTCGCCCCCGGCTTCCTGCTGCCCTCCGTAGTGCCCCAGATCATCCCCCTCGCCAGCGCCCCCGACTACCCCAGCGCCGTTTTCCGCCTGTGCCGGGAACTGGGCGTGGAGGCGCTGGTGGCCGGCATCGAGCCGGACCTGGAGCCCTTGACTCAGATGGTGCCCCAACTGGACGCCGACGGCGTGCGCCTGTGGCTCCCGGACGCGTTGTCGGTGCGCGCCTGCACCGACAAGGCCCTCTTCCACGAGGTGCTCACTGAGCATGGCATCGCGACCCCGCGCACCTGGCAGCCGCAGGAGATCGACCAGGTTCCCGACGGCGCCGAGCTGGTCGTCAAGCCCCGGCGCGGTCACGGCGCGCAGAACGTCCACTTCGTTCGCCGCCGGGAGCACGCGCGCGTTCTGTGCGAGCTTGTCCCGGAGCCCATCGTGCAGGAGCGGATCTACGGCTTCGAGTTCACGGCGGACTGCCTGGTCGACCGGGCCGGACGCGCCTCGGTCATTCTGCGGCGCCGGGATCTGGTCAAGGCAGGCCTAGCCGCGGTGTCCTCCACGTTCGACGACCCGAACGTGCGCGACCTCGTGGAGCAGACGCTGGGCGCCGTCGGCGCCCGCGGCCTCTGCTGCGTGCAGGGATTCGTCTGCGCCGACGGTGCGATCACGATTACCGAGCTGAATCTGCGGATCGCCGGCGGTTTCCCCCTGACCGAAGCGGCCGGAGCGGACCTCGTCGGCCAGATGGTCAACGGCCTGTTCGGACTGCCGGTCGACCACAGCTGCCTCACTTACCGCAGCGGCGTGTTCCTGACCAACTACATCGAGACCCTGGCCGTCGGCGACGTCGCCGAGCTTGAGCGCACGGCCGCAGTAGAGGGAGAAGGACCGTGAGCGCATCAGCGAGGCCCGATGCCCGGCGCAACGCCGGCCCGTACCTGTACGGGCGGGAGACCGAGGCAATCGCCCGGGTCCTGGAGGGCGGGCAGTACGGACACACCGACGTCACCGAGGAGTTCGAGCGGCGGATCGCCGACTTCCTTGGCGTCCCCGATGCCGTGGCCGTCGCCTCCGGCACCGCAGCCCTCCACACCGCCCTGCTCGCCGCCGGGATCGGCCCCGGCCGCGAGGTAATCGTGCCGTCCATGACGTTCTGCGCGACCGTGCAGGCCATCCTGGCCGTCGGCGCCACCCCGCACTTCGTCGACATCGACCCGGCCACTTTGTGCGTCAGCGACCAACTCGTCATGGACGCCGTCACGGACAGGACGGCCGCCGTTATGCCGGTCCTGTTCGGCGGCCGTCCCGTCGACCTCTCCGCCATCCAGGAGGAACTCGACGAACGAGGCGTCGTCGTCATCGAGGACGCGGCGCATGCGTTCGGCTCCCGACACGGCACCCGCCGTGTCGGGGCGAGCGGGGCACTGACCTGTTTCTCGTTCGGGCCGATCAAGAACCTCACCTGCGGCCAGGGCGGCATGGTCATCCCCCGCACACCCGCAGAAGCCGACACGATCCGCCGTATCCGGCTCGTGGGCGTGGTCCAGTCCCAGGGCGAGCGCGCGAACACCACCAGCTACCGCGTGGAGGGCTTCGGCCTGCGCTACCAGCTCTCCGGCATCAACGCCGCCATCGGCCTGGTCCAGCTCGACGGCTTCCAGGCCGCCGAGGACACCCGCCGCAACCTGTGGCGGACCTACCGGGACGCCCTCGCCCCACTGGACGGCGCGACGCTCATCGACGTTGACGTGGAGCACGCCGTGCCGCACCTGTGCCAGGTCCGCGTCCCCCAGCGCGACGAGGTGTTCGCCACCCTCCGGGGCCAAGACATCGGGGTCGGCGTCCACTACCCGCCCAACCACACCCAGCCCGCGTTCGCCGCCTGGCACCGCTCCCTGCCGACCACCGAGCAGGTAGGCGGCGAGCTCCTCAGTCTGCCGTTCCACCAGCACCTCACCGAGGCGGACATCGACCTCGTGGTGACCGCGCTCGGGCAGGCCCTCAAGTCCGTCGGAGGATCGTGATGCGCAAGCTCCTGACCGTATGCCTGGGGAACTACTGCCGAAGCCCGTTCGCGCAGGTCGCGCTCACCCGCAGGGGCGGGACGGCGGTGACGGTCCGCTCCGCCGGACTGATCGGCAAATGGCAGGACCAGCCCGCCAACCCGTCCATGATCAACGCGGCCCGGAGGCTCGGACTCGACCTCACCCACCACCGCGGACGACAAATCACCCTGGAGGACCTCGAGTGGGCGGATGACGTCCTGGCGATGGACGCCGCCGTCCTCGACACGCTCCGCGCGATCGACGACGGCCACAACACCCACAAGCTGGGCCTCTACCTCCCCGGCCGCGACGTTCCCGACCCGATGGGCCAGGACGAGAACACGTTCAACGACTGCGCCGTGGTGATCGAGGCGGGCACAGCCCTGCACACCGGACGCCGACGCCAGCAGTCCGGCTGATTCAGGCGGATGCGGCGGCCAGCACCACGTCCACGAGCCTGTCCGCCGCATCCGGTCGCCCGTGCATCCGTGCCCGCTCCCCCATCACCATCCGCCGGGCGGGGTCGGTCAGGAGCGGACCGACCGCGCTCTGCAGAGCAGGGCCGGTGACCTCGCCGAGCAGGGCGAGTGCCGCCCCCGCGTCCGCCAGGTGGCTGGCGTTGTGGGCCTGCTCGTTCCCCGCCGACGTGGCGAGCGGGATGAACACCGCGGGCTTGCCGAGCGCGGTCAGCTCCGCCAGAGTCCCGGCACCGCTCCGCGACACCACAACGTCGGCCAGCGCCAGCACGTCCGGGAGCTCCGACCCCAGGAACCCAGTCAGGTGGTAACGGTCGGAGAGAACCGGGTCCAGCCCGGCGGCAGCCGCCCGAAGTTCGTCCACGTTCGCCGGACCGCACTGGTGGATTACATTCGCGTGCGCCAGGAGCCAGGGCAGCACGTCCCGAACAACACCGTTGATCTGCTGGGCACCCTGCGCCCCGCCGGTGACGTAGACCGTCGGCAGACGCCGGTCGAACCCGTACAGGGCCAGAACCTCCACCGCCTTGTCCGGGTGGCCGGCCAGCACTTCCGGCCGCACCGGGTTCCCCGTGACGACCGCACGCCCACGCACCTCGGCCGGCAGAAGCGACAGCGAGGACTCCGAGGACACCGCGATCCGCGTCGCCGAACTCGCGAGCTTGCGGTTGGCCAAGCCCAGCCGAACGGTCTGCTCGTGCAGAACCAGCGGAACGCGGCACAGCCGCGCGGCCAGCCCGGCCGGAACCGCGACGTACCCGCCCGTCGCCAGGACGACATCCGGCTGGAAGCCGGACACGATCGACCGGGCCTGCGCCACACCGAGCGGCACCCGCGCCATGTCCTTCACGTTCGCGGCGGACAGCATCTTGAGCGGATTCGACGAGCGACGGATCTTCCCCGTGGCCACCGTCTTGAACACGATCCCCTCCGCCGGCGCGACACGCGCCTCGAGACCGTCCGCCGTCCCGACCCACAGGACATCCAACGTGCTGCCCGAATCGGAGAGACGGCCCTGCAAGGTACGGATCGCCGTCAGGGCCGGGTAGGTGTGACCGCCAGTGCCTCCACCCGTCACAAGCAGCCGGAACGAACGCGGGAGCACGGAGGAAGTATTCACCCCCCGCACCCTACTGGCTGCCCAGCCGCTCACGCTGAAGTACGCCGGACGGCAGACCGCACACCTACGGTGAATCGCCCGCCGCCGCACGCCTCCAATCCCGCCTACACACCGGAGTGACCTCGACGAAGGCACCCTCGGCAGCATTCCACAGGTGGAACCGCAGATGACGTCGAAGCCGCCGACGAGAAGCAGTGCGCTTACGGCTTCTGGTCAGGCGCCTGAATTGGGATCTGACGCAGGCCCTCCGCAGCCGCTTGATCCCTGCGGGCGACACTGATGAGCGCAGCCTCGATGTGCGAGAGGTCGGGTGCCATGAGCTCACCAAGGCGGGCCAAGGCGATCCGCATCGATGGAGTGTCCACCAACGCCTCAACGCGCGCTGCAGACATTTCATCGAGGCGAGCCATGGCTGCCCTCATCGAGGGGCGGTTCATCAAGGCCTGGACTTGCGTTGAGGACAACGACAGTGCCTCGTCCAGGCTGGGCATTTCAGGAAGCCCTGGAATGTCCTCCGGGGTGATGGGGACCGGGCGCTTGGAGTCAAGGACTGCCTTGTCCGCTGCCGTGCTCAGCAGGACTCGGGTCTCCCAGGCGTACGCCCCATCAAGCGCCTCATCACCGACGTGCCTGGTCTCCCTGAGCAGCCACCGGACCGAGGCCGTGAACCAGTGATGGCCGTCCACCTCCCGGCCGCTCACTTCCAGCACCCGGTCGAGCGCCACGGCCGTAGGAGCCCAGTGCGCTGTACGCATCATCGTCAGCCTGTAGGCGTCTCCATTCGAGGCCGGGGTCAGCCGCGCGCCTTCAACCACCCGAAAGCGCTTAGACGCGGCACGAGCAGCCTCCAGGATCGCCGTACGGGTCTCCTCGGTGTCCAGAAGCCCCTGCACGTCCTCAGCGCTAGCCTTCACCTCCGTGGCGAACTTCGTCAGCACGCCATCGAGCGAGGTGAACAGGAAGAACCGACTCTCCATCCCGGCGATATCTATGTCCATCGGCTCCGGATACGACGTGCCGTCGCCGAAGTCGTTCGTGTTGTTGCTGACGAAGTACACCGTCTCTTCCGGGTGATCGCGCGCGTACTCGACCGCCGTCAGCCAGATCGCGGCATCGCGGGCCCCGATCTTGTCCTTGCCGCTGTTGACCGTCTTGCACGGGGCGATCAGGTTCGTCTCCCGGAACATGGCCTGCTGGTAGGCGGTGGGGGATGTCTCGATGACCTCCGTGATGGATGCGTACCGCTCCCGCCAGTGCTCGCGTACGTGCTCGGGTGACCACTTCTTCGGATGGGCGACGTGATCCCAGGGCGTGGCCTTCCGGAGGCCGTCCATGGCTTCTACGGCAGCATCGTGCTTCGTCTTGTAGATGATGGCCTGCTGGGCGGCGACCTCCTCAAGGGCGATCCACGGGGTAGCCACGCGCTCGCTGTCTGCGGCCCGAATGGCGCGGAGTACGTCCGCAGCGGGACCGCGCAAAGAGGTCCCTTTGAGGATGTTCGCGTCCAGGATGATCAATGCGGGGCACTCCGTCTTCCTCGGCTCCGAGACGTACGGGCATACCCTCTCAACTTCTGATCATCGGGGTAGGGGGAATGCCGGCACCGGCAGAGCACCTCCTCGCTGTTGCGTCGACCGCGACGTTCCTGGTGCCGCATAGGACTGGCCAGGTTGGTTGGGTGCGTCGCTTGGCGGCACCAGGAAGGAGTTGCAGCCTCGTCGCTGCTTGTCCTTGTACATGCGGTGGAGGTCCCTGATTGGGCATGCTTCCAGGTCCGCAATCACGGGAACGCCGCCTTCCACGAAGGGGTCTTCCAGCATGAGCAGAACCAGCGGATTGGCGACACTCACGATGGCGATGTACCGGGGAAGTCGTTGGTGCTCCGTCGGCCCATGGCAAGTAGCCGCCGTGCACGTGCGGTGGAGGCGGGGCCGGGGAGCGAAGAGGACGGTCAGCATGGAACGGCGAGAGCGATGGCACCCAGGGTAGTCAGGATGGTTGCGGTGGGGGTGATGGCTGCGACGAGGACCGTCGCAGCCAGAAGCATGCCCATGCCTGGCCGACAGCGTGTCGGCCCGCCCTATTGACTCCAGGTCAGAGCATCGGCCTCATACGCACGTGGCCCCCGAATAATTTCGGGGGCCACGATTTGCTCTGGTGGGTGTTAGAAGATTCCGGTGCTCGTGGTGCTCCAGTGGCTGTCGCTAACCTTCAGCGGTGTCCTGTGGCCGGTCAGAGTGCCTGGGTAGAAGAGGAGGCAGCCGGTTGGGCATGTGGTGGTTTTGGTCGTGCCGGTTCCGTCGTCGTAGGTGACGGTGTGGTTGGGGTCGGCTGGCGTGGTGGCCCAGAGGTCGGCGAGGTCATCACCCGTTTTGGGCTGGAACTCGCGGTAGGAGATGGTAGTGCCGTCGTCGTTGACGCTCTTGTTAATGACTGTGCCTTGGGCGTTGCCGTTTGAGGTGATCAGGGGGCGGATGGTGGTCTGCCAGCCGCCGCTGCCGAAGACGGTGCGTGCGCCGAGGCTGAATTTGCCGTCCGTGATCTTGCCGGGGTAGAGGTAGGCGACTCCGTCGGCCTTGTTGCGGGCGAGGATGTCCTGGATCCCGTCGCGGTTCTGGTCGCTGGCGGCAAGAATGGTGTAGTCCTTCCACAGCGTGCCTGGGCTGATGTGGTTGCCCTGCTGCACGTCGAACGGCTCGGTCTGGTCGGCGGCTCCCCCCGATACGGTGCGGCCGGAGTAGATGCGCAGGCGTGAATCGGTGCAGGCGTCGTCGAGGCAGACGCGGACGACGAGGTCGTTGCCGTGGGCGAAGCCGGTGTCGGCGCGTTGGTCTATGTCTCCGGGCATGACGATCTGCAGGAGGCGATTCCAGCCTTGGGGGCCGAGGTCGGAGGGCGGTGCGATTGTCTGGCGGGTCCAGTACAGGGCGCCGCCTCTGCCGGTGCCGGGGTAGAGGTAGAGCTTGCCGTCGGGGAGGCGCACGAGAGAGTCTTCGTAGCCATCGGGTGCCGCGGTGGGGCTGGTGAGGTTGGTGAAGTCGCCGCCGTGGGCGATGAGCGCTCCCGACCAGCCCTTGAAGCCGACCGTATAGGGGGTGAGCTTGCCGGTGCCGTCGCCGGCGTGGAATCGGAGTTCGGCGTTGGTGTCGGTGCTGGTGGCGTACATGTCGGTGTAGCCATCGCCGTTGAGGTCGCCGAGGAGATCGTGGGTGGCGCGCTTGATCAGTGGGCTTTGGCCTGGGGCGTAAACGAAAGCAGCAGGGGCGGTCTTGATTACGGTGCTGTCGGCGTCGCCGTCGACCGGTGAGTGGTTGCCCGCCATGTCGTAGGCGAGGACGTGGAGCTTGCTCTGGGGGTTGCCGGTGGGGACTATTTCGATGACCGTCTCGGTGACTCCTGCGGCTAGAGGGACCCAGGCGTCCGTGCAACCGCTGCTCGAGACCGACACCGGACGGTCGAGGGCCCAGCAGAAGCCGGCCAGATCGCCGGCAGCGTTCTTGAGTTTCAGGCGGAGCTTGGTACGCGCCTGCTGGATATGTGTGGTCAGTGCGCTGCCGTCTTCTTTGGTGACGGTGACGGGGCTGGTGGGGCCGGTCTTGTCGACGCTGAAGGGGCAGTCGGCCGTGTAGGGGCTGTCGGGTCCTTCGCCGTCCTTGGCTCGGACCTTCCATTTGTAGGTGCCGGTGGGCAGATTGTTCGCGAGAACTGTGGCGGTGGCTGTGCCGCCGCTGGCCACGTTGGTGATGTAGGAGACGGGTACGGCGGCGCCTGCGGCGGTGGTGACGACGAATTCGGGATTTACGGTGCCGCCGTCCTTGTCGAGGAGGGTGGCTGTCAGGGCCAGGCCGCTGTTGCCGATGGTGGCGCCGCAGGGCACCGGCTTGTTGCCCTCGCCTGACGGGGACCAGCTGCCTTCGTAGGCTCCGCTAGCAGTGACCTCGGGCGGGAAGTTGTAGGTGACCTCGAGGACGGGGTTGTTGCGCAGGCGCTTGAAGCTGTTGACGTTGCCGAGGTAGGAGTTGGGGACGCGCAGGCCGAAGACGAGCGGGTCCCACCCCTCCTGGACGTAGGAGGTAAGCGCTGCGGACTTGAAATCGTAGCCTTCCACGCCCGGGCAGTAGGTCGGGTTGCCGTGGGCGAAGTTGCCCTGGGCGAGTTTGTAGCCCCAGTAGTTGCCGCGGGTGTTCCAGGTCGGGGTGGTGGTGATGTCCTGCGAGGTCCACAGCTCGGTGGGGCCGGCCGCGGAGGCGTCACAGCCCCAGGAGTGGGTCTGTTCGACGGCGAAGGTGGCGTCGAGGATGGTGGCGCCTTTGAGGCCGTGGGTGTTCATGGCGAAGAACGACTGGGTGTCGCCGCTGCCGTTGTAGCCCACGCGTGGCTCGTCCCAGGGGTTGCCGGAGTTCCAGCCGGAGCCCCAGGGGTAGTCGGCGTTCGGGGTGGCCGAGTACACCACGGCCCACTTCTCGGTGTAGCCGCCAGTGAAGATGGGGTCGATGACCAGCGGGAACTGCGTCGCCGAAGACAACAGCGCGGGGTCGGGCGTCAGCGTGAGCGTGTTTCCTGTGACGTCCGCGCCCACAGGGGCCTGCTGCGGCTCCGGCGGGGTCGCTGGCGGCGGGCTGCTCCCACATCTTGGGGGTGGGCGCGCTGAAGACGACGTTGCCTTCAGCGTCCTTGGCCAGGAGCCGGTCGCTGTGGTCTTCGTCGAGCGTCACGCCGTCGGAGGTGACGGCGAGTTTGATGGTCTTCAGGGCCGGGTTGGCAGCGGCCTCGGGGGTGTTGACGAGGAGGTGCTGGGCGAAGCCGTTGACCTCGGCTATCAGCTTGAGGTCGACGCCGGGCAGCACTGACTTGTAGAGCGCGGTGTTCCCTCCCACCACCGGCTCTGGGAGCGTGCCAGGCCAGGACAAGGCCAGCTTCTTGCCGCCGCGGTCCATCGCGACCAGCGGGCCGTCTCCACCCTGGGAGAAAGCGATGCCGAAGGAAGCTGTCGGGCCGAGTGTTCCGTCCTCCTGCTGGGTGAGCGTGGGGTCGGTCTTGCGCCACACGGATTTGTGGCGTGACCAGATGGGCAGCGTGGACTGCCGCAAAGTCAGGTTTCCATCGGGGTTTGCGTACGTCTCGGAGTACTCGGTGCGGCGGTCGATGATCTCGACGCGCTGGCCCGAAGTCTTGGCGAGGCTGTAGGCCCTGGCCTCCGATGCGGCTTGTGGCGTGCCGTCTGTGCCGTCGGTGGTCTGTTCGGTGGCTGTGGCGGTCTCGGGGGTGGTTATCACGCTCAGGGCGGTGAGCGGGAAGGCGAGGGCCAGAAGGGCGGCCAGCGGGCGGGTCAGGCCTGCGCCGGCTCTTCGGTGGTTCATGAGTTTTTTTGGTCTCTCTGAAAAAACGTCAAGGCTGTGAGTCAGCGCAGCGTAAGCGAAGGAATTCACATCCGCATAGACGGACTTGTCGGCACGCCATTCCTGTCGGGATCATGACAGCCGGAATGATCCGTTTCGGATCGCTCGATGGCGTTTTCGCAGGTCAGATGTGTCGAAGTCGGGTCTTGCGCGAAGAGCCTGAAGGCGTGTTGGCTGCGGTTTTATCTGTCTTTTATTCCCTTGGGGGGTTACTGTGTCCATCCGGTCGGACGTGATGCCCGAATTGTTCGGAGGTGGTCGCTTTCGCAGAAAGCGTCGGCTCCGTACCGGAACTGTCGGTGCGACAGCCGTCGCCCTGTCCGTCTCCCTACTGACCGGCCCTGCCTGGGCGGGGCCGGCTGAGTACAAGCCCCGCGGCACCCAGAAGACGCCTTCTGTCTCGGGCAAGAACCTCAAGCCGCAGGGCAAGAAAGCTCCGGCCGCGACTCCCTCCTGGAAGCCCTCGAAGGTGACGTGGCCCGCCGCCGGCTCGGCGGAGGTGACCCTGTCGGCCGCCGCGCCGCTGGCCGACGCCGCCCCCTACAGCAAGGCGCAGGCGAATCTGCCGGTACGCGTCACCAAGTCGGCGAAGGTCTCGCTCTTCCTGCGGTCCGACGCAGCGAATGACCCATCAGGCGTGGATCGGGTCAAGGTCACCGTCGCGGACCGCAAGACGGCCCAGAAGGCCGGCATCGACGGCCTCCTGCTGTCCGTGCAGCGCAAGGACAGCCGCATCTCAGGCGGCCGGGTGCAGGTCGAGGTCGACTACTCCAAGATCAGGGACGCCTACGGCGCGAACTGGGCCTCATCGCTGCACCTCGTCCAGCTGCCGGCCTGTGTGCTGACGACGCCCTCGAAGCCCGAGTGCCTTAAGAGTTCTTCCGTCCCGACGTACAACCATCAGAGCGCCGCGAGGCTCACGGCCGACGTTGACCTGACGAATGTCGCGCCAGCCCTGGACGCGAAGCCGGCCGCCGTCGCCTCTGCGGCAGGCGGCATGACCGTTTTGGCTGCTGTGGCCAGCGCCGACGGGCCTGAGGGCTCCTTCAAGGCGACCTCGCTCGCTGCGTCGGGTTCGTGGTCGGCAGGCGGGAACTCCGGTGGCTTCGGCTGGAACGTTCCGATCACGGTTCCGCCGGTGCCGGGCGGCTTCGCGCCTAAGGTGGGCTTCTCCTACAGCTCCTCCTCGGTCGATGGCCGCACCGGCTCCACCAACAACCAGTCGTCCTGGGTCGGTGAGGGCTGGGAGTACAGCCCCGGGTTCATTGAACGCAAGTACGCATCCTGTGAGAACGACAAGCAGGGCGCCAGCAACACCGAGGTCGTCGGAGACCTCTGTTGGAAGTCCGAGAACGCGACGATGTCACTGAACGGCTCGAGCACCGAGCTGGTCTGGGACGCGGGCAAGGGCCTGTGGAAACTGGCGAACGACGACGGCTCCCGTGTCGAGCGGATCTACGATTCTGTCGGTAACAACTCCGGGGATGAGGACTCCGAGTACTGGCGGATCACCACCACCGACGGCACTCAGTACTGGTTCGGGAAGAACCGCCTTCCGGGCTGGAGCGCCGGCAAGGAGGAGACGTCCTCGGTCAACGCTGTCCCGGTCTTCGGAAACCATGCAGGCGAGCCTGGCCGCGGGGCCGACTTCGCCTCCTCCAGCCGGATGCAGGGCTGGCGATGGAACCTCGACTACGTCGTCGACCCCCACGGCAATGCCATGGCCATGTACTACACCAAGTACACCGGCTACTACGCCAAGAACAAGCAACTGGACACGCCGGTCACCTACACCCGCGACAGCACCCTGCGCCGGATCTCCTACGGCCTGCGCGACGGACAGGTATACACGACCGCCAAGGCTGCCGGCCAGGTCAACTTCTGGGTCTCCGACCGCTGCATGGCTACCACCTGCATCCTTGACGAGGCTCACGCCAACGACTGGACCGACGTCCCAGTCCACCTGGACTGCAAGGCCGGCCAGCAGTGCCTGCAAGGCTCGCCTACATTTTGGTCCAGCAAGCGCCTGACCTCTATCGACACCTACGCCCTGATGGGCACCGGACACGTCGGCGTGGACAACTGGGCACTGACGCAGTCCTACCCGCCCACCGGCGACACGACCAAGCCCGCCCTGTGGCTGAACTCCGTCCAGCGCACCGCCAAGGCCGGCGCGCTCACAGACATCCCTGGCGTCGACAAGACCGTCTTCACCGGCGAGCTCATGGCCAACCGCGTGGACAAGGCCGACGGCCGCCCGCCGATCAACAAGCAACGCATCACACAGATCACCAACGCGACCGGCGGCACAACCCTCGTCACCTACACAGACCAGGAATGCAGCCCCAGCAATCTGCCCGGAGCCGACGACACCAACACCAAGCGCTGCTACCCATCCTGGTGGACCCGCGACGGAGGCGCCGAAGAGGTCAAGGACTACTTCCACAAGTACCTGGTCGCCAGCATCGAGGAGAGCGACACCACCTCCGGCACGGGCTCACCCTCCAAGACCACCACCTACGTCTACCCCGGCTCCCCGAACTGGCGTCGAGACCAGTCCGAATTCACCCTCGACAAGCACCGCACCTGGGGCGACTTCCGGGGCTACCGCACCGTCCGCACGCTGACGGGCACCACCAACCGAACCAGGACCGAGACCGACTACTACACAGGCATGGCCGGTGACATCCTCGCCAACGACACCCCTCGTACAGTGGCGACGATCAACGGTGTCACCGACCGGCGCGACTTCACCGGCAAGGTTGCCGAGACCCGCACCTACAGCTCCGAAACCGGTGCGGCAGTCGAGAAGAGCACCCAGATCCCATGGTTGTCCAAGGACAACGCCACGCAGCCCGTCGTCGGCATCACCGATCCCAAGGAGCCCGGCACCGAGGCAGCCACCCTCGAGTCAAAGACAGCCCGCTTCTCCGGAACTGACACCACCGTGACCGGCACCCTGCTAGCCGACGGCACCTGGCGCAACAGCACCGCCCAGCGCACCCATGACGAGACGTACGGCCTCGTCCTGGCGGAAGGGCACGACGGGGCGAACACAACCGAAGCCACGTGCACAGTCACGCAGTACGTGACACCTGACACAGCGAACTGGCTAATCGCCTATCCACGACAGGTCACCAGCACGTCCAGCAAGCCATGCACGAGCACGCCATCCGTCCCTTCCGCCACCAGCGCCGGTCGGATCTTCTACGACGGGCAGGCCAACGGCACCGCGCCGAAGGCGGGCCAGGCCAACATCACCACGACCGAGCAGGCATTCAAGCTGGACGCCGCCAATCAGCTCGTCTGGGAGACCGCCGGCAAAGCCACTTACGACGCGTACGGCCGAGTGCTGACCTCTACGGGCCAGGACCAGCAGACCACCACCACCGCGTACACACCGGCAGCCAGCTCCCAGCCGACCAGCGTGAAGGTCACCAACCCCAAGGGTCACGCCACTACCAGCACTTACGACGGTCTCCGCGGGCTGGAACTAACTGGCACTAACCCGAATGGCCACATCGTTACCTCTGAGTACGACGCACTCGGCCGGCTAGTCAAGGGTTGGAGCGCGGGCCGCCTCACCTCCCAGCAGCCCAACATCACATACACGTACAACCTCTCTGCGGCTGCTCCGTCAACCGTCGTAAAGAAGAGGCTCTACGAAAACAACACGTGGGGCACTGTCGTAACGTTCTACGACTCGCAGCTGCATCCGCGGCAGACGCAGTCCGACGCCATCGGCACCGCCGGCCGGGTTGTCACAGACACCTTCTATGACGATCACGGACGCGTCGTACGGACCAACGCCCCTTACTACAATAGCCAGCCGACCAGCACCACGATGCTGATTGTTCCCCACAACCAGATACCCAGCGCGACAGAAACCCACTACGACACGCGCGACCGTGCGACCGCTTCCGTCCTTTTGTCCCTGAACACGGAAAAGTGGCGCACTACCAACACTTACGGCCCTGACTGGCAGGCTGCCGTTCCACCGCAGGGCGGAACTGCGACCCTCGCCATCAGTGACGCTCGCGGCCGCGTCATCGAGCGGCGGGAGTACAAGGATCGCAACCCCGTCCTCGGAGCTGCAGCAACGCAGTACCAGAAACACACCTACGAGTACGACCGTGCTGGCAAGCTCGCCAAGTTGACCGACACCTCAGGGCGCAACTCCTGGACGAACACCTACGACCTGCGGGGACGCCTGACCCAGAGCACGGACCCAGATAGGGGCAAGAGCACCACCTTCTACGGATCCGATGGACGGCCCCAAACCACGACAGACGCGCGCAACGCCACCCTGGCCACCACCTACGACGAACTGGGCCGCAAGACCGCCCTGCGCGCAGGTTCGCTCACTGGACCGAAGCTCGCCGAATGGACCTACGACACCGCCGTGGGTGGGAAGGGCCTGCCCGCGTCCTCCATCCGCTACGACGGAACCAACGCCTACACAAGTACGGTCACGGCATACGACGCATGGGGCAAGCCGACCGGTACAACCGTCGCCGTTCCGTCAGTTGCAGGCGAGGAGCAGCTTGCTGGCACATACGCCATCCAGGCCACGTCCAGCCAGACGAACGGTCTGCCGGCAACCACTGCCTACAGCACTACCAACAGCAACGCCACAACTGCCCTCCCTGCCGAGACCATCACGAATCACTACGGCGCGCAGGACCAGCTCGGCATCGTCGACAGCAACCTCAACCAGGCATATCTGCGTGGCGCCGCCTACACCCCGTTCGGTGACCTGGCACAAGCGCAGCTCGGCAACCTGGGTTCGATGGTCACCCAGACCCTCACCTATGACAGCGTCACCCGACGCGGCGTTTCTGCCGTCACAGACCGTCAGGCAGCTGCTCCCACCGAGCTCTCAAACATCGCATACACCTACGACCCGGCTGGAAACATTACGCGGATCCTGGACAACCAGAACGACAGCACCATCAAGGACGACCAGTGCTTCACCTATGACTGGGCACGCCGACTGACCGAGGCTTGGACCTCCGGGGACAACTGCGCCACCAAGCCAGTCAACGGCGCCGGCACGCCCGCTCTGGGCAGTGTCGATCCGTACTGGACCAGCTGGACCTTCACCGACACCGGCCAACGCGCCACCGAGAAACAACACAAGGCCGGCCCCGTCAGCACGGACACAACCCGTACCTACGCCTACCCCACCATCGCCGGTGCGGCCCAGGCGCACGCGGTCCGCAGCGTCACCGCCACAGGTGGCGCAACTGGCACAGACACCCTCGGATACGACGCTACCGGCAACTTGACGGCCAAGACCCCGGCTGCAGGCAGCGCCCAGTCTCTGGTCTGGGATGCCGAGGGCAAACTCTCCTCATCCAGCACTGCGGGCGTCACCACATCGTTCCTGTACGACACTGCAGGCACCCGCATCCTCAGGCGGGAGCCCACCACTACAACTCTGTACCTTCCTGGTGGCCAGGAACTTGTCTTGGACAAAGCCACCAAGATCGTTTCGGGTACCCGATACGTCAGCGTGCCCGGCGGCACTGCTATGCGGACCAGCGCCGACGGACGCGTCCGCTTCCTGATCGCCGACCACCACGGCACCAACACGCTGTCAATCAGCGCGTCTACTCTTACCTTCAACCGCCGTAAGCAGCTGCCCTACGGCGCCGAACGCGGTACGCCCCCTGCAGCCTGGCCGAGCCAGAAGGGATTCGTCGGGGGAGACATCGATAGGACCACCGGCCTCACCCACATTGGGGCCCGGGACTACGACACCAAGCTTGGCCAATTTATCAGCGTCGACCCCCTCCTAGACCCCGAGAATCTACAGTCGCTCAACGGCTATACGTACTCGAGCAACAATCCAGTCACCCTCAGTGACCCCACCGGAATGCAGGAGAAGGATTGCCAGCTCGGCCTGTGCGGCGGACACTACGACCCGCGGGACGACAAGGCTCCAAACGATAAGCGCCCTAAGTCGATCCACGAGGGTCACGACGGTGGCGTCCCGGGAGATGGCAAGGATGCATCCGACGGCAGTTACCAGAGCTGGGGCCATGGTTGGGACAAATCCGGATACGACACGTCCACGTCCAACGCAGTAGATCAAATCTTCTACGCAGCAATCAGTAATGTGGTTCATGCCACATCCTTCTTCGGCTGGGTTGCGGACAGCGATTGCCGAGGTGAAGGCGGCGCCGGAACACCTGGATGTGACTATGGCGGTGAATTCGATCACTGGCTGCTTGAAAATGGCGTCGACACGAACTCTGCGACCTTCGTCGGAGTCGGTATTCTCGGTACGGTCCTGGCCCATAAAGAAGGACCCATCGGCCGTACGCCCAGGAACCTTGGCCCCCTCATCAAGGATCTTCTACCCAAGGATCGAGACCGCCGAACTGCTGGGATTCTCGATCTCGGGAATGAACAGATTCCGATGCTGAGTGGACCCGATGGGCAATCACATCTGGTGCCTAATGTTCCCGGCAGAGTGAAGGCGAACTTCGACCACGTGGAAGCCCATGCCGCAGCCTTCATGCGCGTGAACCCTGGCGTCAGGAAGGCAGTTCTGTACATCGACTACCCGACCGGTACTTGCCCGACGTGCAGTCGAACGCTCCCGACTATGCTCCCAAAGGGGGTCGAGATGATCGTCATATCTCCAAGAAAGACTGAGAAGTTTGTTGGCAAGTAATTAGATAAGGGCCGATGGTCAGCAGATGCTGGCCATCGGCCCTCTGAAATTACTACCACGGCAAAGGGTCATCGGTCGAGTGGTCTTCAAGTGTGTAAGATTGCCATCCGGCACTCGAAATTCCGTCAACCCACGCCAAATCCTCTGGCCTATTTGCCGCGACGGTGACTTCATGTGCGTCTAGATCGGGATGGACTAGCGCAAGCCAGCGCTCACCCATAAGAATGCGCGATCCGGGAGCAGGCCAGTTCCATTCAGAGAATTGAACCTCTTTCCTGTCCGCCTGCGACAGAACGTCCTTCAGGGCGACCCCGCCCGCCACCCTCATCTCCTTTGCCCCGAGAATTGCCTCTAGAACCGTGGCATGGATCAAAAACTCCAAGAGGCGGTCATCTGTAGCGACCCAGCCGCTGCCCTCTCCACCCTCATCTCTTTCATATACTCGCTGATCCGGGTCTCCCAGACGGAAGGACCAAGTCCATCCACCTTGCGACTCAGACCAAAATGGAACGTAGTCGCCTTCAGCTTCCAGTTCCGACAGCGGAATTGCATAGTTTTGAGGCGTGATGACATCTCCCCACTCGCTGGAGATATCGTGCCACTTTACGAGAATTTCAGGCGCTAGGGGGGGAAATTCGCGCTTTATGGCCGGGAATGTGGGGTCTCCGTACCATCCAACCAGGAAGCGGTGCAGGTTCGACAAGTCCCACGGCGCTAGATCGTTCATGGTGTCATTATGCTTCAACTCATCCTGCCTCCCGTCTACCCCTGCCTCTTTTGAGGCTTTTGGGAACCTGATTGAGTGATGATGGGTCCCGACCCGCCGCGGCGTACGTCCCGCAATCAGACCAGCCCGGGACATAAGCCAGGCCCATGCCCTACGGTGCACGCCATGAAGATCGTGCTGAGCGGCGGACCGGGCCACGGCCGCACCATGACTGGCCCGAACCCACGGCGAAGTCCAAGGCGCGGACGGCGGCTACAGCTATCAGCTCACCGGCAAGGAGGATGAACACGGCCGACGGATCGCCGTCATGTACTTCGACTGACGAGCGCCGCTCACGTGCTGCGTGAAGGCTTCCTTTTCGGGGACCGCCTTTCGCCGTGCCCGACGTGCGCTTCATGGCCATCTTCGCTGCGAAGAGCTCGAGAGACGACTGCTCCGCTCTCCAGGGGCGCGTAGGAAGCGGCAATCCGGGACAACAGATGTCCTGTACCAGATACGTCTGGGCAGGACGGAGCACGCGGTTCTCCGCACCTCAGACGTGTGCCCCCGAACCCGTACTTCCGAAGACGGCGGAGCTGAGTTAGAGCCTGCGCTCCCGCCGATGATCTTGCGGCAAGAGCTCATGCCCCGTCCGGCTCGCCCAGCGCGTCAGGCTTCGTCCTCCTGGCCATCGCGCTCATGCTCGTGGTCGTGCAGGCGCTCTTCGAGGTCGCTCACCCAGCCCTGAGCCCAGGCGCGCAGCTCGGCCGTCTCCTCCTCGGTGAGGCCGTAGGCGGCGAATTCCTCGTCGTCGGCCCAGTCCGCTCCTGCGAGGCGGTCACGGAGGTCGTGGAGGCGGAACTCGTCGCGGCCATGCCGCTCGCCGAGGCGCTCCAGCTCGTTGGTGGTTCGGTGGCGGGAGGCCGCGTGCACGTCGATGAGGTCGCGGACGGCGCCGCGGTCAGCGAGGGCGCGGACCTTGGTGCCGATGACGGAGTCGAAGGCGAGGACCGGCCCGTACTCGGTCTGGGCGGGCGGCGTCCAGAAGTGTTCTTTGAGGACGTCCACCTCACACTCCTCGCCGGTGTCGGGGTCGGCGGCCATCAGGCGGGCCGAGAGTGCGTCCACGTCGATCACGCGCACGTGCCAGCCCCGTGCGGCCAGACCCTGCTCGAGGCTCGCGATGATCTCCCCCATGGGGGCCGGGTTCTCGGTGGCGACGTCGAGGTCCTGGCTGAGCCGTTCGACGAGGCCGTGGGCCTGGACGGCGTACCCGCCCGTGATCACGAGGGGGTACGGGGCGCCGATGTCGAGGACGGCGGCCAGGAGCCGCCGGTGCAGGTCGCCCAGTTTCACGCTGCGGCGGACCCCGCGGTCGCCAGCTCGGGGAAGGCTTCCTCCCAGACCTGCCGTACGTGCCGGCTGACCAGCGTGCGCAGGACGGGCCACTGCGCCAGGAGGAGGTCGCGATTCAGCAGAGTCACGAGGTCCTCGTGCTGCCCTTCGGCCAGGACAGTGCGGTACAGGCCCATCCGCAGGCGGGGGCGGTCCAGGTCGTAGGCGCGCAGTCCGGACCAGGCCACGTGCAGGGGCAGCTCGACCACGCCGTGCCGCGGACCTGCGAGTTTCTCCAGCGAGGCGGGCAGCCGGCCCGCGTATCGGGCGTGCAGCACCTCGGCCGCCGAAGGCGCCGCGCTGCTGGAGGAGAACATGACCATGGACCCGATTATCCCGCGTCCCGCCCGTCCCCGGTACCGCAGACGCGGCACACCGTCCCGTCGGCTACACCGCGCATCCAGTCCGCGGCCTATCCGTCCTACGCCCGGCACCGACATCTCCGGACGCGGCCCGACATCGTGAGGACACCCCGAGGATCGTGGATCGAGACTGCAGGCGTTTGAGCCGGTTGTGCACGAGGGCTTCGAGTCGGTCAAGTGCGACGTGGGCGAGGTTCGCGAGGCTGCTTGACGTGGGCCCACAGGTACTCGACCGCGTTGCGGGCTGGATGAACACCGTCAGCCAGTCCCGCGCGCTGATCAGGTCGCGCATGGCATGGGAGACGCGGGGGCCAACGGCTCGCAATCTGGCGTCAGTCACCTTCGCCCCTCCCAGATCGTGATTACGCCTCACCGCCGGTACCCGCTGCTGCCCGGCTGGTGTGGTCGAGGGACCGGCCCGAGCAGACGTCCTTCCCTCCGGCTGCACAGCATTCCACCGCAGCAGGCCGGGGACCGCAGGCGGAGCTTCGGCTGACCGCCGGCCTGCGCCCGGCCCACTGCCTTTGCTGATTTTCGTCGCTGGTGACGGCCAAGGCGGTTCGAGGCAGGAGAGGGCAGGTTTCCGCATTCGAGGACGAGGCAGGACAAGGGGGTAGGCCCGCGACCATCGCAGGCCCACCCCTTGTCCTCAGTTATGCCATCGCGCCGAGGAACGGGGGCGCCAGGGGGCAGTGGATCAGGTTCCTGCGAGGTGTGCGCCCAGGCGGCTGGGCAGACTACGGCTCTCGGGGTTCCCAGTGCAGTAGGAGGAACGCCGCGAGTATCGGGGTGCAGGTCAGGAGTATGAACATCATGACGTCGCCGCCGTCAGTGAGACAACCTGGGCCTGCTCCTGTGTCGCTGCGGCGGCAGCGTGCAGGAGGCGCTTCACGGACCGGGAGCAGTTCGCGAGCCTGAGGCGGCGTCCGTTCCGGAGCCACCAGTCGAGGACGGCGAGGAAGCCGGAGTCGGCGAAGGTGACCCGCTCGGTGTCCAGTACGAGGCCGGTGTAGCCGGCATCGGCCGCGGAGGCTAGGAGCGCCCGCAGCGGGGTGGCGCTGCAGTGGTCGATCTCTCCGCTGAGGCGGACGACCAGCGTGGTGCCAAGGGTGGTGCAGGAGTGGACGACTATGACGCCGGGCGCGGTGTCCGCGCCCGAGTCGTGCACGGTGGGAGGAGTCAGGGGCGCGAGAGCGGCGGACAGTATCGGGGAGGTGATTGAGGTACTCACGTCCCCATCAACGCCTCCCACCCGGTGCCGGGAAACGAGCCACGCGGACCTTTCACCCCATGTGACCAGCACCGATCCCTGAACAGGAGGAAAGATTCCACCCGGATGAGGCAGTCAGGCGCCCTTCCAGACGACCGGCGGACCCCACTCCTACTCGCCCGCCAGAGCTTGGCCACGTCGAAGATCGTCGAATCGTCCACCGGATAGAAACCGGGACCGTCCCACCGAGCCTCGGCGTAGGCGTAGACCGTGCTCCCAGACCCGGCCGCGCACGCTTCACCGTGATCTTCCAGTTGTCGGGCCACGGCCCGTCATAGCTGGTGTCGTCAATGTCGTTCGTGCTGCTGGCGCATTTGTAGACCGGCGCAGCCGTGGTCGCGGTGGCGGCCGGTGCCGCCGCAGCGACCACGACCAGTGCTGCCACCGCAGCGTGCTTGATGGTGTTCATGGCCGGTCAAAGCCGGTACCGCAGGCGGCGGCGACACGGCCGGGCCCCGGAAACCACCCCCGACGAGGGACCCATCCCCCAGGTGTCCGGGCGGGGCAGTGGCGGTCGGCCAGGGCTTGTCCGGTCGATCGGATGACTGTCATCACCGTGGCACCGAATCGACCGGACGGCGCCTATTCGGTGTCGCCCGAGCTGCCCCGGGGCAGGCAGGGAGCCGTTTGCGGCTGGTGACGATCCTGCTGGCTTATTCCGTGCCCGGCGGGTTGGCGGCTCGCTCCACCGCCGAACCGCACCGCGGCACCCTCCCGACGTGGCCGACCGAGGACGACGTCGCAGAAACGCCGACTTCAAGATCATTCACTTAGCGCTAATGGCTCTTCGTTGTTCCCCGAGGCCGTAGGACACCAGCGCCGTGTTGGTCGGGGATCTCATGGCGCCACACTATGAACTGCCCGGGTGCGGGCGGGCCAGAACTGTGTGTGGCGCCTGGTAGTGAAGATCCCCCTACGACATCCTGTGCCTCGGAAAGTATCGGGGAGCTTGCGATGTCGCGTTCCTACTGGGACTTCGTCTTGGCCATGGCGTATGGCACGAGCACATTGGGCCCAGCGATCGACGTTTGGCAAACGGTGCGTGGCCGGACGCCCCAGCGGCTCGTCGCCGCGCACACGTCGCTTTCTGAGCTGGCCGGTGAGACCGGAGGCCTGACACTGGCCGGTCTTGGCTTCGCGGTAACGGCCTGGATTTGGATCCCGACTGACGACGCCGTTGAGGATTGGGCTGCGTTGGGTGGCACCTTCGGTCTTCTCGCAGGCTTGTGGGTGTGGAGCGTACGACGGCTTGCCCCGGACCCATGGGCGCCGGGTTTCGAAGAGGGCCTGACCAAGCTCAGCGTCCTGCTGCGACGTGGCTTCGTGTTCGCCGCCTCTGCTGCGTTCATCCTTGGCCTGAGCTGGTTGCAGATGTGGGCCTCCCGCTTTGTCTGGTGGCTCTTTGGCTGAGGCACCCAGCCAATCCGCCGATCTGCTAATGGACAGCGGTGCCCTCCCGCGAGTCGGGGTGCCGGTAAGCACCGTGTCACCGATCCTGCCGGCTTCATTCGGTCACGCGGCGAGGGAGAGGTCGAGTCGGGCAAGGTGGCTGACGCGGGTTCGGTCGAGCGGGTGGCCATTCCACCAGGCGTCGAGGCGAATGAGGTTGAGTGCAACGGCCGAGAAGACGTGCTCCAGGTGGGTCTTCTGGAGACCGAGGTAGCGGGCACGTCTCATTCCGGTGACCGCGACGGCCTGGTGGATGGTTCCCTCGATGCCCGCGCGGGTTGCGTACTTGGCTCGCCACTGCTCGTCGCCCTGCTGGAGGCGGGCGTGGTCGAGGACTTCTTGCAGCTCGCGGGGTTGCAGGGAGAGGGTCCGGCCGCCGGTCTTCGAGCGGGTGCACTGGTCGCGCACCGGGCAGGGGCGGCATGTCTCCTTGTCGAACTTGATGACGATAGCCTTGGTGCCGCGCAGGTTGGCGGGGCTCCACCAGGTGCTGGTCTCTCCGCGCGGGCAAGTGGCCTGCCTCTTGTCCCAGTCGATGGTGAACGCGGTGCGGTCGAACCCGGTGCCGGCACGTGCTTGGGGTGAGCTGTTCATCAGGACCGGAGTGACCAGGGTGACCCCGAAGTTCTTCTTCATGCCCACAATCAGCTCGGCGGAGGCGTATCCGGAGTCGAGGAAATGCTCGGCGGGCAGGAGATCGCGGGCAGCGAGGATGTGATGGACCGGTTCGGTCATTTCCGCGTCGGTCACTGTCGCGTCGGTGGTCGCGATGCTGGTGATCAAGCGGGGTGGCGGTCCGTCGGCTCCGGGGATTAGCGCCTGGCCTCCGGCAGCCGGGTCCTGGTCGTCGGGTTCGTCGCAGGACTCACTGATGTGGATCTTGTAGCCGGTCCACCAGGAGCCCTGTTTGAGGCCGTAGCGCGCGTCAGTGTCGTACGGAGAAGCCAGCCGCAGCCTGCCGGGCGGGAGGTCTTTGCTCTCCCGCCGCTTCACCTCCGCTCCGGCCTCGGTCACGGTGCGGTGGTAGTTCTGCACCCACATCGTGCGCAGGACCTGCACCGCTGGGAGTTCGCGCAGCCAGGCCGGGGCATCAGGGGCGTGCACCGCCTCCAGCAGCGCGAACCCGTCCCGGCCGTAGACCAGGGCCATCTCCTCGCGCTTGCTCGTGGAAGCCGGCGGATGCCAGGAGTGAGTCCGCGGACCGTAGCGTTCGGCCCATTCCCGAATGGGCACCGCCTGGGCCAGCCAGTCCGGGGCCGCGCAGGCCAGCGCCTCCAGCGTGGCCCGCAGCGTCTCCCCGGCCAGCTCCAGCCTGTTCAGATCGCGTACTGCCGCCAGCACGCGGGTGGAGTCGGTGCGCTGCCTGCCTCCGGCCTTCACCAGGCCCCGGTCCTTGGGGGCGGTCAGCAGCAGGTCGAGCACCGTCTCCTCCATGCCGTGCTCGACCAGTCGCGTGCGGAACTCGGACAGCACCGAGGCGTCGAACCCGGGATCATCCAGCTCCAGGCCGAGCGCGTATTTCAGGTCCATGCCGTATCGCACCCGATGCGCTGCCGCCCGGTCGGTGAGGTTCTCGGCGAACTGCAACACCGTCACCAGCGCCAGCTGGCCTGGTGACCAGCCCGGCCTCCCTCTGGATCGGAACGCCTCGGCGAACTCGGCGTCCGCGAACAACTCGCCCAGCTCGTCACGGACCCGCATCGCCAACGGGTACGGGCCCCGTGCCGCCACCGCCCGCGCCACCTGCGCGGTCAGCTCAGGCACCTTCGGCCACGGCCTCGGCCGCATCGACATCCCACACCCCACCCGCGACCGGGAACGCCAAGACCGGCCGCTGCTGTCCCGATCAACGAGCCGCCAGCCGCGCCGGGCACGGAATAAGCCAGCAGGATCGGTGACGTGCTTCTTACCAGCATCCCTTCTCGAGCGGCAGCAGATCGAGCTCGATGGCCGGGGGATCTGAAAGTTCAAGATCGCGGCGTCCCTGTGGCAGGCGGCAGGCGGCTGTGGCGGCGGCGTCGAGCTGGTCGGTTTCACCACGTGGGTGACCGCCGAGGTCCTCCAGCCGTACCGGTGCGTCGCCTACGACGCGATCCCCTCCCACCCGCTGCCTGCAGTGCCCCCAGAGCCGGAGAGATGGGGGTCGGTGCTCGGGCCCGTGCACAGCCGGCGGGGCCGGTCAATCGTCCCGCCCGCCCGGGGTCGATGACAAGCCGCTGTACGAGGGTAGGGTCAGCGGCCGGCACCCTTCAGCGAATGCGACGAGGCCAGGCCCGGTCCCTACTGTCCATCTCGTGGCTTTGGGGAGGAGGCGAGTGCTTCCGCCTGCTCCCGGAGGAGTGCGTGAACGGCGCCTTCGGGGACACGGAACGAGCGGCCAACCCTGATCGCCGGAAGGTGGCCGTTGTGCACGAGGCGGTGGACGGTCATCTTCGAGACGCGCATCACCGAGGCAACTTCGGCCACGGTGAGGAACACCACACCCTCGAGCAGTTCCTGCGCCTTGCTCGAACGGGCGGACGAAGACCGGTGGGTAGTCGGCTGATCCGGGGACTGCTCATCGGACAGATCAGCATCGGCAGGTACGGAACGCGGGTTACGGCGCTGAGATGAGAGGACGAGCTGGGAGCGGCCCAAGACGGTCTCCAGGGTTTCCCGGAGCGCGATCAGTTCGCCCAGATACTGCACGTACAGAGGGTCGGACGGGTCAAGGCTATTGAGGTCCGTAGTCCGGAGGAGTTCGAGGACCAGCCGTACTCGGCCCCTTGTCTCTTGGTCCGAACTGACTTCTCGTGCCGACGCCGCGGATGCCAGGTTTTCCATGTCTGCCATCTGGTGAACGGTCGTGACGCGCTGACGTTCTGCTTGATCGAGTTGCTGATGCAGGTCGGCGTGCGACTCCGGCGCTGCGGTCGTGGTCGGCTGGTCAACCGGCTCCTGCGCCTGGTGCTCCCGAAGGCCGTGGTCTTCGGGCTGAACGGGACCCGTCTCGCTCTGGTGGCCGTGCTGTGTCGGCACCCGGGGGAATGTCCGCCGAGGCTGGGTCGCTTCCTCGTCATGTCGGACACGCATCGCGTCTCGGCCTGGCGAGTCGTCGTGCAGCGGCTCGTAGGCCAGAGCATGGCGTAGCCAGGAGAAGAAGGATCGAGGCTCCGCTTCAGGGGCAGTGCGGTTCTCAGCCTGACGGAACTGACGTTCTGCGAACGGTGGAGCCGTCCGGGCGATGTTCCCCAGCACCTGGGACGCGAAGGAGTCAGAGCGCACCGATCTGCCCTCCCTGGTTCGTCGTCATCTCCGGAGCCGCCAGCTGTTGAGAGGAAGCAGCGGGTGCCGGTACGGCGGCAGGCTCTATGGGTGGGGCGGTAACCACTGGGTGTGAGAGCCCTTGCTTCGCCAGTTGCTGCAGGATCTTGGGAGCGGCAATCCCTATGGTGAGGGCCGCGAGGGGCCCGGCCACCTGTCCTGAGGCGGCGAAGGCTGCGGTCAGCCCCATCCCCACACCCAGCCTGATGATCACGGCGACGGCATACGGTGCGAACGCCGGCTCACCCTTCTTCTTCCAGGGCCAGCCGTCGGTGGTGTGGATTGCGGTATAGAGGTCCAGGCCCTCAATGAGCGCCGCGCCTAACAGGCCCCAAAGACACCCTTCCAAGACCGGCATCAGCGGCTCCCTCCAGCTGAGTTGGCGTCCGCGAGACGCTGTCGGAGGAGGACAGCATCGCAGCCGCGGTCATTCCTCCACAGGGCCTCGCGGAAAGCCGTCACCTACCGAGACTTCCCCGCGAGTACGAGAACCGCGTCGAGACCCTCGGGGTGGCTACAACGGCTCCTCATCTGGGGGCCAGTCCTGGGTGGATCAGCGGGTCATGCGAAGGGGGATGGGGAGTGGACGATGGCGTCGGCTGAGAGAGAGGCTGCGGTCTCGGCCAGGACGCGGCCGAGGCGGGAGGCGAGGACGGGGCCGGTGGTCTCGGTGGAGTGGGGAGCCCGCCAGGTGCGGACGGCAAGGTAGTCGTCGAGGACCCAGACGACGGGGAGGGGGATGGGGGCGGGTGCTGCGACGGCGGAGGCGGAGTTGTTCTTTGCGGGGAGGCGCCAGGTGGGGTGGTGCTGGTTGTCCTGCTGGATCTGGAGCAGGGAGAGGCCGATCGACTGCCCTGGGCGCAGGCCGGCGAGGGTGAGGTAGACGGCGAGGCGGGCGCGTTCGGGCATCGGGCCGCGGTACATGTCGGCGGCGGAGCGCAGAGCCTCCATCTGGTCGCGGGTCAGGGTTGGCTGGTTGGTGGTGGGGACGATCCCGACCAGTCGGGAGCGCGGGGGCAGCCTCCAAGAGGTGGCGCCGAGGGCGTCCTCGCAGTGGGCGTAGTAGGAGCGGATGGCGGAGGCGGCGCGGGCGGCGCCGCTCATGGCGATGCCGTCCTGGTTCTTGAGGTCGCTCGTCCAGTTCCGGACGTTATGGGCGGTGACCTCCCAGATGCGGAGGCCGATGTAGGTGAACCAGGACTGGTCGTACGGTGCCTGGACGGGCGGGTGGACGGGCCAGTGGGCCAGGGCGGCGCGGTAGCGGTACTTGGTGTCCAGGTCCCAGGCGCGCCCGGCTACGGGCTGGCCGTCGGCGCGGACGTAGCGGCCGGCGAGCCAGGCTTCGAGGATCGCGCGGGGGTCGGCGGTACTCACCGGAGCGAGCGTAGACGGTGCCGCTAACGGTCGCGGCGCCACCCGCCCCTGCGTCGAGGCGCCGCTCGCCGTTGGTCCTCCCGTGTCCTGGGGCCTTGGCGTCTTTGCTCCTCAGTTCGTCGCGATCAGAGGTCGGCGTTCGGCTTTGAGGTGGGCGGCCCCCAGCGCCGCGTCTGTCCTCTTCCGCAGCTCCTCCACCACCATGAGGTGCATCAGAACCGGCTCCGCCAGTTGTGGCCCATGAACGCCGAGCGCGATCGTGCAGTGGTACAGGCAGAGAAGGGCGAGGCTGGCCGGCTCGGGGATTCCCTCGACGCTCGGACCTGCTCTTAGCACGGGTCCGCTGCGGGTGCCGACGGTGTTCATGGCGATGCCCTGGGCTCCGGCATGGGTTTCTGCGGAGGCCCATTCGAAGTAGGGGTGGAGGTGGGCGATGCCCGCGAGTTTCGCCAGGTCCTCGGTGTTCTTCTGCCTCTCACCGGGCAACGGGTCTGCCCATCCGAACTGTCTTCCGATGCTCTTGCCGAACTGCTGCTTGGCGTTCTCCGCGGCTTGCCGGGCCTCGGCTACTTCCTCGTCGGAGAAGGGGTGCTGCCCCAGGGCTTCGACGTGCTTCTGGTAGGTCTCCATCGACTTGAATGCGACGCTGTCGTGGTGCGCGAGGTAGCGGTCGACCAGGTCGCCGTACTGGGCTTGGCGGCTGTAGTTGCCCAGGACGTACGCAACCACGGCGAGTTCGTACAGGAGCCGGGCGGGTTTCAGTGCTCCGTGACCGTGGCCGGCTTCCAGCAGGCAGTGGACTTCGTCGGCGGCTCGGCAGGCTCGAGCGTGGATCTGTGTCAATACGTCGGTGAGCGGGTCGCGCGGCCGTGGTGCGTGCTGGTTGATCGCGGCGCCTAGTTCATGGGCGTGGTTCAGCGTCAGAGAATAGAGGTCGAGGCTGCGTCCCCAGTGCCGTCGGAGTCCGCTTCGGAACTGACTGCGTCGCCTCTCGCTTCGACGGAGGTCTTTGGGAACGTTCCGGACGATGCGCGTGGCCAGTGCTTCGGCGTCCTGCCTGAGCTGTTCCTCGTTCATGGGCCAATGAGAGGCCCGGCTGTGGATGCCCGTCAAGCAAGTTGCGGATCATGTTCAACGGCTGCCTGCTGGTGATCTTCGGCCTTCTTGCCCTCTTCCTCTTCGCCGGGCTCTCACACCGATGAACGCCGGCAGACCTGGCCCTGAGCGACTCGCGATGCGATGCCGCTGCCGGGTTACTCCAACATTCCGAGGGCGACGTCCGACCGGCAGTGGATGCAGATAGGTACGCCTTCGACCAGCGCCCGGCGCGCCTCTTCAGCACCCAGGACCGAGCGTGAGGTCGGACTTGATGATCCCGAACTCCGTCGCGCTTCTCCGCGACCTCTTCGAAACGCAGGGTCAGGGCAGCGAGCTCGCTGGGCGATGGGTTCCTCGGGCAACGGGCGCGGACATGGACGGTGTCGCCTGCGTAGCCGCACTCCATCTTCTTCTCAGCGAAGTAGAGCCCGACAGGTCGTGCCGCCGAGTCGCGCAGCTGCTTGATCGGTTTTCCGGTGAATCCGCTCCCCCACCGGAGTGGATGTCGTGCTGCGGGGTCGAGCCGGGGCTTACGGACGCGCTATCACCGGGCGGTGATCACGAACCTTCGCCGCGGCCTCGCCGCCACCGCCCTGGCCTTCGCCGTCCTGGCCCCGGCCACCGCCGCCCACGCCGACGAATACACCCTCATGGAGGCCATCACCTCCCTGCCGATCGCCGAGGAGATCCGCGACGGCTACAAGCGCGAGCTCTACCCACACTGGAAAGACGACGACAAGAACGGCTGCCCGGCGAGGTCGGACGTACTGATCGCGGAGGCGATCGAGGCGCCGACAGTCGGCGCGAACTGCACGCTCACCGGGGGCGTCTGGCACTCGTACTACGACGACGTCCTTGTCCAAGGCCCGGCAGGGATCGACATTGACCACATGATTCCGCTCGCCGAAGTCCACGATTCCGGTGGCTACGGCTGGACGACCGAGCGCCGCCGCCGTTACGCCAACGACCTCGGCTCGGATGTCACCCTCGTCGGTGTCACGGCCCGCTCCAACCGCCAGAAGAGTGACCAGGATCCGGCGACCTGGATGCCCGCCCCCGCCGTGCATTGCCGGTACATCGGCGAGTGGGTGGCCACGAAGCACCGCTGGGGCCTCGCCGTCGACCAGGCCGAGCGCGAGGCTCTGCTGCGGTACGCCGCCGACTGCCCGAACGCAAACCTCGCATTCGAGCGGGCGAGCTGACCTACGGCGGGGACTTGGCCCAGGTCTCCGGCCTACCGTCGAGCCAGTCGAAAAGGTCGGTGTCGGCGACGTCGGAGTCGTCCGGCACGCTTCCCTACGTGGGCAGCGCCAGGCGGGATCCGATGCGGAAGCGCATCTCCCCGGCGGCTTGACGGACGTCCTCGGGTTGCCTGTCATCGTCAAGTAACCCGAGGAAGACCATCAGCGCCTTCGCCTCGTCTTCGCTGATCAGTTTCAGGCGCGGCTCGGTGATGCCGTCGAGGAGCACGTCCAGCATGTCGTTCATGCTCGGAACAACGCCGGGTTGTCCTGTGCGTCACCCCGCGACGCACAGGATCGCGGCTATCCCTAGTGCCGGCCGAGGGCGAGAGCGCCGTGCCCGGAACGGCCTCAGCGTCGCAGCCCGTCCACGCCCTCACGCCCGGCCGGGCGAGTTCCCATATGCACTGCTGGGCCTCCTCTGACTCAGGACCGACTGCTTGCCGTGTCTGTGAGGGCGGCGACGAGCTGGTCGTGGGTCATGGTGGAGCGGCCGGGCACGTGCGCGGCCGCGGCCTTCTTGTAGAGCTCGGCCTTGGTCAGCGACTGAAGCGACTTGCCCTTGGACGTGACGCGCTTCTTCGCGGGCGCGGCCTTCTTCCTCTGCGGACTTGCCGCGGTGGTGGCCTTTTCGCCGGTGTCCTTGGGGCTGCGTGCCCGCGCGACGCTGGCGCGCAGGGCTTCCATGAGGTCGACGGCGTTGGTGGCCTTGGCCGGGGGCTCGGCCTTCTCGACGCTCTTGCCGGCCTTCTTCGCCTCGATGAGCGCGGCGACCTTTTCCTGGAACGTGTCGCGGAAGGTCTCGGGATCCCAGTCCATGGCCAGGGCGCTGATCAGCTGCTCGGCCATCTTCATCTCCTGCTCTGAGACCTTCGTGGCGCCGGGAAGGTCGGGGATTTCCTTGCGGGGGTTTCGGATCTCGTCCGCCCAGTGGAGGGTGTGCACGGTCAGGAGGCCGAGGTCGTCGTCGGCCTTGAGCGCGACGAGGTACTCGCGGCCGCGCATGACGAAGGTGGCGACGCCAGCACGGTTGGCCTTGGCCAGGGCCTTCACCAGGAGGGAGTACGCCTTGGCGTACTCCTCGCCTCTCGGGCCGAGGTAGTAGGTCTTGTCGAAGTAGATCGGCTCGACCTGCTCGAGGTCGACGAAGCCGGTGATGTCCAGGGACTGGGAGCGGCCGGGGGCGATCTCGTCCAGCTCCGCGGGTTCGACCAGGACGTACTCGTCGCCGGTGTCGAAGCCCTTCACGATGTTGTCGAGGGCGACTTCCTTGCCCGTCCTTTCGTTGATCCGCTTGTTGCGGATCCGGTCGGCGGTGCCGCGCTGCAGCTGATGGAAGCGGATCGTGTGGCTGTCGGTCGCCGTGTAGAGGCCCACCGGGAGGCTGACCAGGCCGAAGCTTAGGACCCCCGACCACACCGGACGCGCCATGATCGTCACCGCCGTCGACTTTCACCGCGAGGTGCCAGTGAGCGCCCCGCCGCAAAGGTGCTGGCTGGGGTGCGGCCCGTCTCGGCCTGGTTGGCCAGGCCACACCCCGTACTAGGGAACCTACCCGCCTCGCTTGCGTCCCATTTGTGGCCGGTAAACCGGATCACAGGCTCGCTCGGATCAGGCTTCCAGCATCCCCAGCCCGGAGTCGGCCCGGCAGATCGGGCACGCCTCGACCCCTTGTGTGAGGGCCTCGGTGGCCTGCTCGCGGGTGGCAGGGCGGGACCGCGCCGTGCCCATGGAGCAGTCCCCGGCGTGCACCATCACCGGCCGCCGCACCGCCCCGATCCCGTACTGGATCCGCCACTCGACCTTGTGCACCGGCCGGTGCGGGGTCTCGGCGAGGCGCTGGTCGCGGCGGGCCTCGGCGATCAGCGTCCGGACTTCGATGAGGAGCGCGTGGAGCTGCCGCTCCACCACCTCCAGCCGGGCCAGATCCGGCGGGAAGAGCGCACGCGAATCACGCCCGGACACAGCAGCTACCCCGAAACCGGCTCGTGGGCCCGCTTGAGGGCCATCCGCGCGGCCACGACGTTCTCCCGCTCCACGCTCTGCCAAAACGCGTCTGTCACTACGACGCCGGTCAGCCGCCGCAGCCGGCGCTCCAGCCGGGCCAGCAGCAGCTGTTGCTCCTCGGTGTAGCCCGCGGAGTCGGGGTGGGTCGGGCACCGGGGCGCAGGACCTGTGGGTCCCCTGAACGATTGTGTTCCTCCTATTGCGCAATGAGGTTTCGGAAGTGATCGAATTTTGACTGCACGTTCCGGGGCCTCCCAGACGCTCTATAGGTGGAGGCATGAAGCCTCTGCGCCGGGGCGGGGCTCTACGGCGCACCTTCGACTATCGGGAGGGGCACGTGCGGCACATCACCGCCGCGACGGTGCTTCAGAGCGCGTTGGCGCGGGTCTTCGGACCCGACGCCGTACGCAGCTGCAGGCGCTTGCTTGCCGCAGGCGTTCGGATCGGAATCACGGACATGACCGGCCCCGCTCGCCACGCCCGCACGAAGCCGCATGATCACCGTGAGGTGGACAGGTGACCCAGGGCGCGCCGGGCAACCCCGGCGGCCCAGAGGAGTCCTACGGGCCCCCGTTCAAGGGTCAGCCGATGGACGGCTGGGGCGATACCGAACGCAAGTCCTACTGGGCCTTCCAGGAGGCAATGACCGAGTCATACCTGCGAGTCGCCTACATCAAACTGGGCTCCGACGCGGACGCCGAGGAAGCCGTCGACAAGGCCCTCGACTACATCCTGGCCAACTGGCAGCGGATGCTCGGAATGGAACACCTGCACAAGTACGCGTGGACCGTCCTCAACAGCCGGATCTTCGATCAGCAGCGCGCCCGTCGGCGCCGCCCCGAGCCTGCTGACGTCGCCGCCTTCGAGGCCTTCCTCAACGAGAGCGACGGATTCCTCACGCGGGGGGCCGACGCATTCGAGTACCTCGCCGGAACTATCCACTTCTATACGGCCGTCCGGAGGCTGAGCGAGCGTCAGAGAGACGCCGTGATCCTCTACTACGGACTGGACTACAGCACCCGCGACACCGCCCTGGTCATGGGCGTCGAGGAAGGGACCGTCCGCTCCCAGCTACGCCTGGCCCGTGCCCGCCTCCTTCACCTGCTCGGCGCCCCCACCAACTCCCCCAACGAAGACGGGAAGGTCAGAGCATGAGGGACCGATTCACCGAGTACCTCAAGGGGCTCTACGTCCGGCCCCAGGTCCCCAACCGGTTCGCCGCCTACGACATCGCCGCCGCCCAGCAGCGCCTTCTACGCCGCTCGGGCACCACTGCCCACTCCATCCTGCGCACCGGGGGGACAGGCGCGGTCGCCGACCTGCCCGAGCCAGGGCCGGAGACCGCGGCAGTCCCGCCCCTCAGGTCGACGTGGCTCGACCCCCGCTTCGACCAGCCCGCCGACGCCGAGGAAGCCCGCCGGGCCCTGAAGACCCTGTCCCTGCGAACTGTCTTCGGGCCCAGCACCGGCCTCGCCCTGCACGACCTCGTCAGCAAGGGCCCGACCGACGCGAACGGCGTGCTGGTCTTCGCCTGCCTACTGCACCTCCTTGGACATGAGGGAGCACAGTTCTGGTGGCAGTTCGCGGCCGCCGCCGGCAGCCAGACGGCCACGTACTGCCTCTTCCTGGAACACTCCCGCCACGGTGAGTACAACGACGCCCAGGTCTGGGCACAGCAGCTGGACCCCAGGACATTCGACCCGCAACGCTGGTGGGGCAGCTACAGCGACACCAAGGCCCGCAAGCCCCTGCCGCCCACCCTCGTGACACACATCAACGCCTTCGACGACGACATCCTCGGCGTCATCGCCGTCGCTGGCCCGGCCCTGCCATACGCGGTAAACGACATCGTCGAACCACAGGTCCCGCCCTACGTCGCAGCCCGCACCGAGGAGCCGGGAGCCCCGGCCGAGGACAAGCCCACTCCCGAGACGGACACCCGCTGGCCGTGGCTGACCCTGCCACACCCCGACAACCCCCACAGCGCCAACCAGAGCGACGCCCTGCTCCAGGCGCGCACCGCCGAGACGGTGGTGACCACCTTGGAGCGACACCCGCTGGGCGCGACCTTCTCCCAATTGGCAAGGGAGTCGGGCGTCCCCACAGGACAGCTTGACGGAATCATGCTCATGCTGGTCGAGGAGGAGTTCGCCACTAAGATCGCGGACCGTCGTGTCTACTTCCCCGGCCCCGCGCTCACCCGCCTGGCCACGCCCGACGGCACCAGCCTGCAACTGCAGCACACCCTCGCCCTGGCCCGCGACAGCGCGGGCGCCGCGGTCTACCTGGGCCGCTACATCGACGGCGAGGTGCACATTACGCAGATGGCCGACGGACCTGTCACGCCCGCGGTCAACGAATGGGTCGACTTCCGATCAGCCGCGCACGCCAGCGCTGTCGGCAAGTGCCTGCTGACCCAGCTCGACCCACGCACGCGTGCCGACCACCTCACCCGCCACAAGGCAGCCCGCCTCACCCACCGCACCATCACCAGCCCGAAGAAGCTCTTCGACCGCCTGGACCGGATCACACCCAACGACCCGGTCTTCGACCTGCGCGAATACTCCCCGCACACCGTATGCGCGGCAGTCCCCATCACCGTGGGCACCGAGGCCGGCACCCTGGCCCTGTCCCTGCCCCACAGCAGCGCCCACCGTCTGAAGCAGGCCACCCAGACACTGGCGGACAAGGCAGTACCCGTCCTGCTCGCCCTCCTACTGGCCGGCGCGAAGCTGCCCCGGCCAGCAGGCCACCTTGCAAAGGAGCTGCCCGGTACGGGGAACAACGTCATCAGCCAGGCTGCCTTCGAGCGGATGCGTCGTGTCTTTCGCACCCCGCTGGTCACCACCAGTGCGATTCGCAAGGCCTCCCACTCCCCCGCCCCAGGACCACACCTCGCGGCCGAACCGACCGAGGCGCTCTACCTCTTCGCCGCGGCCCCACCGCAGGCTCTCGGCCCTGGGGACGCCCAACTTGCCCTCCCCCACGCCTACACCGTCCAGCGCGTCACCGACCTGCACCAGCACCACTCGACAAGCACAGGCACCCGGATGCTCCCCGACCCGCTGATGGTCTTCGAGACCTAAGACGCTCAGACGCTCCTGGACCCGCCCGGCAGCGGACCCACCTCACGTAGGCGGGCCGCACCGGTGCGAGGGGCAACAGACGCCACGCCGCGCAGTACCAAGCTTTCCCGCCGGAACCCATTCGTCCAGTCCACAGCGCCCGGATCGCGCGCCGAACCTCTCCCACCGCGTGCGACCTCAGCATGCCCACATCCCGAAGGACACCCGTGTCTGAGCCGACTGCGACCCCACCCGACACCGGAACCCCCACCGCCCCACAGCCACCTTCACCAACCAGCTCCCCGGGGCGTGCGGTCACGCTGCTGCTCGCCCTGGTCCTCGGACTCCTGATCCTCGTGATCGGGGCGATGCTGCTGTACGTCACCGCCGTTCACCCTCGGCTGGCCACACCGCTGACTGTTGCCGTCGCGGGCATCGCGCTCGTCGTCACTGTTGCCGGGATCATCGTCGCCTCCCATCGCCAGTAGCACAGCCCCGCACCGGCGACCGCTGATCCGCTGGCGGCCATGCACGCGTCCACGGTCTCGTCTGGCACCGCAGCCGCCGAGGGGGGAATCCCGTGGAATGCCCCCGTGCCGCAGTACAGCTGTGGCATCCAGATCGCAACAGCCTCCCGACTCGCCCTACGGTCCAACCCGAGGGACTCTGGTGCCTTTTGGGCTTACGGGGTGGGGGTGCCGGTGATGGCCGGACTTTCTGGTTGGGCACGAGTCGGCGTGTGGACGGCTGCGATGCTAACGGGCGTCCTTGCATGCGGCCACCAGCGTCACGATACGCCGGATCCCCGACCGTCTACCACTTTCACTGCGGCCGCCCGAGCTCCGTCAGTCGTCGGATGCTTTCAGTACGGGCAGTACCGGGGGTCAGCGGTTGGTGGTGATCCACCGTACGAGAGCTGCGTTGGTTGTGTCGTCGAGTGAGGACAGGGTGTGGATGGCTTCCAGGTCACCGGGGAGTGGTGGGATGCCGACGGTGGTCAGTGCCGCCTGCAGGTCCAACCGTCGCTCGTCTGCGGGCTGCAGCGACCAGGCGAGGCGGGGGTCGGATGTCGGCCTGTGTGCCTGCGGATGCTGTTCGCCGCAGGAAGGTAGTTGCCAGTCCGTATCACCTGGGCGACTGCGCGGCGAGGCCTCGCAGGCCGCGGGCTCGCCGGTGTCTGCGCCGGGGAAGCGGTAGGGGTCGAGGTCCAGCTGAGGGGCGGTCACTTCGGACGGGGAATACTGCCAGAACTCCACAAGGAATCTCCCGGGGGTCGGTTGTGTCGCTGCTGCTTCCAGAATGTTCGGGGCTCCGCCTGTAGCAGGCCGCCCGTGGGTGCCACAGACGTGGGGTGCAGGCTGACGGATCGGACAGGTCAGGCGCCCAAGGTGGTCGGGGGTTGCGTGCCGCGGCTGGTGGCCGCGGCACGCGGTTGCTGCTGGTGCTGGTGCTGGCAGTTCACTGTCCCCGATGGTGTGGCTGCCGGCTTGGGTTAGCGGTGGTGGTTCTCGTGGTGCCCGTGGTGGCTGCGGCCGCCCCAGGATTCGGTGTCGATGATCCGGCCGCGGTCGTCGCGGAGGGTGGCGGTGTCGCGCTCGTCCCAGATCTGGTGGCGGCGGTCCTGGTAGAGGTCGTGGTGGGTGTCGCGGCCGTGGCCGGTGTGGACCTTGACGCTGGAGCGGCCGTCGAGGCGGAAGCCGGGGAAGCGGTAGCGGTTGCCGTCGCGGTCGGTGAGGGTGAAGCCGCGCAGGTCGACGGAGTGACGGCCGGTGTTCTTCACCTCAACCCATTCGCGGTTGAGGACGCGGTTGTCGCGGCCGCGGCCGCGGCTGTGGCTTTCGTTCTGGACGTCGCCGATGACAATCGAGGAGTACCGGCCACGGTGGTCGCGCCGGTCGTCGTCGTGCGCGGCGGCCGGGACGGCGGCCGCACCGACCAGGGCGCCGGCGGCGAGGACCGCGGCGAGAAGACGGCGTGCGGCGGGAGAAGCAGACATGGAGACGACTCCTTCGAAAAGTCAGGCCGGCCCGGCCTCGTGCAAGCCGGGCGGACTCCGTACGGTTCCCGGCGTCCTTGCCGAGGAGCCACACTCTGGCCCGCACCCACCATTAACCGCCACAACCTCGGACTCACGTTGCTCAATGCGGACATGTCCGTAACTCTCCCTTGCAAGATGCAAGCGTCAGGTCCAGTTGACGAAGTTGGGGCGGGAGGTGGGGCAGCCCGTCCGATGCCGAAGCAAGGAGGTTTCAGCCACATAAGCAGTTCATTCGCGCCATGCCGTGTGCTGTGCGCCGAATGGGTTCACGGCTCTGTAACAGGCGCTTCCGCCGCTTCTTCGCACCGAGTTACGCACCACCGCTCTGATGTGCCAGTCCCTCATCGGGTGCTGGCCGTCGGCTGCTGGGTGATCGACACCTTCAACAGGGTCGGCACCGGGCGGCCGAAGCAGGCGCATTGAGGTCGAGAGCGAGCGTCACGCACCGGTCGGCAGCTCGCGGCCGCCGGCCTCGGGGCGGATCTAGGTGCGGCGGGTCCAGCGCGGTCCGGTGTGGGTGGCGACTTCCTCGAGGACGACGGCCATCAGTTCGCCCTCAGTGCCGGAGGCGACGTCGCGGACTCGGCGATCCAGCAGCGGGTGTTGCTCGTGTCCGAGGCCGAGGTCGGCGGTCTTCTTCATACCTCGCCCCCACCGGTGGCGCTCTCCCGCTCCTCGTCCTGGTCGCCGAGGAAACGGGCGAGGCCCCAGCTGGTGAGGACCCGGCTCGCGAACGTGCCTAGGACCCGAGCGAGTTCCCCCGGCGGAAGCGTGGCGGGCAGCAGGCCCTTGTCCTTGTCGCCCCAGTCTCGGACGTCGAGCGCGTCCCAGGGGACGATGCACAGCTGGACGCAGCGCCGCTGTCCGGACTCGGCGGGACGGTAGATCCGAGCCCAGGGGCCGAAGCCGCGCTGGGTGAGCTGCCAGTCGGCCTTCGCCAGCTGCTTGCAGATCTTGTGGCCCTCCGGCAGCCGGCCCGCCAGGCGCTCCTCATCGCTCAGCTTCTCGGGCAGCCCGTACCGGACGGCAGCGGCCGCGGTCAGCACGATCAGCGGATCGGAGTCCTTGCCGAGCGGGTGCAGCCGGGGCGCGCCGAGCTTGGAGTGGGTGAGGGTCCAGTCGACCAAGGACGGCAGGGACTTGGCGGGCACGTCCAGGACCAAGCCGCCGACGCAGTACGCGACGACCTGGCCGTTCTCGACGTCGAGGACGGCGAGCGGCCCGTTCTCGAACCGCGGGTCGACGGCGGCCGACGCGGGCGCCGGCTTCGCGACGGCCTTCTTCGCACCCGGGCGTCGCGACGAGACGGTCGGCTTGGTGGCCGCGGGCGCCGCCGGCTCGATACGTGCGGCCGGTTCCTGGGGTGAGGAACCGGCAGCGGCGCCGGTGAACGTGGCGGGTGTGGCCTGGGACTGCGCGCCGTACTGCGCGATCCAGCCGTCCAGCAGCCGCTGGTACGCCTGGCGACGCGGCGGCCGCGGCTCGCTGCGGCCCGCCTCCCAGTTCTTGATGGACTGCGTCGTGGTCTGCAGGGCCTGCGCGAGCCGGGCCTGGGTGATCCCGGCCGCCTCGCGCAGGCGGGCCCGTTCCGCCGGCGGCGGCATCTCGGGTTCACCCGCGAGCAGTGCGTCCACGGCGTCAAACAGCTCTTCTTCGGTGGGCATACGTCACCTCCGCCACCCATCCTACCATTCTTTACCCGCAGATTTGGCATTTGCTTTCCTATGGATTTACCCTGGGTTTGTACCTGGGGTTGGGGAGGGGCGAGGTGGCAGAGCACCACGTGGTGCCGACGGGACTGTCCGAGACGGAGCTCCGCCATGTCCTGACCGACGTCCTGCTGCCGACGTGGACCGCCGGGGCGGTCCCGCAGGACCGTCCGGTTGTCGTGGTCGTCGCCGGTCCACCCGGTAGTGGCAAGTCCCGGGCCGCCGGCGTCATCCACAGCGTGCTGAGCCGCCGGGGAGGAGCGGTCCGGATCGGCAGCGACCTCTACAAGACCGCGCACCGGAAGTACGAGACGCTGCTGGAGCGGGACGTACGGACGGCCGGGGCCGGGGTGCGGCCGGTGACCTGCTGGTGGCAGGCGGAGCTCGAGGCGTACGCGCGCGCCGCCGGGCTGGACGTGGTGGTCGAGCTCGCGCTGGCCGACCCGGCTGAGGCCCGTGCGGTGGCGGCCCTGTACCGGGCGGCCGGCTACAGGATCGAGCTGGTCGTCCTGGCGGTGGCCGACGCGGACAGCCAGCTCGGCGTCCTGGAGCGGTTCTTCGGCCCCGAAGGCCGGTACGTCGCCTGGGAGAACCAGGACCGCTGTGCCGATGGGCTGCTGGATTCGCTCGAGGTGATCGAGGCGGAGCATCTGGTGGACCGGGTGACCGTGGTCCGCCGGGGGCTGGAGCCGCTGTACGACAACGAGCTCACTGACCACGGCGCCTGGGGCCGTCCGCCAGCCGCAACCGCGACGGTACGCACGGAGCGGTTACGGCCCTGGAGCGCATCCCGTACCCGCATCTTCCGCCGGAACCTGGTGCGCGCCGAGGTGCTGGTCCACGACGAGCGCCTGCCCGCGGACCGCCGGCTGGCCGTCTCCCGCGATGCGGAGCGGGCGGCTGCGGCCGCCGAGCCGGTCCGCCGCATCGCGCACCCGCTTCCCGGCCCGCCGGGCACCGGTTACCACCGCCTCAGCCCGGACCAGCACCGGTGGACCTTCGACGAGCTGATCGCCCCGACCTTCCTGCGCAAGGCCACCTTCCGCCCGGACCCGCTGGTCGTCTATCTGGTCGGCGAGCCGGGCGCGCGTCAGCTGGAGGCGCGGCGGATGCTGCGCCGGGCGATGCGGCCGCGCACCGTGGTGGTGGATCCCGATCTGCTGCGTGGCCATCACCCGGATCACTTCCAGCTGGTCAACGACACCCCGAGGACCGCAGACGAGCTGGTGAGGCCGGATGCCGAGGACTGGCAAGCCGAGGCCGAAGCGTACGTCCGCGAACGGCGCGGCGACCTTCTCATCGAGGCGGACTTCACCAGCGCCGCCGACTTCGCTGTGAGCTCGGGCCGGTTCGCCCGGGCCGGCTACCGGATCGAGGTCGTGGCCCTGGCCGGACGGGCCGCCGACAGTCGGCAGCGCACCCTCGTCAACCACGCCCGCGCCTTGGAGCTCGACGTCGTCACCGCGCTCCCCACCCCGGCCGCGCACGCGCGGGCCTGCCGGGTGGCGGCCGACATCGTGGCGGCCGCGGCCGGCGACCCGATCATCAGCGCGGTGCGTGTGATCGACGGCGACCACCGGGCGCTGGGCCGGGACCGGTGGGCGGCCTGGGCGTTGGCTGCGGCCCGGCGCCGCCCGTACACCGACGGGGAGGCCGCCCGCTTCCACTCCGTCCAGCGGGCGCTGCACCAGGTGCTGCCCCGCCTGCGGGAGGAGATCGCCGATATCACGGCCCGGGCGCAGCCGCTGATGCCCGCCGCGTGGCAAGCGGTGCCGGTGGAGTACCGGCCCGCGCCTGGACGGCTCCCCCTGCTGCGGGCGGGCCTCGATCGCTGGCCTGCCAGGGCTGTGAAGGGTCCGGCCGCCTGTGATCTGCGATCTACTGCCAGCGCGTCTGAGTGAGTGCCGTCGAGTTATCCAGCGCAATTCAGATGCCGTCCTGTGACGCACATCACTGAATGCGCTGTTCCACAGTTTTTGGCCGATTCGCGGTACTTGTACCTTCGTGTCGGCAGGTTACGGTGCCCGTTCGCACCTAGATCACTTGGTGCTCATGACAACAGACCGAGGAATAATGACAACTCGTATGTCCGCGGATCATCGCGGATGGTGGGGGTCCGGGGGGGCCTCGCGTTGGATAGCCAGCGGAGCAGCTCTGCTCGTTGCGGGCACACTGCTTCAGGGCACGGCCACAGCGGCAACAGCGGGCGCTGAGCTGGGCGAGGGTCAAGCGGCACAGGCTGGCATCGAGACTGCCCGCGCAGTCCTCGCTACCGATATCTCTCGTGCGCGTGTAGCAGCACGTGAGAGCGGCCGCCGTGTTGAGGCGGTGACCGAGCGTTCGGAGACCACAACGACGTGGGCCAACCCGGACGGCACGCTCACAACCGATGTGTCTGCCGGCCCTATTCGCTTCTATGACCAGAAGGCTCGTGTCTGGCGCGATGTCGATGTGAATCTGGCCCGCAGCGCCGATGGTGCCATCGCTTCCAAGGCCCATCCACACGGCCTGAAGCTCGGCAGCGGAGTTGCCCGGGCGGCCAAGTCCGCTTCGAAGGCAGCCGCCTCTGACTCCAGCACGGATCTGGTGACCCTGGGCGAGGGGGACCGGCAGATCACCCTTCAATGGAAGGGAACCCTTCCCGCGCCCACGCTGAAGGGCACTCGCGCCGAATACACGAACGCCGTCGCTGGCGGCGACGTGGTCGTTGAGGCGACCCGTACCGGCTTCGAGCAGTTCGTGGAACTCAAGCAGCGGCCCGCAGCAGACGGCTACTCGTACACGCTGCCCCTTACGGCCAAGGGCCTCAAGGTAGAGCAGCAGGCTGACGGCAGTGTGCTGTTCACCGATCGCAAGAGCCACAAGACGTCAGTCATGCCGGCGCCTGTGATGTGGGACTCCACGGTCGACCCCGTCTCCGGCGAGCACACTCGCAGGGTGCGTGTGGGGATGAAGGTCGTGCAGAAGAAGGGGGTCGTCGACCTGGTGGTCACCCCTGACGCGAAGTTCCTAGCCGACCCCAGCACGAAGTACCCCGTCGTCGTGGACCCCTCCACCTCGATGCTGGGAAACATCTTCGACACCTACGTCCAGCAGGGCGAGACCGTCGACTGGTCGAACGACACCGAACTTGACCTTGGCAATCCCGGCACGACCAACGCGAACGGGACCCCGCGTCTCGCCCGCTCCTTCATCACCTGGAACACCGCTCCCCTCGCGGACTTGCCCATCACCTACGCGCAGCTGGGCTTGTGGAACTTCCACTCCGGCAACACCGACTGCACCGCACAGCCGTGGGAGGTGTGGAGTGCTGACGGCCCCACCACCGCCTCGCGCTGGACGAACCAGCCGCGGATGGCCGCGAAGTACGCGACTTCAACCGAGACCCACGGAAACCCTGGCTGCGCTTCCAACCCGGACGGTTGGGCCAACGCCGACGTCACCAGCCTCGTGCAGCACTGGGCAAGCCAGAGGTGGGCTTACTCGAGCATGGGGCTGAGGGCTTCCTCGGAAACGCCGGTCGCCCAGTGGAAGCGATTCAACTCCGCCAATGCCTCGGCGAATCCGCCGAAGCTCACCGTGATCTACAACTACCAGCCGACTCACGCAAACGGCAGCAAGACTCGACAGGCCGGCCCACCGTTTTCCGCCGACTCAACAGGCACCTGGTTCACGCCCGGCACCACACCGACCCTGCGCGACACCTTCCTTGACCAGGATGGCGACAAGGTCAGCGGCACCTTCCAGATCTTCGACACGGACACGAACACTCAGGTCGGGACCGACTTGGTATCTCCGTCAGTAGCCCCGGGCACACCTGCAGAGGTCACTGTGCCAGCCGGACTGCTCAAGCGCGGACACACATACCAGTTCCGCAGCATGCCGGATGACGGAACACACTCCAACAGCGGGTGGTCGCCCTGGAGCAGGCTTAGGGTCGCGTATCTGCCCGACACCCCGCAGAACCTCCAGGCCGGCGCCGTTCAATCCACCGGTCCCATCCTCTCCGCACTCATCACCGACCCCGCGCAGCGCCGGGTTAGTGCCGAATTCCGAGTCAAGGACTCCGCAGGCACGATCGTTCCGGGTCTGAAGGTTGCACCCGTGTGGAAGGAAAGCGGCAGCCGTGCAGCACTGCAACTCGAGAACAATGCGCTCAGGGACGGCGTCACATACAAATGGCAGGCACGAGCCTGTAGCAAAATCGGTTGTTCACCCTGGTCCGCTGATCAGAGCCTGCCGGTAAGTGTGCAGCAGCCTCCTGCTCCGCCCGCCACGCTCAAGAAGCTGGTAATCCGAGACGCGGCACTGGACACAAAATCGGCAGTCACCGCGTGTTCCGTAGCTTCGTGTCTGCTGGCAGGTGACCAGCTGATCATCGGCAAGCAAGGCAATGCAACCGCCGCGACCTGGATCAAGGCTGACCTTTCCGGGATTCCGAAGGGAGCACGCGTCACATCAGCAAAATTCTCCCTGAACCGTTCCGACTGCGCATCTGGCACGTGCACACCGCAAAAGCTGAAGCTCCAGGAGCTTGCTTCCGCGTGGAACAAGACCGGAACCGGTCAGGATCTCCTTGCTGCGGCTGACACAGAAGCATTCATATCTGACGCTCTCGTCTCGGATCTCGACCTCGCACCGCTGATCCAATCTTGGCTCGAACAGGGAAATAACCATGGGGTCGCTATTACCGTCCCCGATGGAGCAGCAGGAGCTGCCTACTGGGCAAGCGACGTCAGTGACCTTACGCGTCGGCCAGAACTAATCGTGGAGTACCTTGCTCCTATGGCTCCGGGTGCAGTGACAGATCTGGTCTCCACTCCCGGCGATACCGGCCTGGTGGCCACCTGGTCCCATCCTATCGACTTCGGCGCCGCCACCGATCCGTCCTACGTAGTGAAGGTCGAGAAAGCCGACGGAAGCATCCTCGCGGAAAAAGAAACAACCACGCTACGCGCTGTATTCTCTGCCCCCGACAGGTCGCAGTCGTACCGCGTGTCGGTCACACCCAAGAACTTCTTTGGAACCGGGCCAGTAACCCGATCGCCATTGACGCAGGGCTCAGAAGTTCCCGGTGGTGCTGCATCATATCGCGACTACGTAGTGGAATATCTTAAGGCTAGAAATAAAGTCATTACCGGCCAGAGCCCACTGGCTGGCGACGCCATCGCTGAATCCCCTCATGGCCAGGTCTTCAGCGCTATCTTGAACTCTCAAGGGTCCGGACTCGCCAACACCCGAGAAGTAGCGAAGAGCGACGGCTATACCTACACCAAGTCCGATTCTGAACTCACCGAGGTGCAGATCTCCCCAGGCTCGACCACAGGACAGGTTCTGGTACGCGCTACCGTGCGGCAGAACCAGACAGTGCATCTAGACACGTCCGGGGACACCAGCACTGAGGACCTCACCGACAAGCGCTTCAGCTTTACCGTTGCGGCTGGAATTGCGACACTCACCGCAGAATCCGACGACATTGCCGCCAGCATCAAACTTTCCAAGACGGCTGCAGCCGAAAGCCAGCTAGAGGTGGCATCGGCGGAAACGCTGACTACCACGGAGACTGGGCCGGATTTGTCGGCAGTCGCCCTAGGCGAACTGAGCGCTCCTTCGGCACTCGACGCTAAAGCCGCTAATCTTGGCTCCGGGATTGACAACAGCGCCGTTGCGCAATGGGCGTGGAACAACGCCGATATTAAGGCTGACTATCCCCAGGACTGTGCAAACTTCATCTCCAAGGCCCTCTATCATGGCGGCGGAATGAAGATGCGTGGTGGTGGCTGGTATACCAGCGACAAAGTCTGGTGGCGTAACTCCTGGAGTCCACCGCTCGTTCCCAAAAATAGCCGCACATGGTCTGGCGCAGAAAACCTCAGGCGGCACCTCGGCTACCGATCGCCCGAGGTGATAACCAAGGGTCCGGACATTAGGCCTGGCGATATAATATTCTTTAAGTGGGTAGGGGAGCCAGTCTTCAATCACGTAGCCGTCATCACATCTGTAGCTCAACCTGTCGGCAAGCCCCCGAGTGACCTATACTTTGAGGTTGCGCAGCATGGGCGCAAAAATAGGACGACATTCGCAGACATCCGTCACACTTACGATGAAATCCTTCACGAGCCCATCGAGCGTGCGATAGCCATTCGACCGAAGGCTCGGTATTGAAATCCCTGCGAGTAATAATTCTCTTGGTGTCGGTAGCTATCTTGCTGAGTGTCGCAGGGTACTGCTTTGTGAGGCATGATGTTGGCGCCTCAAATCGGGACATTGGATATATCGAGGATTATGCACGGCATGAGCCTCTACGGGTACAGGGGCATCCATCGGCTGGTTCGTTGCAAGTCGTCCAGGAGGCAGTCTGGAGACTTGGCGAGGGTGACACCGAGGGGCTTGAGGCCCTTTCGAGCAGTGACGCGACAGAGACTGCTCGGAAGAAAACTGCTGCGAATTGGATAAATGAGTTCCAAAAAGGGGCTCAAGGGAAAGTCACGGCTGACTTCTACGGCTCCGGCGTCGATCGCCAAGCCGTGGTGCTGTACTTTCACGAGACTAGCCAAATTAAATCGATCAACGTCCGCCTCGATGGAAATGGCGGAAGGGGCGGCTGGCGCCTGAAAATGCTCGAGCCAGACCCCAAACAGGTGACAGTTAATCCCGATTGGGTGCCCACGGCACCAAGGGAGCGCGACCAGGTTCAGTAGTGAACTGAATATCGGAGCTGAAGTGGCGCTATCTGCAGGGTTATCGTGCGGATAGCGCCACTTTGCTATTGTTGTGTCGGGTCGAGATCTGGACGTTCGGCCGCCGGGCCAGCCCGGGGACAAGTTGATGACAGATCACTTGGACCGAACATCTCTATTCGGAGCGGTTAAGACGTCATCTCATGTGGTGGGGCTCGGCATTGGGGCTCGTCCAGCTACTCTGCGAGGCTCGCGATGAACGTGTGGATTTCGGCGGCGAGGTTGCGCATGTCCTCTCCTGCCGCGTGCACCGTGGTGGTCTCGAACTGCCATTCCTCGGAGGGTGCCCGGTCACGGATTCCCCAGGTCAGTCGGATATGGCCGCCAGAATGGTGTTCCGCTGAGAGGGTCAGGTCGTAGCAGAGGGAGTGCCAGGTACGCACTCCCTCCCAGCCCCGGAAGTCTTCGGCAAGTGAGGCGAGGAAGGTGTCGAGGCCGTCGCCGTCCCAGGTCTCCACCGAGGTCTCGACACTTCCCCAGGGCCCGCGGGCCCTGACAAGGAAGTCGAGCGTTGGTTCGTCTTCGTACCGCCGGGTCGGCTCCGAGAGCAGTAGGCGTGCGGGTCCGGAGTCTCCCACCTGGACCACAGGGCGGCCGGAATCGTCGTAGTCGATCACGCGATCAGGTTAGAAGACCGGGCTGGGCAGCCGCCGCTCTCGGACGGGTCGGCAGCGGGCGTAACCCCTTTGGTCATGATCGCCAACCATGGCTGTAGATCTTGAGCGCGATCTCGTTCCTGACGGGCTGTGGGAGATTGCGGCGCCGCTGATACCACCGTTCAAGCCGCGTCGGCAGGGCGGCGGAACAGCTCCGGTGGCAGACCGGAAAGTGTTCTGCGCGATCGTGTATGCGCTGACCACGTCGTGTGCTTGGCGTCGCTTGCCGCCCTGCTTCGGCGTGAGCCCAGCCACTGCTCACCGCCGGTTTGCCGCTTGGACAAGAGCCGGCTTGTGGCGGCGCCTCCACAATGAAGTCCTCGACCGGCTGGGCGCCGCAGGCGTGATCGACTGGTCCGCTGCCCTGGTTGACTCTGCCTCGGTTAGAGCGAAAAAGGGGGGCCAGCTCGTAGGGCCGAATCCGGTCGACCGGGGCAAACCAGGCGCCAAGCTCCACATCTTGACTGACGCCCAGGGCCTGCCGCTGGTCACCGCAGTCTCTGCTGCGAACACCCATGACAGCCTTGCTCTCAAGCCTCTGGTCATGGCTGTCCCCGCCGTGCGCTCGCGGCGCGGGCCCCGACGCCGCAGGCCCGCCAAACTCCGTGCAGACAAGGGGTACGACTACCCAGAGATCCGCCACTGGTTGCGGAATCGGAACATCACGCCCAAGATCGCGCGACGTGGCATCGAGTCGAGCGAACGCTTGGGCCGTTACCGCTGGAAGGTCGAACGCAGCATCTCCTGGCTGTTCAACTACCGGCGCCTGACCGTCCGCTACGAACGAAAGAGTCGGCACTTCGCCGCTTTCCTCAGCCTTGCCGTCACCCTGATCTGCTACAAGCGGCTCGCCAAACGCACCACGTGAGATGACGTCTAAGGCCTGTGGCCAACGGATCAACTACCGGTGACCTCCTTGAGCCGGGCGGCGTAGGCCAGGCCGATCTGCACCGTCTCGTCGTCGTCGGCGTCCTCAAGCCGGCCCAGATCGTCCGCGGCCTGGTCCCGCGCTCCCCGCAGCTCCTGAACCGTCTCGGCGTCCAGGCCGCTGTCACGGGCCTCACGGAGGCGGGCGTTGTACCAGCGGATCACCTCCTTCACCGTGCGCTCGGCCTGCTCTGCGTCTCCGCCGGCCTGGTGGAGCGGCTGGGATGTGGGGTCTTCGGGGGTGAGGGGGCCGGTCATGGCGTACCACCTTGGTCGTGCTGACGTACTTGACCAGCCAATTCTTGCTGACGCACCTTCACTGCGCGCTGGGCGGGCATAGGTTGAGGAGCAAGGAGACGATCACCAGGGGGAGCCATGGCGGGGCGGGATCTGCGGGCGTTGTTCAGTACCAACGACCGGAGCGTGTCGGCGACGGAGGCGTTCACGAACCGGCAGGGGCAGTGGCAGATCGTCCAGGCCGCCCTCGGCGAACACCTGGCCCGCATCACCGCCCCCGGTTTCACCGTGGAGGACCTGGAAGCCCCTCGGAACAACATCCTGGTCATGCACGGAGTCGGGGGGATCGGGAAGACCACGCTGTCGCGGACCCTGGAGGCTGCAATCGCCGGCGCCGAGAGCCGCCCGGCCCGCTGGGGTGAACCCGTCTGGCCCGCCCGACCGACCCTGCTGCCGGTCCGGATCGACCTCGCCCGGTCCGCCGGCGTTGACTTCGAGCGCGTCGTCCTCACCATCCGTCTCGCCCTCGCCGCCCACCTCAACCGGCCGCTGCCCGCCTTCGACATCGCGCTGCGCCGCTACTGGGAGCACCAGCACCCCGGCGAATCACTGGAGGAGTACCTGCGCCGCGGCGGCCTCGCCGCGAAGTTCGGCAAGAACCTGCCGCAGCAGATGCAGTCCGCACTCAGCGATGTTGCCCAAGCCCTGCTCCTGCCCGGCACCGTCGGCAGCGCGATCGGCCAGCTCACCGGCGCCCTGACCACCGCGATCCGCGAGCGCCGCCAGACGGTCCGGGCTTTGGCCGGCTGCGCCCGCCTGGCCGACCTCCTGGACGTCGAGCCCGACGTCGACGCGCTCTCCTACTACCCGCACCTGCTGGCCTGGGAGCTCGCCCAGCTGCCCGCCGACCAGGCCACGGTGCCGGTCATCCTGCTGGACACCTTCGAGGACACCGGCACCCGCACGCACCGCGACCTCGAACGGCTCCTGCAGCGCCTGGTGTGGCTGATGCCCGGAGCGTTCTTCATCGTCACCGGCCGCGGCCGCCTGCAGTGGGCCGACCCAGCTCTGGAAGGCCAGCTCGACTGGACCGGCCCCACCGCCTGGCCCGGACTCGTCGGACAGGCCGTACCTGGCCCCCGCACCGCCGGCACCCCGACCGAGAGCGGCCGCCAGGTCCTCATCGGCGACTTCTCCCCCGAGGACTGCTCCGACTACCTCGCCCGGCGCCTGACCCGCGACGGCGAGCCCCTCATCGACGCCGACCTGCGCACGGTGATCGCCGAACGCTCCCACGGCCTGCCCCTCTACCTCGACCTCGCCGTCCTGCGCTTCCTGGAGCTCCGCCGAGCCGGCCGCACCCCCACGCCCGCGGACTTCGGGACCGACTTCCCCGCGCTGCTCACCCGCACCCTGGCCGACCTCACCCCCGACGAACGCCACCTCCTGCGCGCGGTCAGCCTGGTGGACGCCTTCGACCTTCCCCTGGCCACCGCAGCCGCGGGCCTGCCCCACCTGTCCGCGGCCGCCCGGCTGGTGGAGCGGCCCTTCGTCCGGCACGACGCCTTCGCGCTGTGGCCCTACCACCTTCACGCCCTGATCCGCTCCACCCTGCGCACCGCGGACGACGCCACCGACGACCGCTGGACCGACACCGACTGGCACCAGGCCGCCGCCCGCGCGCTGGCCGCGCTCGGCGCGCAGTGGCAGACCAGCAGCGGGCCGGACCGGCGCCTGCTGGTCGGCTGCCTTCGCCAGGGCCTCGCTCTGGCCCGCGACCACCGGCTCGAGCTGGGCTGGCTCACCGACGCCGCCTGGGCCTACACCGACGACTACGTGTGGGAACCCCTCCCGCTCCCGGCACGCGAGAGTGGGGACGGCGAGCTCGCCACCGCCGCAGACGCCCTGGCCGAGCTCCTGGCCGCGCTGGCCCGGCGCCAGCACGAGCACCGGTCCGTGACCGCCTCCCGGCTCACCCGCATCATCGACACCGGCCTCCTGCCCGCCGAACTCACCGAGATGGCCCTCTACTACCGGGCCAAGGCGTATCGCGACCTCGGCCAGAACGACGCCTCCCACGACGGGATGCGCCTGGTCGCCGACGGCGGCGGCCGGCTCGCCCCCGACGCTGCCCGCGGACTCGCCCACCTCGCCCGCGCCACCGGCGACTTCCCCACAGCACTGTCCACCGCCGGCGCCCTCGGCTGGCGCGGGCGCGGGAACCGGGTCCTCGGCGACATCCACTTCGCCCACGGCGACATGAACCAGGCCGCCACCGCCTTCGCCACCGCCCGCACCCAGGCCGAACAGCACGGCAACACCGGGGAGCAGGCCATCGCCCAGTCCCACCTCGCCCTCGCGTACGCCTTCACCGACCCCGCCCGGGCCAACGACGAAATCGCCCTCACCGAGCAGCTCCTGGCCGGACTCGACCAGCGCGCCACCGCTCTCACCCTCAGAGTCGCCGCCCTCGCCCGCGAAGCCGGCACCCTCACCGACCTCGAGGGCGCCCGAGCGCTGCGCGCCGAGATCCACGCAGCAGGGATCACCTCGGCCGAAGCCGTCTTTGAACTCGCCCTCGCCCTGCACCACGCCGTCCTCGGCGAACACGACAAGGTCCGCACCGTCATCCACCGGCTGCACGAGCTGGCCCAGCGGGGCGACTACGCCTACTACGCCCACGTCGCCCACTACATGGCCGGCCTGCCGCTGGCCGCTCCGTCCGCCGTGACCTGGCTCGACGGGCCCGAAGCTGTCCGCCTCCGGTGGCAGCAGCTCGTCCAAGAACGACAGGCACGTCGGTAGGCGGTACCCACCTTCACGGATCCAACGGCAGCGCAAGGAGCCCCGCAGACCCATGCCCCGAGATATCAACGATGACGGCCCATACCGCTTGTCGGCAGCCGAGCAAGCCCTACACGACGAGGAGCGCCGGAAGCTGCTCGATCTCACCCGTACGGTCCGGGACATCGAGTCTCAGCTGGCCAGGGCGAAGACACTCACACGGGTCCGGAACACGACCTTCTTCGTCGCACTTGCCCTGCTGATCGGAGCCGGTGCCTGGAGCGTCGCCGTGTGGGAGCCGTCGCGGTTCCTGAAACCGGACATCATCTGCGGGGCGCTGGCCCTCATCGCTCTCATATCCGCCTTCCTGGCCAACAATGCCCTCCCCGTCGACAGCTCTCTCGACGAAATGGATGGGAACCTCGATCAGCACCGGGACGAGCTGCGCTTCCTCAGCGCCCTCGTCCGTCCCGGCCTGGCCGAACAACGTGCCCTGTACCGCGAGGACGTTCAGGCCCTCATCGAGAACTATCAGCAGGACTCGCGCAAGTACCGCCGGACCCATAACAGCCTGCAAAACCTGGTCATGGTCGGGTCGGCGTGCACCACCACCATCGCAGCCCTCGACGCGAAGGAGCCGACCTGGCAAAACCTCGCCGTGCTCTCCATTAGTTTCGCGATCACCGTGGCATCGATGATCAACGGGTACTACAAGTTTCGCGAGCGCAGCTACTTTCTCCAGCAGACCGCCGACGCGATCGAGGAGGAGGCGAACGCTGTGACCCTTGGCGTCGGCGAGTACAGCGAGTTCACGCCCGGCCAGGAACAGCAAGCACTGGCCCGGTTCACCCAACGGGTGGAAGCCCTGCGCAACGAGCAGCGCCGGCGTCAACAGCAACTGGATCAGCCAGCGGACCAGGCACCGCCCACGGGACCGCCGCCAGCATGACAGCAGCACGGAGGACTGGCGGCCGGAGTTCGAGCCGTCACGACATGGCACAGGGCGCCAGCGTGCACGGCACTTTGCCGGTAAGGAACCCGGAACAATGTAGTCAGCAGGCGTCGTCGGCCGCGGTTACCGCTGAGCCGGACCCGGTCGTTCACTGACGGCGGCGGCGCCGAATGCGGTGCCGTCAACCCGGAGCTCACGGTCCGGCCCGCAGAAGGGACACGCCTCGGTACCGTCGGCCAGGAGGCGGACGGCTCGCGCCGGGTGATCTCCTTCGAGCTGCCACTCGGGCACCCGGCTTCGCCTACGAGCTATGGCAGCAGGCGGGTGACGTTTTCGCGGCTCTGGCCCGCCAGCCAGCCGACGACCGTCCGGTGCCAGCGATCCAGCGTAATCAACGTACCCAAGCGCAGCCGTGCTGCGTGAGCAGCTGTTTTGGCAGGTCAGGGCCGCAACGCGGGGTCTGTTGCAGTCGGGGTGTTGCACCCGCGTTGCACGCCGTGCACCTGGGTCGGCGCTGCGGAGTGGCGACGGTGCCCGCTTGCGCCGACTATGCGGCGCCGTCGATCCGGAGCTCACGGTCCGGCCCACAAAAGGGACACGCCTCGATGCCGTCGACCAGGAGGCGAAGGGCCTCGTGCCGGGTGATTTCCTTGCCGTGGCCGTCGGGGCAGTGGCCGGCGTGGACTCGGAAGGGGCGGGGACCGTAGCCGGTGCGGTGCACTTCGAGCTTCCAGTCGGGTACCCGTGGCTCCGGCCTGCGGGCGGTGGCGACGGCCTCTTCCAGGCGGGCCAGGGCCTCGCGGGTCTGGACCAGCTGCCACTCCAGCCAGCCGACGACCGCCCGGTGCCGGGCGATCTGTTCCGCAAGATTTTCGTTCACATGTTCTATTTTAGGGGTGGTGGCTCGCTCGGATCCGGCCGGGCCGCGATCAGGCGCGGCGGCGCGGTGTGCGGCCCTCGGCCGCCCCGGTGGTCTTCTTGGCCGTCTTCTTCGCGGTCTTCTTCTTGGCGGAGAGCTCGTGGACGGTGGCCTCCGTCTCACCCCGGGCTTCCCGCGCCTTCTGCACGGACGCCTCCAGGGCGGCCATCAGGTCGATCACCGGGGCGGGTGCCTCGGGGGCGTGGGTGCGCTCCCCGTGGGCCTTGGCCGCGAGGAGTTCCTCCACGGCGTCGCGGTAGTTGTCGGGGATGCCTTCGAGGGTGTCGGTGGTCATCGCGTCGGCGAGGGCGAGGGCGGCCTGGACCTCGTCATCGGTGACGTCCACGGTGGGGGCGGGAACGTCGGCCTCGCGGATCTCATCCGGCCAGCGGAGGCCGTGGAGGACCAGGACGTCGCCGACGACGCGCAGCAGGCCGAGGCGTTCGCGCTGGTGGAAGGCGAATTTGGCGACCGCGACGCGGCTGGTGCGGCTGAGGGCCTCGCGCAGGAGGACGTACGGCCGTGCCGCGATGGGGTCCGGGGCTGCCAGGTAGTAGGCGCCGGCCCCGAAGGCGGCGGGGTTGATGGAGGCTGCAGGGACGAAGCTGACGATCTCGATCGCCTTGGCAGTGGGCAGGGGGAGGGCGTCGAGTTCGGCGTCGCTGACGGGGATCGTTCCGGTGGCGGTCTCGTAACCGCGGCCGATCTCGTCGAGGCCGACGGGCTCGCCGTCGAGTTCGCAGACCTTGAGGTTGCGGACGCGGCCGATGAGTCCGCCTTCGTGCTGGTGGATCTGCCGGAAGTGCACGGCGTGGCGCTCGGTCGCAGGCACGACGGACACCGGGACGCTGACCAGCCCGAACGAGATCGCGCCGTTCCACAGGGCCTTCACGGCTCAGGCCCAGGACTCGGGGCCGGTGCCCTGCCAGTCGAAGAGGGCCCCGTCGGTCAGGTCGACGTCCTCGGCGTCGGCCATGCCTGCCCGGTAGAGGAACTCCCGGACGTCCCGCTCGCTGGTCGCGCGGCCGAGTTCCTCGCGCCGGTAGGTCACCAGGCGGCGGCCCCGCTCGTCGGGAGGGTGGATGGTCACTTTGGACTCGGCCATGGCTCCAGAGTCGCGGCCGATGCCCGGGGCCGCACTCAGGCCGTGTCCGGTCGGGTCCATCTGCTCGATCGGGGTCGGCGAGTCGTCCGAGACGTCAGCTCGGACACGCACACGGCTGAGCCCCGCATCGCGGCTGTCTGCTGTCCACCTTTGTGCACCCTTGCGTGGGGGAGGAGCACGCAGTGCTACGCCGCCTCTGCTCCTGCATCGTCCGACGAGGCCGCCTGCTTCTTCAGCTGCATGCGTGCGGCCACTACTTCCTCACGGGGAACCGTCGCCCAGTGCGCGTGGTCTACAACGGCGATCGACAGCTCCAGGATCTCCGTCCGCATCTCGTCGACCTTCTGCTTCTGCTCGTCGCTCCAGCCAGGGCTGTCGGGTACGTCACCGCGATGGGAGTAGCGCTCGCCCCGTGTCCAGCCGACCATGGGCTCCACGCTCCAGGGCAGCCCTGCCAGGTAGGCGCGGTGCTCGGCGTGGGCGCGGTGGAGGCGCTCCTGAAGCTGGAGGAGGTCCTCGGGGAATACGGTCGTGGTCACGCCGCGATCGTAAACCTGTTCGATTTCGGAAGGGAAGTCGACGCTCGGGGAGGTCACCTTTTCGGGCTCCGGCTCCCCGATGCAGGCTTCGGCAGGGGCTGGCGACACCAAGGGCGTGACTGGCACTGCGTTGTGGCGAGGGAGCTGGGCCTCTTGCGAGAAGGGCTTCACAGGAGATGGTGCTTGTGCGAAAGCCCGCTGCTGCGGGATCGGCGGCGCAGTCGCTACGGGCCCCCCGACCGGGACGGGAGCAGCCAGGGTTGCTGTGGGGCGGCACGTGGGTCGGTTCGGGCTCGACTTCGGGGCGGTGTCGTCTCCTCGGGCCGGAGGCACCGTGAGGGTGCCCTCCTGGAGTTCGGCAAGGCGGTCGCTGTCCGCGTCTGTCACCCAGAATTTGTCGATCCTGGTGCCCCTGCGGTACTCGACCGGCACGATCGTTCCGGCAGCCGTCTGGCGCACGAGATCGTCGAACAGCACATCTCGCGGCTTGGGCGTGACGTGTGGCTTGCCGCACCTGCGAACCCCGTCCGGACACGGGTAGACGGCGCGCAGGTCGCAGAGCCAGAAGTCCAAGGCTCGGTAGCCGGAGATCACGCGGAGGTCGCCGATCTGCGCGATGACATGTGCGGGCAGGTTGTTGCTCCTGGTCCACTGCGTATCGCTACGCCGTCCGTAATCCTCCCGGTCGGTGTGCCAGGCCGGGGTGATGCCCTGCTTCGCTGCCTTCGTCGCCCGGGCCTTCACACTGCTCGGACCGTCGACGCCGGCCGAAGACAGCTGGACCTCCCACCCGATGCGCCTTCCGTCCTCGCCCTCAATCAGGGTGTCGGTCTGGATCCAGCTGCGACCGACTGGTGTGCGGACCTCGCAGTCACCGTGGAAGCCGCCCTCCGTGGCCGCACGCAGGATCCGTTCCTGATAAGCCTTGTGCTCGTCGCTCATCGGCGCCTTGTGGCGCTCCTCGTCTTCCTTGCGCTCATGGACGGCTTCGCGGCGGCCGTTGGCCTGCTGTCGCAGGTACATCCACGCGACTACGCCCGCGTCCCTGCAGACTCCCCCGCACTGCAGCTCCCGCTCGGAGACGGGGACGTTGCGCTGGGCCAGGACCCGGTCCGTCTTGTAGAGGAATTCCCACAGGCCATCGATGGTGTCCTGCCCAAGGTTTTCCTGCTTGAGATCAAGAAGCATCTTGAGTTTTGTGTGCCAGACGATGTTGGCCACGGTGTGCCCTCCCCTGCCGGCGATCCCTGCTTTCACGGTAGGACGTGGCACTGACAATCTGATAGGGGCCGATCACAGCGAGCGAGGAGATCCCGCTGGGGTCGCCCACAAGCGGGGGCCCTGTGCTGGCTATGGGGTGCTTCCCTGCGCGCCCCCACGCGCCCGGGCGTCCCCGCAGCGCTGATGTGACACCGCGTCCATTGGGCGATCGTTTCCGCAGTGAATCCGGCCCCCCAGCCGGGTGAAACAGCAGCTCTCGGGCTGGGCACCGATTTCCGCGACCGCTACAACCCGAGCGTGATCAAGAACCTGATGCTCCGTGGCCTGCCCGCGCTCACCCTCGCCGCACTTCCCCTCCTTACCGCCGGCACGCCCGCCGCCCACGCCGAACCGTCCCGCACCGCTGCCGTGGCCACCCCGGGCACCATCGGGTTCCGCGCCCCCATCCCGCTCTTCGAAGCGATCGACCAGATCCCCCTCGCCGACGAACAGCGCGCCGGCTACAAGCGGGACCTGTACAAGCACTGGAACCGCGGGCAGAACAGCTCGGACGGATGCGACACCCGCAAGGAGGTCATCCTGAGTGAAGCGGTGGTCGCGCCCCAGGTAGCAGCGGGGTGCAAGCTGGCCGGCGGATCCTGGCGCAGCCCGTACGACAACCTCGTCGTCACCGACGCCGCCCGCCTGGATGTTGATCATTTTGTACCCCTGGCTGAGGTGCACGACTCCGGTGGCTACGGCTGGGACGCTGTCCGCCGCGAGGCGTACGCGAACGACCAGGCGTCCCCGGACACGCTGATCGCAGTCTCCGCCGCCTCCAACAGGTCCAAGAGCGACAAGGACCCGGCGCAATGGCTTCCGTTGGACGGCTCCTACCACTGCACCTACGCCGCCACCTGGGTCGGCACCAAGCTCCGCTGGAACCTCGCCACCGACGACGCCGAGCGCCAGGCCCTCCTCGGCTTGGCAGAGGACTGCCCGACAACCACCGTCGTCTACGAGACCGCACCCTGACCTGCTCCGCTGGTCAGCCAAAGCCCGGCTGCATGCCGGCCTGCCCGGGGGCCTGCAGCCGGGCGTGCTGCCGTATGCCGTCACACGGAAGGAACCGCCAGGTGAACCGTGCCGAGCGCCGAGCCCTCCTCGGCGACGAGATGATCGAATACATCCACCGCCGGGTCGCAGAAGCCCCACCGCCCGACGCCGAACTGATCGCCGCACTACGTCCCATTCTCACCAACCCGGCCCGGCGCCAGCGGTCCGAAGTGGGACCTGAGCACTCAATGCCCGCAGCTGCGTCCGGGGCAGTCGAAACCGAATGAGGCCGTCCCGCCCATCAGGGATGCACCAGCCGTGACCGGGAAGACGCCCGCCAAAGGGGCATGGCATCGAGGCGGTGAGCGTCATGGCGCGTCGGTATGGGCGGGGGTCCTGTCATTCGGGCTGGTCAGCCTCCCCGTGGGGCTCTACACGGCGACCGACAGCCACACCATCCACTTCCACCAGCTCCAGCGCGGCACCTCCGACCGGATCCGCAACAAACGGATCAACGAGCGCACCGGTGACGAGGTGTACTCGGAGTGGACTGCCCGATTCGCCGCATGCATTGGCTGGGAACGGCCGGTCCAAGTGCCCGCCCCACCGTTAGTCCCAACCGGTCTAACGGGGTCAATGAGAGGTCAGCACAGGATGTGGCGCCGGTTCCTCGCCAGTAGCGGGTCCAGCGGACGGCGGCACACCTCGCACCGCAGACCGCCCGCCGGCACCGGGGGCAGAGGCGGAAGGGATTCGGGAGCCGGTGCCCGCGCCGCTCGTTCCCGGGCCGCTTGGAGCGCCCGGGCGTACCGGACCTCGCTCTCCTTCCGACGCTCCGCCTCCTCCCGCATCGCCAGCTGTGAATCGAGTAACCGCTTCTGCAGGTCCTCCGGCAGCACCGCACCACCCGGCCCCAGCCCCAGCGTCCGGAGCGGCATCGCCACCCGTTCCAGCTCGTCCAACGCGCACGGCGGGTGGTGCAGCCCGAACATCGACAGATCCGGCGCCTGCCACCACTGGTGCACCTGCGCGTGCGGCCGCGCCACCGACGTCGCCGCCTCCCTCTTCGAGACGGAGTAGAACCACACCGGCAGACCCTCGTCGAGCACAACGTGCGGGAAGTGCACCCGCGGCCGCCAGAACCAGACGTCGACCACGCCCTGGCGCGCGTAGTCCCGGTGCCGGGCCCGCCAACCGTCGTCGGTCATGAGCTTCCGCTGCGCCTCCAGTGCGACCTTCGTGCCGTCCTGCAGCAGCACCTCGACGTCGGCCCGCCGGTCGTGATCCTCCGTCCACTGCTCCAGCCGCACCCGGTCGACTCCGGGCCTCGACCACGCCCAGGCCGCCAGGACGTGCTTGGTCGTGATGTGCCAGACCGTCTCCGGGCCGTGGCCACCGGCCGGGGCCTGCCCGGGTGGGTGCGCGAAGTGCCGGCGGACCTTCCCGCCCAGCCGCCCCCGCGTCACCAGCGGTACCCGGGTCCCCACCGGGGCCTCGAACCCGTGGAAGCAGTAGAAGCACACCAGCTGACCCGTGCCGCCGTACCCGAGGCGCTTCCAGCGCTCCGGCGGCCCCTCGGCGATGTGTACCTCCCGACGGGTCTCCAGATCGAACCCGACCACCAGTAAGTCGTCCTGCACGCTCCGCCCCTCCCCTTCGGCTGCCCCCAGGGTTGCTGCCGTCGCCGGAGCCGGGGGAAACACGCTGCCCCGCAAGACGTGCCACACCGGCCGGAGTCCTCCGCGCGCTCCTCCACTAGGGCCTCCGCCCGGCCGCGTGGGAGAGGCAGCCGCGGGTGGGTCAGAAGCGCTGGTGCTAGACCGCGGCAGCTCAGCACATGGTCAATTGCTCATGCTCGGGCAGGTCCAGGTTGGTGATCCGGCCCTCGGGAATCACTGTGGCCAGTTTCCGGGCCTCCTGGGCACTGCGCGCGAAGGCGTGCAGGCGCACGATTCCGGGTGAGGCGGCGACCAGGCTGGGGCAGGGGCGTACGACCCCGTACAAGAGCCGTCGCTTCCCCGTCGTGTACACCGGCACTCCGTAGGCGTACTCCGAGGACATCATCAGTTTCTCCGGGATGTCGACCCGAACGTTCGACTCGCGCCATGCGTATTCGGCAACGGCGGTGAGCAGTTCGGTCCGCTGCTGCTGCGACAGTTTGCTCCACCACGTCCTCGCGGTCTCCAGCGCCAACCGCTGCGTTTCCTCCCGCTGGGCCTGCTCCAATGCGAGTCGCGCGTCTTCCGCCGCCTTCTCTCGGGCCCGCCGGGCATCTTCCACCTCCCGTAGCTGACGCACCTTCTCCCAGTAGACGCGGGACTCCTCCGCCCGCTTTTCCCGAAGCCGTTCAGCCTCCTCCGCCCTCCGGGCCTGCTCCTGCTCCGCCCGCAGCCGGCTCTGCCGATCAGCCTCCTCCTCCAACTGCTTCTGGCGAGCTTCGCGTTCCTCCCTCGCCAGCTCTTGGCGCTGGCGCATCGCGTTGTGCTTCTCCTGGGCCGCGGCTGACTGCGCAGACGTCCACCATTGACCGCGCCGAAACTGCCGCTGCTCGCCGTCGACGACGCGGTACACCCGCCGGTACCGCGGCATGCTCTCGACCGGAACGACCTGCCCGTGGAGCGCCCACCGGACGAACTGGACCAGTTCCTCCTCGCGGAACATCCAACGGCCAGCGGCGTAATCGAAGCCAGCGAGGCCGTCGTCCACCATCCAGAGCTGTGGCTCATGTTCTTCCGGGGCGCGCACCCGGACCGCGGGCACCGCGCTGATCCAACGCGGCGGTCGTTTGTGCGGGGACACCCAGCACACTCGGACGCCCTCGTCGAGGTAGCGGTCGGTGCGTGCCTGGATGTCGTCCAGGGTGATCGGCGACAACTGTGCCTCCCAGGCCATCCTCCGGGTGCCATCTGTCGAGGCCGCCATCACGTCCGCGCGCCAGGAGCCGTCCTCGGCCGGTACTTCCAGCGTGGCGAACCACCCGGCTGCCCGGATCGCGCCCGCCATCTCCAGCTTGAGCATGTGGTGCTCCCACGATTCATTCGACAGTTCGCACGACGGCGGCCGTCCCGGGTCGTGGCAGAAGAACCGCACGCCGTACTGGGAGACCTTCGGATGAAGAGTCCAGTCGCACTCCGGGCAGGCGAGCTGGATCCGGGGGCGGGCCTTGTGGATCTGTGCCCAGTCCAGCTTGTGCCCGAGGTCGGCAAGGGTGGCGTCGAGGCGGCCCAGGGCGGGGTGCAGCGCGGTGAAAGGCATGAATCGCATCTCCTGGCGATCCGGCGTACTCGCGGCGTATCTGACAGGACAGCAGATAGCAGGCGCCACTGACAGAGGGCCTCCAGGTGGGGGCGGGTGACCACGCGGATACGGCTCCCCAGCCCGGCAGCGGCGGCGCACACATGGAGCCGCCGCTGCCCGCCGGCGGGCAGGGCTTGGGCATCACAGCGCGGATGTGGTCGAAGAGCCCGGACTACGGCCTTCGTCGGCTTGCCCCCTGGGTAGGCAAGGAGTCCTAGGCTCGTTTCGACTCAGGCGAGCTGGAGGGGATGTCACATGACACAGGGGCAGGAAGAGGAATACGGACCCGGAAGCCCGGACTACGGCTTGTCGTACGAGCCGGATCCGTCGGCGGGACAGGCGGACGTCTATGGCCCGGGGAGCCCGGATTACGGCTTGTCGTACGAACCCGACCCATGGGCGGACCCAGTGCCGGACGAGAACACGGACTACGGCTTCCGGGAGACGAGGTTCGACGCGGACCATGCGGAGTCCATGTGGGAGGCGGCCTTCCGGGACGGTCACATCACCCGGGAGCAGTTTCAGAACAGGCGGCGGGGAGGAATGGCTCTTGAACAGGCAGAGGCGTCGGACGCGGGGCCGGCTATCAGGTCCGCGGTCGAGAACGTGCGAGCCAAGCTCGCCGATCCCGGCCTGTCTCTTGAGCAGCGAGCCATCAACGAAGAGGTTCTGGCATCCCTCCAGCGGATGCTCGATGGGAAGAAGGTAGGGCCCGACGAGTCGGGTGTTTCATAGGTAGTCGCCTATGGAATACGGCACCGCGGCGGCGCACGGCAGGACGGCCTCGCAGTGCTGCCTCGATCGCGCGGCGGTATCCATCCGGCGGTATCCGCGCTCCACCGGCGCAGCGGGTGCCGCTGGCTGCCGAGTAGGGCGGCGGCTGGTGCCGCCGCCTCGAGAATCTTGTGGTCTACGGCAGGGCGGGAGCAGCCGGTGCCCGCCCGGATGGCCGCGCACCCGTACGCACCCGGGTCGGGGGCTGGCAGGGAGAGGATGCAAGCCCGCCAGGCCCGAACGTCCTGTTCAGGGTTGGCGCAGGTTCAGCGGGGTCCACTGCAAGGTGCTTCGAGATCCAGTGCGGTATTCGTGGGGGTCGACTTCCATCCGTGTGTCCACGGTCTGGGGGCTGGTGCGGTGCACGACGAGGGTGGGTTTGCAGACATCGGTCATCACCATCGCGGGGTGATCGATGTGCAGCCAGGTGGCCATCCGGCGGGAGAGTTGCGGTTCGGGATCGACGACGGTGGTGAGCAGGAGGGGCAGGTCGATTCTGATTTCCCTGACGGACCACATCAGCTGGTCTGCCCGGGACTCGGGTTCGTCCGGGTCGTCGATGGGGTCGTCCCATTCGCGGTACGGCGGTGGTGTGGGGCTGAGGCGTTCGTAGCGCTCGATGACCACGAAGGAGGGTTTCTCGCCGTTGATCAGTCGTTGTGCCCGTGCGTTCACGTCTGTGGGGGTCGGGTTGGGAGTCTCGTCGACGGCGAGCCAGTCGGGCTGTTCGTTGGGGGGATAGCCGGTGTAGAGGAGTGTTGGTACGCCGGCCTTCGCGGCGTGGACGGCGATGTCCCGGCCGACTTTGGCTTCCCGGCTGCCCCGCTGCGCGATGATGCCCACCTTGTGGCGGAAGTTCAGCTCGGCGAGGTCGGTCAGGTCGGGCCATGGTGTTGGGATTGAGGTGCTGGTTTCCATGGTTCGCCGTTGCGGTAACGCGTCGTGGTGGGTCAATGCTCTGCTCCTGCCTGTCGGGTCTTGAGGTTGTGCCGGGCTGATCGGCGAGGTGGTGCGGCTGTCAGGTGGATGCCATGTCGACGAACCGTGAGTAGTGCCCCTGGAAGGCCACTGTGATGGTTGCCGTGGGGCCGTTTCGGTGTTTTGCCACGATGAGGTCCGCCTCGCCTGCGCGGGGGGATTCCTTTTCGTATGCGTCCTCGCGGTGGAGCAGGATCGCGAGGTCGGCATTGTCTTCCAGCGCGCCTGAGTCCCGGAGGTCGCTGAGCTGCGGCTTCTTGTCGGCTCGTTGTTCGGGGCCGCGGTTGAGTTTGGATACGGCCAGGATCGGGATCTCGAGCTCTTTGGCGAGGAGCTTGAGGCAGCGGGCGATTTCGGAGATCTCCTCGTATCGGGAGGAGAACGGGCGGGTGCCATACGTGAACATCTGCAGGTCGTCCACGACGATGAGTTCGATGCTCCGCTGGCTGCGCAGTCGGCGGCTTTGCGCCCGGAGTTCGGTGAAGGTGGCGTGCGCGCTGTCCTGTACGTAGAGCGGGGCCTTCGAGGTGTCGGGCATGCGCCGGGCCAGGCGGGTCCAGTCGTCGTCGGTCATGGTCCCTGAGCGCATGTGGTGGAGTGCGACGCGGGACTCGGCGGAGAGGATCCGCATGGCGACTTCGGTCCGGCTGGATTCCAGGGTGAACAGGACGGCGGGCAGGTTGTTCTTGATGCTGGCGCAGCGGAGGATGTCGAGGGCCAGCGTGGATTTGCCCATGGCAGGGCGGGCGGCGATCACGGTGAGGTGGCCGGAATGGAGGCCACCGGTTAGCGAGTCGAGGTCTGTGAAGCCGGTGGGTACGCCGATCAGGTTGCCGCCCCGTCGGCCGACGGCTTCGATTTCATCGAGGGCGTCTTCCATTATTTCGCCGAGCACGAAGGCGGGCGGGACGCTGTCTGGGTGCTCGGCGGTGGCTGCGAAGATCTCGGATTCCGCGGCGTCGGCGATACGGTCGATGAATTCCGGAGTGCCGTCGACGGCGAGGTCGTGGATGTGCAGGGCAGCGGCCTGCAGGCGGCGGAGTTTGGCTGTTGACCGCACCCGTTCGGCATTCTTCGCTCGGCTCATGCCGCCGGCCTTCTGCCGGGCAAGGCCGTTGATGTAGTCAGTGCCGCCCGCTTCGTCGAGCTGATCCATCTTGGTGAGGTGCTCGCACACGGAGAACGGGTTGGGTGTCTGGTTCGCCGCGTAGATGGTCAGGATGCTGTTGTAGATGATGGCGTGGGCGGGCCGGTAGAAGTCGTGGCCGTGGAGGACTTCGACGGTGTCTGCGATGGCGTCGGTGGAGATCAGCATGTCGTGGAGGACAGCTTTTTCCGCCTGCAGGTCGTTTGGCTGGGCCTGCTCGATGCCGTCCTCGGCCATGTGGTTCCTCTCGCTGTCCGGCACCGTGCGCAGGTGCCCCTGGTCAGGGTAGCCAGCCCGTGTGCCTCCTCATGTGGCTCTCAAGGACGCCTGTCCGCGCGGGCGCGGGCCAGTGCAAGGTGGCGAACGGCTTGCTCCGCCGGCGGGGCGCCAGGTGGGTTTGGTGGGGCGTAGAAGGGGGTGGACGGCTCTTCGTCGCTGGGCTGCTGCGCGCCGTTGGAGGCTCCGGAGGCAGGCGCGGTGGTGACCAGGCCGTCTCGTCGCCAGAGGGGGACCTTTTCCGCTGGGATCTGCGGGTCTTGCGGGGACAGGACCCGGAGAGTTCGGACAGCCTCGTGGTCCAGGTGGTGGTTCAGGCGGGCGACGAGCTGAGGCTCGAGGAGCCGCGCCTGGGAGGCCCACGCCTTGGAGTCGGCACGCACGATGAACTGGACACCGTCGACGTCGACCACTGTGACATGCGCGGCGATCTCCGGTCCTACGATGGCAGGCCAGGCCGTGAACAAGGGGTTCAGGGCCGGGATGACCCATCCGCGTTCACGCAGCAGGTCGGAGAAGGCCGTCTGTAGGGGCACCGGGCCCGACCTGGGCCGGCTTCGCCGTTGCGGAACGCGCTTGCCGCGTCGCCATCGGGCGTCTTGCTTGGCCTGTTGCAGTGCGAGGCGGGCTAGGTCTTGACGCTGCTCCATGCACCCTCCTGGACTATGGCGATGCCGGTCTCCCCCAGGTTCACGATTCTCCTGTACTCGGCATGTGCTGGAGCCTTAGAAAGGGGGGTGTGAACACGGCTCCTTGGGACAGCGGCGGCCAGATGCCGAAGGCCATGCGCATTCATCCCCATGCACCGTCGAAGTCCTTGCGCAGTGACAACACGGGGCGCTGCCTGTACTGCTACAACCTGGTCTGGTGGTTCGACCGGGCTGACGGCGGCAGGATTCCCTTGATGCCTAAGCAGTTCCCCACCTCCCGGGTTCCGGCTCCGGCGCGGTGGAGCGTGGATGCCGGTGTCGCCCGCCTCGGCTCGGTGGAAGACACGTGCTGGATCGCGCACCCGGCCATCTGTCCGGGCATTGAGCATGAAGGGTTCACGGACGTGGGTCTTGCCGATCTGCACCGGCAGTCCGCGATCAATATGCAGTCCGCGATTCGGGAGGGGAGATTCTCGGCGCCGCTGACCGGGGCGGAGAACGACGACAAGACCACTGGCCGCGAGCCAGGTGGCCGCTGTTCTCGCCGGGACGTGATCGCCTACCACTCCGTGCACCTCCTCGCTCCTACGACGGCCGATGAGCTGCTGTGCGTCGCGTTGTCGGAAGCAACAAGACAGCGGTGCGAGAACCAGGTGCGCGATGATCGGGCGGGCTTCCAGGGCGAGTGGGCGGAGATCGAGATCCCCTACCCTCGCGACCGCAACGGCGACGCCCCGCTCTGGGAAGGCCAAACCATGTGGGTGTGGAGCCTGAACAATGTCAGCTACAAGGAGAGCGTTCGCTGGCGTGACCAGCACTGCCCCGCCCACGCTGCCGAAAGCACCGTGCCTGACGCCCACCCTCGCGAATGCGAGCACTTCGACGCCTTCCGCCACAGCAGCCACATCCGTTACCAGCGGCCTGCCACCGCACCCACGGTCGCCCAGCCGCCGAGTAAGGGGGCGCGACTGATCTGTGCCGGCAAGGGATGCGACGCGGGCAAAGTCGGAGCGGTACCGGAAAGGGAGGTCGTGGAGGGCTTGGGCTGGATGTGTTATAGGTGCCGTCCTAAGCACACAGCCCGACGTGCCACGCACCGCCGTTGGCAAGCGGATCCGGGCGAGTCCGGCGGCGGCTGGCCGTAACCCACCCCAGACCCCGGTCACAGGTACACCCCTCGCTACGCGCTGGACCAACGCGCTGCCGTGTGCCGGCTGATCGGGAGCTCACGTGCCGAATGGGGCTATATGGCTGGGGCGCACTCAGTCAGCTGCTTCACCGGCCACGTCGCGCCACACTGCGCGCAAGTCCGCTGTCACCGGTGTGCGATCCCTTTCACGAAGCCGCATGTCCATGAAGGCGTTGGTGATGCCAATTCACCAGCAGCGTGACCAGTGCGAGATGGCGCGAGCACAACGGCCCCGACCGCCGGTCGCTGCCCGGAGCAGCTGCGTGACGTCATCCTGCCCGCCCGCTCACGGTCCGGGCAGGATCAGTACCGCGGCGGGCGCCTTGCGGCCGGAGAATCGCTGCCCCGGACCGCTGGGCGGTTCGGTTCGGGCCCGGTGCTGGGCTGCGCTTTCGGTGGCGGCGAACTTGCGACGCCGCTGTAGGACTGCGCTGTCGATCGGCGCTGGCTGCTCGTCGGCGACCTCCTCCGGGTCGGGGAAGGCCCACTGGCTGAGCTCCCGCAGCACGCGGGCCTGCCGGGCGGCTGCCTGCGCGGTGTCCAGGGCCATCTCTCGCCTGCGCGGGACGGCCTGGTGGGCCGCGAGTGCCCGGTGAAAGCCGTCGGGGGCCATGTCCCGGGTCAGCACCGGCGCTTCGGGCACGGTGGCCGGTGCCGGAGCGGGCGTGCGGGGCTCGGGCACCGTGGTCTTGCCGATGGTCAGGACCCGGATGGTTCGGACGGCCTCGGTCCCGGCCCGGTCGTTGGCCGCGGCGATGATGCGGGTGCTGAGCAGTCGGAGCTGGGTGGCGTATGCGGGAGAGTCTGGGCGCAGGTCTAGCTGCCCGCTGTCCGCGTTGAAGGCGGCCGCTGTGACGTGCGCGGACAGGTTCGAGGTGACGGCGTCCGCGATGTCCGGCCACTGGTTCAGGACGCCACCGCCTGCGGCCGGGATGTCCCAGGCCCGGTCGGCCAGCAGGCCCTGGAGGACGGCGCCGAACCCGGCGACCTCGCGCCCGTCACGTCGCACACCCGCCGTACGGGAATCCTGCTTCGCCTTCCGGGTGCTGCCCGAGGCGCCGCGGGCCTTGGCGGCTTCGCGGGCCTGGTGCAAGGCAACGCGGGCCAGGTCGACACCGGACAGTTCCCTTGCGGCCGGACCCGGCTGCTCCTGGTCCCGGTCCTGCTGGCTGTGGGTGATCGTTTCGGTCATTTCGGCCTCCTACCGCTTTCCGAGGGCCATCAGCGAGCTGCGCCTGCCGCTCGTGAGTCGAAGTGCGCGCCGCACCAGGTCAGCGCCGTAAAGCCGCTCGGCGGCGGCTTGTCCGAACGTGTCGACCGCGCCGATGACGAGCGTGGTCTCGCCGCGCGCGAACTCGCCCCGGGCCATCACCCGCAGCTCGCGCTGCTGCTCCTGGTCGAGGTCGTCGATCCCGGTCTGTGCGGGCAGGACTTCGCCCCGGGCGTCGTCTGCCGGCTGCTGCTGACGCGGGATGAATGCTTGGGCGACCAGGCGGCGGACGGACTCGCTCCTCGGTGCCTGCCACTGGCCTTCCCACTCTCGGTGGCGGGCCTGCTCGGCGCGCCGGGAGTCCCGGTACGCCTGGACAGCTCGAGCCCGGCCCTCAGCGGTCGGCCACTGCGCCACGGCGGTTGCCAGCCGTGCGGCGAGGAACCCGGAGGGCCGGTGGACCCGCTCCGGGGCGTCGCCGAGGTCGAGGAACGCGATGATCTCGTCGGCGGTCCAGCCGGCGTCCGCGACCTCGCTGAGGATCCAGGCGATCCGGGCCACCGAGGCCCGGCCCATCCACGGCACCTGACGGACCAGCTCACCGGCCAGCCGGAAACGGCGGCCGACCACGTTCAGGCCCCGGCGACCGCCGTCCTTGCCCTTGGACTTCTTCGGGGTGGAAAACTGGGCTTCCCCGCTGACGAGCTTGCTCTCAGAGGGAAGCGAAGTAGTACCGGCAGAAGAAGAGCTAGAGGTACCCACCTGCTTTGGGGTGCAACGGGCATCGCCGGAAACAGCCGTCACAACGCCCTGATCAGCAGCCTCGCGGGCACCCTTCGCCGGTGCCTTCGAGGACGTCTTCGACCGCGGCTTGCGCACCTTCCGGGACGCCTTCTTCGCCAGCTTCGCGATCAGCTCCCGGCCGGACTCCGCGATCCCGGACACCGCCCGCGTGTACGCCGGAGCGTCCCGGTCCCGCTGTACCGTCCGGATCCCCAGCGCGACGTCGAACTCCACAGGGATCATCCGCGCGAACTCCGACGCCTGGCCGCCGTCGCCGGCTACCCGCGTGCCCTTGACGATCCACGCGAGCAGCCCGGTCTCCCGCAGGATGCGCAGGTGGTCCTGCACCGCCCGTTCCGACAGGCCGACACGGCGCATCAGGTACTTGATGCCCGGACGGCACGGCGACAGTGCCGCGAGCTCCTGGGCGACCCGCACGGTCGTCGGGCCGAAGGAGCGCGGCCCGTGCGACCGGTGCCGCCGCGGCTGATACAGCCCGGACCCGGCGACCCAGTGGACCGCCTGCATCCAGGAGTAGCCCTCGCCCGCGATCCGGCCCGAGGAGGTCGACAGCCACTGCGACGCCTCGGCCACGAACAGCTCGGGCATCACGGCGACCGCTCGAGTGTCGTCGGCCGCCCGGCGCGGAGCGGGGAGTACCACGGCGGCCGGCGCCGCCACGGCACTCACCGGCCCGCCCGGACGGAGGAGATAGAGATCATCTCGGCAGCCTGGTGCAGACAGCCTGTGGACAAAGTCCGGTAAGCGGCGAGGACCCGGTTCACTCCCGCCCGGCGGGCAGAAATCTTGAACTTTGTCCCGCCACGCGGGACGACGGTCTCCCAGACGCGAGTCGGGGACGGCGACAGCCGTCCGTCGACGGCGTTGCCAATGATCTTCGCGACGGGGTGCATGAGCGAGGCGATCGACACCGCGATAGGGCTCGCCAAGGAGTCCCGGAGAGCGCTGCTCTCGTAGGGGCGTACCGGAAAACCCACTTCCGGTACGAATCGCTCATGCCGCCGCGAACGGGATACCGATCCCGTAACGCGAGAAGCCTGCCGAGCCCGAACCGGGGTGAAACGGACAAGGTCAAGCTGACAGCGGACACCACTCTCGTGCACTATGAGAACGACCTGCCTTCCGTATAGCTGGACGACCGAGCCCTCCGGGCTGGACGACCGGGTGTGCGGATGCGTCAGGTGCCGCCCCCTTCGTGAGAAGAAGGCGGACACCGATCGGGCGGGGGGAGATTTCTCCTCCCCTCCCGGTCCTGCTGAACTGCGAAGCCCCTGTGGTGGGGGCCGCAGGTAATGCGGATCGGTGCTGCTACGGCTGTGGTGGCCGTGGTTAGTGGCCGGTGGTGCAGTGGCCCTGATGAGGGGCCGACTTGGAAATGGGCGGCTTGATAAGCCGCAGCTCAGGACCAGCTAGGAACTGGGACTTGAGCGGCCGACACGGGTTAAGAGCCCGGTCGGTAGACGGGCCGCGCGAGGCCAGCGGGAGGTTAGTCCGCTTCTTGGTGCGCGCGGTCGATGGCCTTAGGTCATCCCGATCCCCTCTCGGAGATCGGCGTCGGCATGCCCTCATCCAGCTGTGCGGCCTCGGGGAAACGCTCCGCGAGTCGCTTGAGCAGGTGAATGTAGACGGCCCGGTGAGGCCGGCGCGGCTGAACCTGCCCCAGCTCCCAACGAGCAATAGCGAGGCGTTGGACGCCCACGGCCTCAGCGACCTCCAGTTGGGTGAGGCCCGCGGCGAGGCGCAGCCGCTGCCGCACACGCGGCGGCGGCAGGACGTCGTCCAATAGGGCGTTCACCCGCTGCAGGGGGTCCGCGTCGGTCATGGCCCAACCTCTCATGATCGATGTTTCCCCGAAAGATACACCACGGGACCGATCTGGGAGGGCGTCAAGCAATCCCTCGATAGGGTCGGTTGTATGCTCGCCCTCTTCGACCTGGACGGCACGCTGATCGACCGTCAGGCCGCGCTCAGCGATGCCGTGCCCGCCTTGTGCCGCTCCCACGCCTTCAACACCCCCATCGAGCATTGGCTTCGCGCCGCGCTGGCCGACCGCGCGAACCCCAGTGACTTCGCCCAGCTGCGCACCTACTTCGGACTGACGGAGCCCGCCGAGCAGCTGTGGCAGGAGTACGTCGATCTGATCGCCGGGGCCGTCACCTGCCGACCGGAGGTCCTCAAGGGCCTGCGCCAACTGCGCGCGGCGGCCTGCACTATCGGCATCATCACCAACGGGGCCGGCGACATCCAGCGGGCCAAGCTCGCCGCAGCCGGCATCACCGACCTGGTCGACGGCGTCGCGGCCTCCGGCGACCTGGAGATCCGCAAACCCGCCCGCGAACTCTTTGAGCTCGCGGCCAGCCGCTGCGGACGGAGCCTGGCCGACGGCGGCTGGATGATCGGCGACAACCCGGCCGGAGACATCGGAGGCGGGCACGAGGCGGGCCTGCGCACCATCTGGCTTCGTGGTCGGCCTTGGCCCGAGGGCCTTCAGCCCGCAGACCACAGCGTTGATGACGCCACCGACGCCATCACCATCCTGCTCAACGAGATTTCGGAGTAGCACCGTGGACCAGCCCACCGTCGGCATCCTCCACCCCGGCAGCATGGGTGCGGCCGTCGCCGCCTGCGCTGCGGCCAACGCCGCCGCCGTCCTCTGGTGTGAGGCGGGACGCAGCACAGCGTCCGGGGCGCGCGCCGAGCAGTTCGGCCTGACGCCGGTGGGCACGCTGCCCGAGCTGCTCGACCGCAGCGACATCGCCATCAGTCTCTGCCCACCAGCGGCCGCCGAGGACCTGGCTCGCGACATTGCTGCGCACGGCTTTACCGGGGTGTATGTGGAGGCGAACGCCATCAGCCCCGAGCGGGCGTCTCGGATTGCCGAGCTGCTCGAACCGGCCGCTACCGTTGTGGACGGCGGCGTCGTTGGCTCCCCGCCCGTACGCGGTAAAGCGCCGACGCTGTACCTGTCGGGCCCGGCCGACGCGACCGCGCGGATCGAGGCGCTCTTCGCAGGCACCGCCGTGAAGACGAGGACCCTGGGCACGGAAGTCGGGAAGGCCTCCGCCCTGAAGCTGTCGTACGCATCGTTCCAGAAGACGAGTCGCGTGCTGGTGGCGCTCGCGGTCGGCATGGCGCGTGAGCACGGCGTCGACCAGGAGCTCATCGACATCGCCTCTCGGCGCACCGACTCGTACCTCGCGGAGCCGGAGTACGTCGCCAAGACGGCGGCCCGCGCCTGGCGATGGGGCCCGGAGCTGGAGGAAGCCGCCGACACGCTCACGGCCATCGGGCTGCCGCCCGAGATGCTGCACGCCGCCGCGTCCACGCTGTCACGGTGGCATGAGGTCAGGGACGACAGCGAGCTCACCCTCACCGACGCCCTGGACCGCCTCGCCCAGCCGTAACCCGCGCTCATGCCCTTGCCGCCCCAGCCCCCTGCGCCAGCAGCCGGTCGATGAGCAGCGCAGCCTCCTGCGGCGACACCGTCGTGGTGTCCACGGTCAGGTCCCAGACCACGTCTGGGTGCGCGTCCAGGTCTTCGCGGGTCGCCTCCCACGCCGACAAGCGCGCCGTGGTGTCACTGTCGCCCCGGCCCGCAGACCGCTGCGCCGTCACCTCGAGCGGGCACCAGAGCAGGACCACGGTCCAGTCGGCCGCGTAGCCGTCGACCAGGGCCCGGATACCGTCGACCTGCCCGAGGTGCACTACTGGCACCCCGGCGGCGAACGCGGCATCCAGGCCCGGTGCGTCGATGACGTAGGTGTTGCCGTACCTGGAGTTCGCGTAGACGACGGCGTCAGCGGCCTCCAGCGCGGTCAGCTGCTCCGCCGTGCCCATGCGGTACCCCGCAGACTTGCCCGATCCGACTTTGAGTCGCGCGAACTGCGCGTACGTCGAGCGCAGCTCGGTGAGCGCGTTGGTGACCGTGTCCTTGCCCGCCGCCGGTGGGCCGTACAGGACGACTCCCTGCTTCGCGGTCATGCGTACATTGCCCCCATCGCCTGCCGGGCCTGATCAGCGAGGCTCACCGCGGTGCCCAATGTGTTGTCGACGACCAAGTGCGGCACCGCAGGGCGCAGGTCCAGGTTGATCGTTGCCATGTACTCGTCCCAGCGCTGGAGCTTCCACGCGTCCCGAGCTGCGGAGCGGAAGGTGATGTACTCCCGCATCGACTCCTCATCGCAGCGCACCCACACCGGGAAGACGTCGACGCCCATAGCCCCTGCGCGGTTGGCCAGGCGCTGCATCCAAGCCGTGTCGGTCATTTCCGCGATGAACGGCGCGGTCAGCACCGTGCTGATCCCGCACCTGATGTTGGCCATGGCTGACTGCATGAGGCAGTCGTACTCCACCGACCGGACACGCTCCCTGTAGAGCTCCGTGTGCCGGTCGTTGGGGTCACCGCCCAACGCAACCAGGAGGCGTTCCACCAGTGGTCGGGTGAGCGGATCCTTATCGAGCAGAGGCCAGCCGGTGAGCTGCACGAAGAACCTCGCGAGCTCGGTCTTGCCGCTGCCGGCGTACCCGCCGACCAGGATCAGGACGGGGCGGTGCGGATCGCCGCCGGTGTGCCTCCGCTTCCAGGCGTCGATGATGCGCTGCTGCAGGGCGAAGTGATCGCCTTCCCCTGAGCCGGATCCAGGTCCGATTCGGTGAATCGCCCGCTCGACAGCCAAGACGTGCGAGCCATTGAGGCGATCGTCCATGGGCGTGAGCTTGAAGGACGTTTCCTCACCCGGCAGAGCATTGCGGAAGCCGAGGTCGGGCTCCGTGGCCCGGTAGAGAAGGCAGTAGGCCCGCCTGTAGTGCGGGCCCGGGTAGACCTCGCCCTGCTCGTGCTGCCAAAGCGTCTGCGGATTCGCGGCGGGAATCCCCTTCAACGTGGCCCGCTCAGCGACTTCGCGAAGTCGCTCGCCAGCCTTTTCCAGGGTCAGACCGTGTGCTTCGCGTTGTTCACGCAGTCGGTCCGGCCGCCACCCCGCTCGTTGCTTCCCCACCCTCTGCCCCTCCGTCATCGTCATGCCCGCGAGCCTAGGGCGTGGGCCCGAAATCCCGTGTGTACGCGGATGTTGAAAACCCGTGTACGTGCTTCGACAGCGCGCTGTGATGTCCCCGCCGCAGTGCACGCGGTGTGATTGCTCCAGCAGCGCAGCCGGGTTCTGGATGAGGAGGTGCCTTGTGCAAGGTCAACTTGCTTCAGTTGGTGTGGAGCGATCAGTTCTTCCGCTGTTGCTCAAGGGCTTCGAGTCGGGCGGCCATGGCCTCAAGTCTTGCCTCAAGCCTCTCGACTGTGGCAGCAAGGTCGGCCGTGGAAGGTTGCGCTGCGACAGGAGTCGGCCGGGCTCGGACGAATACGCCCTTTCCTGCCTGTCCATACAGAATGCCCTCGGCGGTCAGTTCGGTGACGGCGCGCCGGACCACGGTGCTGGAGACGTCGTACTGCGATCCCAACTTGGCTGTCGAGGGAATCGGATCTCCGACTGCAAGACGACCAGCGGCAATCTGTTGGCGAAGGTCCTCCATGACGCGCTGGTACTCCGGCTGACCGCTGCCCACCGCTGCTCCTTCCTCATGTGCCCGCTTGCTTGAGCTGCTCATAGTGCAGCACATGGGCTCGGAGAGCAGTGGGTGCAGGGTCGGGGTCGTCATTGGTAACACCTCCTTGACAACCTTATACACATAGTGCACCTTGTACGTAAAGCTCGTGTCCTTCGGGAGCACCGAGTGAGCACCACCGCAAAACAGTGGGGGTCTCCGTCCTTTGGGACGGGAGGCAGTGGGGTGAGCCGAGCTCCCCCGGCCGAGGCGCCTGTACCGAATAGCTCCACCTGATCCACCTCGAACAGCGCTGCTGCGCTGTCTGTCCGTCAGGACCACCAGCCGAAAGGCCGGCCTGGCGCGGCAGAGAAGGCAGCACCCGCTTCCGCGTCGTCAGGAGGTCTCGATGCCCCGCATCCGTCCCGGCCGTAACCGGTCCAAGAACACCAACCGCCGCGCGCCTCTGCTGCTCAGCAGCATGGCGCCGGAGGACTTCAACGTCCGCCCGGACGAGGCGAAGTCGATCGCCTGCCCCGACTGCCGCACCTGGCGCCGGATCATGGGCGACAAGGTCCTCAAGATCCGCGAGCACTGCATCTCCGACAAGGTCGCCGAGGGCGAGAAGCACACCCTCTGCCCCGGTACCGACCAGGTCGTCGTCATCGACATCGACGTACAGCGCTGGCAGGCCAGGCAGAACCGCCTGCTACGCGACGCAATGCCGCAGGACAACCGGCGCGCCGCGCAGCAGTTCTACAAGCCGCTCCCGGCCCTGGCCGCTCCGGTCTCCCGGATCACGGCGGAGGTCACGCTGGAGACGGCCCGGCAGTCCTACCTCGCCCACCGCAAGGGCTGCACGCGGTGCGTGAAGGGCCAGCACTGCACGGACGGCGGCATCCTGGCCCGCCGCTACGTCCTCGCGCTCAACCAGGAGCCCGCCCGCCGAGAGGCCCGCGAGGAGCAGGAGCGCCAGGAGCGCCGCACCATGCGGAAGCAGACGGCGCCGACTGCCCGCAAGGCGCAGTGGGCCAAGCACGGCGGGTCGGAGGTCGAGACGGCGAACAACCGCTGCGCGGAGCGCCTCGCAGGGTCGCTCTCTGAGTTCCGCGGCCCCGAGCTTCCGCTGGCACCGCAGGACCCGGGTGCGCACGACCGCCGCCAGGCCGAGCTCGGCAAGCAGTACACAAGGAAGGGCTCGGTCACGGCAGCCGCCTGACTCGAACACCGCGACGATCGACCACGGCCCCGGCCGCCCCGCATCCATCGGGGGCGGCCGGGGCCGTGGTTGCTCGTACGGGCAGCCTGAACGACGACAGCCCCGGGGATTGCGCCCCCGGGGGCTGTCCAGGACCTGAATCGGAGGACCTGATGCAGCTCAGCATGACACGTGTGGTGCCTCGGCCGAACGCCGGGATCATCGACGACATCGAGCGTGAGGACAACAAGAAGGGCTTCGAGCCGGACGACCTCACCGCGTTCCACCAGCTCGTCCGCCACCTCACCGCCGACGGCGACCGTCGCGCGGCCCGCGCCGGCCGCAGGGCCCGCCGCACGCTCGCCGAGATGACCGTCGTCGGACAGGGGCGGTGACCGGGATGGACTGGCGACACAACGCGGTCTGCGCCGACGAGGCGGACCCGGAGCTGTTCTTCCCCATCGGGAACACCGGCCCGGCGCTCCTGCAGATCGAGGAGGCCAAGGCCGTCTGCCGCCGCTGCCCGGTCATGGAGCAGTGCCTGCAGTGGGCGCTGGAGTCCGGTGAGGACACCGGCGTGTGGGGCGGCCTGTCCGAGGACGAGCGGCGGGCGATGAAGCGCCGCGCCGCCCGCAACCGGGCCCGGAACAACAAGAAGAACAGGGCGGCGGCATGAGCGACGCCGACCAGAAGCGCCTGGAGGACAACCTCCGACGCACGAACGAGAACCACGAGCTGGGCCGACGCCTGCACGGCTGACACCCCGTACGGCTGACCGCGGTGCGGGACGGAAACCCAACTTCCGTCCCGCACCGCGCCGCTCGACCAGACCGGTCGCCCGCCAGACGGGCGGCCGGCCTTTCGCACGCCTCCAGCCCGGGAGAGTCTCGGGCCCGCATCCCCGCAGGAGAGCTCATGCGTACCAGCACCCTGCTCGACACCGCGGCGGCCACCGGCACCACCCGGCTGCCCGACTCGCTCTGCACGCACACCCCGAAGTGCCCGACGGCCGACAGCCCGGACCGGGAGGCCGCGCGCGTCGTGGCCTCCCACCCGGAGCAGGGCTGGAGCCTCCTCTGCAACGCCGTCCTGGTCTTCGAGGACACCGGCGAGCTGCTCCCCGACGGCCGGATCGTCGACCCGCACAGGCCCACCGGCCCGACGGACACCGCGCTCTCCCTCCGGATCGCGGATACCCACGCGCTCATCGGCGGCACGGCGCCCAGCGGGAAGACCAGCGCGGCCGCGTTCCATGCGGCGACCCTGGCCAACAGCACCTCGTGGTCGGCCTGACGGCTGCCTGATCCGCCCGACCCGGCCGCCGAACCCTGACGGCCGTCGGGCGGTGACTGGGAGCCGGACAGTCCGGACCTCACCCAGGGAGCCTGTATGCACGCCTTCTCCGAGCCCGCGACGGCCAAGGGCCAGGCCGTCTCGTTCCAGCGCGACGACTTCGTGCTCTACCGAGATCCGGAGCGGTTCTGGCGCGGCGAGCCGAACCACACGGTCGTCTGCCGGGTCAGCTGGGTCAACACCTACGTCTCCGGCGGGGTCCGCTACACCCTGCTGCCCGTGAAGGGCGGCGTGATCAACGACGCGCAGGGCGCGTACATGCGGCTGCTGCCGCCGGCCGACGCGATGCGTGACATCGACACCGCCCCGCTGAACACCGTGGGCGCGGCGGACGAGATGACGGCGGCCGCGATGGCCTGGCTCACCCAGCAGCACCTGACGGCCAACCGCCGCCCGGAGCTGCCCGCCCACGAATGACCACTAGCCCCGCAGCACAACGGTCCTCCGAGTCCTCGGCATTAGAGCTGCCGGGGCCTCGGAGGACCTGGTCCTGACCCTACCGACCGACGCTGCCCCGCGGTGCCGTTCCTCACGGAGGCGCCGGAAAGTACGAGAGGACATCCCCCGTGGCCACCAAGACCACCGCCCGTCGCCGGGGCCAGCCCAAGCGGCAGCCCCGCACCGCCGCCCGGCCGTCGGCACCGCAGACCACCGTCCCGGACCAGGCCGCCGCCCCGGCCGCCGAGAACACCGTGCCGCTGGTACACGAGGAGGCTGACCCGGTCCTGGCCGACGCAGCCGACCGCGCCGCTGACCTCCGCGACCAGGCCGCCGCCGACGCCGCGCAGATCGTCGCCAAGGGCGAGGCCCGCGCCGCCGAACTGCTCGACAACGCCCGCACGGAGGCGGCCACCCTCACCGAGGCGGCCACCGCCGAGCAGTCCCGCCTCCTGGCCGACGCCACCAAGGCCGCCGACCGGATCCGCGAGGACGCCGCGACCGATGCGGCCGCCGACGCCCAGCAGGTCCGCACCGACGCCAAGACGGCGGCGCAGCAGCTGCTCGCTGACGCGCACGGGGAGGCCGAGGCCCTCACCACGGCCGCGGCCGGGAAGGCCGAGGAGGCCCTGGCCGACGCGCGGCGCCGGGCGCAGGACGCCCTGACCGATGCGGCCGCCGACGCGGAGCGGGTCCGTATGGAGGCCGGACGGGAGGCAGCGCAGGTCCTCGCAGACGCGACGGAGAAGCGCACCGAGCTCCTCGCCGAGGGCGAGCGCACCGCCGCCGACACCCGTACGGGCGCGGCCAAGGACGCCGAGCAGGTCCTGGAGCGTGCCCGTGCCGACGCGGAGCGGACGCGCGGGAGTGCGGACGAACAGGCCGCGCAGGTGCGGGCCGGGGCGGAGAAGATGGCCGCCGGCCTTCGCGCCGACGCCGACCGCGCCCTGGACGACGCCCGCGCTTCCGCTGAGGAGCTGCGGACGGCGGTCGACAAGGACGTCGCCCGGCTGCGGGAGCAGGCCGAGACGGACCAGGCGACGGCCCGGGAGGCAGCGGCCAAGGCCACGGCCGACCAGGCCGCAGCCACGCAGGCGCTGGCCGAGGCCGAGCGGATCCTTGAGGCCGCGACCCAGCGCACGGTGCGCCGGGCCCGCCGCCGCGAGATCCGGGCCGAGTCCCGCGCCAAGCGGCGCAAGGCCCGCGACGAGGCCCGGCCCGTCGGCGGTGTTCCGCCGCTGTCCGGGCAGGAGCTGGTCCTGGTCGTCGGGATCGTCCTGGCGGCCGCGGTCGTCTCCACCCTCGGCCTGCTCTCCTCCTACACCGCCCTGGAGGCCAAGGCCGCCGGGTGGGGCTGGGAGTGGCCGTGGCTGCTCCCGGTCGGCATCGACGTTGCCATCCCCGCGTTCACCGGCGCCAACCTGGTCCTGATCCGCATGGGGATGGAGCTGCGCTGGATCCGCTGGGTGCCCCGGGCACTGACGGCGGTGACCGTGTACCTGAACTGGTCGGCGTCGCACAGCGCCTCCGGTCGCCTTGGGCACGCCGCCCTCACCCTGCTCTGGGTCGTCTTCTCGGAGATCGCCTCCCACGTGTACGCCACGCGGATCGGCGCGGTCACCGGCAAGGTGCGGATGGAGACGGTGCGCCGCAGCCGCTGGGTGCTCGCCCCGATCCCCACCGCTCGCCTTCGCCGGCGGATGATCCTGTGGGAGATCACCTCCTACGAGGAGGCGCTCACCCGCCTTCAGCAGGAGACCTGGCTGCGAGCGCGGCTGCGCGAGGAGTTCGGTCTGCTGTGGCGGTGGAAGGCTCCGCTGGAGCAGCGGATGGCGCTCAAGCTCGGCAGCGCGCCCGCCGTGCTCGCCGACACGCTCACCCCCGAGGACGCTCACACCATCGAGCGCGTGGAGGAGAGCTCGGACGCTCACCCGGATGCGGGCGGCGCTCCCCCCGAGGTGAGCGCGCTCACCTCGGGCAACGCCCAGGGTGAGCGTGAGCGCCCGGCGCTCACCGCAGGCGCTCACGATGGTGAGCGCCCCGGGGAGGACGACGACGCTCACCGAGCGGAGAGCGCACGTACGCGCAGCGAGCAGGGCGCGCTCACCGAGCGCCGCCACGAACGGATCCGGCTCCTCTACACCGAGCTCGGGCGCCGCCCGCAGTGGACCGAGATCCGCGACGCGCTCACCGAAGCGGGCCTGTCCGACGAGCCGGTCTCCCGCCCGACCGCCCAGCGCCTGCGCGAGCAGGTCGAAGAGGGCACCCCGAGCGCCCCGGCGAGCCCGAGCGTGAGCGCCGGGGCGAGCGTCCCGGTCAACGCCTGAGCGCCCATCCGGCGCTCAACCTCCCTGCCGCTCATGGTCGCCCCCGGCCCGCGCCCACGCTCCCCGAGCGTGAGCGCGGACCGGTGACGGCCACGGCCGGCAGGCCCGCTGTCCGCGCCCGCCCCGAGCGGGGCGCGGACAGCCAGCCCGAACCGAGCACCATCCCGGCCCCGCACGCACGCCTCGGGGACACGGACCCACGAACCCCTTCCCCTCCCCACCCCCGAGACCTGGAGGTCTTCTGCCATGCCCGAGAACAACAACCGGTGGACCTCGGACCACCTGATGAAGCCCGGCGGAACCGCCCTGTACGCCGCACAGCAGCGCGAGCGGCTGCGGCAGATGGCCGACGAGGTCAGGGCGCTGCTCGGCGAGTACCGGTCCGACCTGGAGAACATCAAGTTCGACGCGGACAAGCCCTTCGAGGCCCGAATCCGGGCCTATCTCGCCTCGCGTCCGCTGGCGCAGCTCGAAAGCGACCTGCGGGACGCCGTAAACCACGCCGGAAAGCTCGACGCCGAATTCCAGCGGCGCTACGTCGAACTGCCGGAGAGGCGCGAGAAGAAGGCCGAGAAGAAGGAGCTGGAAAAGGCCAATAAGAAGGGCCTGGCCACCGGCCGCGCGGTCAACAACGCCGGACACCTCAACGGCCTCACGAGCGCCCTGGCCGAGCCGACCGGCGACGGAAAGGGAGTCGTGCAGAAGACCGGCACGGACGGCGGTCAGAACACCTTCCTGGACTTCCTGGAAAAGAGGGCCTGATAAGTGCCCGGCCACCTTTCCAAGGGCCAGACGGCGCGCTGGAACAAGCGCCTGGCGGAGACCACCACGAACAAGGCGCGGGCGACCGCGCTGTGGGACCTGGCCCGCCTCCTGGCGGGCACCGACGACAAGGCGTGGGCCGACCTGGTCCTGCTGCTCCAGCGCTGGACGACGGAGCAGCAGGGCCGGCCGACCTCGCCGTAACGCTCCGCGCTCATCACTGCTCATCATCACCACCTCACCCCCGTGAATCCGGGGAGCCCAACATGCGCGCCTATACGCGCGCGTGAGGCCCCCCGGATCCGTGACCCGGAGTGACTGATGGAAGGAGACGGCCGATGGCCGACGACGACGCCGGGGGGACCGTCCTCGGCTTCCCCGGCGGGCTGACGATCCCGGGGCCGGTGGGCAGCGGCCCACCGGCCCCCGGGGCCGCCGCCCCCACCCTGACCGCCCTGCCGACCCTGGCGCCCCCGCCCTCCCTGCTGGTGGCGGGAAATTCCGACGTCGGCGGAGGCGGCAGCACGACGGCCGCACACGCGGACCCCGGAATCCCGGACAGCCCGCAGGGGCCTGGAATCGCTGCCATGTCGGTGGTGATGATGGCCGGTATTACCGTCGCTGCGATGCGCGGTGCATGGAATGCCGCCGCTTATCTGAAAGCCCGCCACGAACACCATCGGGCCATTGCAGATCAGCAGCGGGCGGCGGCCGATAAAGCCGAGACCGGAGTGGAAGCGGCCCGCCAGAAAAGCCGTTTGCAGCCCGGTCCCGAATTCGGGCGCAGCACCCGCACGTCGGGCGGCGGAGGGGGTCGGACAAGCTCCGGAAAGAATTCCGCGCCCAGCACGTTCCGCTCCCCCAGCGGCTCCAAGTCGCCGGGGACCTCCGGATCTAAGACGCCCAGCAAGGCCCCTGGCGGGGGCTCTGGTGGCCGTACGCCCACGCAGGGCACCGGCGGGCGCGGAGGCGGCGGCGGAGGCCGCAAGGGCGCCCTGGAGCCCTCCGGGACAAAGGGTGGCGGAAAGCTCGGAGTTGGGGGCGGAAAGACCCCGACAGCCGTCACGCGGAACAACTCCGGCGGCCTCTCCGGAGCCGTCCGCGACCGCGCGGCGGACCGGGTCCGTAACGGCCCCAAGCCGAAGACCCCGACACCGACGAACACGCGCACCCCGGGAATCCGGGACGCCGTCCGCGACCGTGCCGCCGACCGCGTCCGCAACGGCCCCAAGCCCAAGACCCCGACGTCCAGCACGGACGGCAAGGGCAAGGACACCAAGGAGACGACAGGCACGACCAAGCCGGACCGCGGCCCCAGGGTCCAGGACGCGGCGCGGGCCCGGGTCGCCGACCGCATCACCACCGGCTCCTGGACGCCGACCGGCCGCAAGCCGGTCGACCTCACCAAGGGCTCGGGATCGTCAGCGACACCGGCGACGATCCGGGGCGCGCTGCGGCACCGGACGGTCGGCCGGATCCTCAACGGCAAGAAGCCCAAGCCCGATCCGGCAGCCCCGAAGGTCGACCTGACCAAGAAGCCCAAGGGAACCACCGGCACGGGAGCAGCGGCGACACCGACAACGATCCGCGGTGCACTGCGGCACCGGACGGTCGGCCGGATCCTCAACGGCAAGAAGCCCAAGACGACCCCGGCCACCCAGGCGGCGGCTCCGAAGGTCGACCTGACCAAGAAGCCCAAGCCCAGCACGACCACAGCGGCCGGCACGGCGCCGAAGGTCAGCCTCACGAAGAAGCCCAAGCCCGCCACCACCACCGCGGCCGGTACGGCTCCGAAGGTGAACCTGCGCAAGAAGGTCCGGCTCACCAAGAGGCCCGGCAAGCCGGGACCGGGCGCGCCCGCAGGTCCCACCGGCCCCACTCCGAAGGTGAACCTGCGGAAGAAGGTCCGCCTCACCAAGAGGCCGCGCAAGCCCGGACCGGGCCCGGCCACCGGCCCCACTGGCAGCACGGGCACGACCGGTCCGAAGCCGGCCGGTCCGGCCTCCAAGCCGAAGGGCGACAAGCGCCGTGCGGTCCGCGGCTGGTGGGAGCGGGCGGGCGCGCGCCGCTCCGGGAAGCCGGAGCCGGACCCGCCCAGCTCCACCAGCTCCGCCACGACGTCCGGTCCGGACACGGCACCGGCCGGAGGGTTCGGCCCTCCCCCGGGCTGGGGCTACGGCGAGGGCACGACGATCACCGTCGAACAGGCTGGCGGCCAGGTCTGGGAGGCACGCCAGCGTGAGGCGCGCCGCCGGGCCGGGGCTCCCGCCGGAGCGATTCCCGCAGCAAGGACAGGAGGAACCGTAGTGACCGTGCCCGTCCCGACGAAGGCACCGAGCACCCAGTACGCGGACAGCGACCTGACGATCTACGACGTCATCGACTCCGACGCCGACATGGCCGAGGAGATCATGGCGGGCGTCGACGAGGCCAACGCCGCCGCCGAGGGCTGCGAAAAGATGATGACGCGGCTGGAGGCCCTCCACACGAAGATCGTCGAACTCAAGGTCCCCGGCGTCCTGGAGGGCTGGGTCCTGATCCTCGCCGAGAAGGCCGTCAGCGTGAAGGCGAAAGCGGAGGCCCTGGCGGAGAAGCTCCCCGCCGCCTCCGAGGCCATCCGCACCGCCGGCGAGAACGCCGAGCGCCGCCACAAGCCGCTCGCCGACGTCACCCGCGACCACGGACACGCCGCCCCCGCCGAGCGCGACTACCACGTCGAATAGGAGAACCCACCATGTCCGACCTCGTACCCGTCATCGGCGGCGCTCTCCAGAAGACCGGCTCCGCCATCGTCGGCGCCGTCCGCTTCGGCATCGTCGTCGCGCAGCTCACCGCCGCCAGCGCCACCATGGCGGGCCTGTCCCAGCAGGTCCGCTCCACCTTCAAGTACGTGGAGGACTGCGCGAAGTCGGCCGACAGGCTCGCCGACCAGGCCGCCGCTCTCAGCGTCGATCAGTCCACCGTCAACGAGCACCGCGAGGCAGCGACCGTGATGCGTTCATGCAAGGACGAAGCCGAAGCCATGGCCGTGGAGTGCGAGGAGATGTCCACGCTCTTCCACGAGACCGCCGACGGGCACATCGCCGACTACGGCGCCGTCGCGGACGCCGCCAACAACATGCCCGACGGCATCGAGATGGCCGACCGCACCTTCTACAGCAACCGCTGACCCACCCATCCCGCACCAGCACGAAGGGCGGCGAACCCCAAGAGGGTTCGCCGCCCTTCCCTATGCCCTCGAAGGAGCGCTCACCGATGATCCGCCTCGGCCCCCTACGCAGCCGCTTCGCCCTGGCCCGCAACGCCCTCGGCCGCGTCGCCACCGTGGCCGGCACCGGCGCGCTCGCCACCGGCGCCTTCACCCCCGACCTCTACGCCCCCTCCGTCCTGGCCGCCCTCGGCTGCGCCGGATGGGGCGCCGCCTGGTCGCTCACCCTGCGCCGCGACCCGACGGGCAACACCGCCATGGGCCTCTACATGGCCCCCTCCGTCTCCATGGCCGTCCTGCTCACCGCACAGCGGATCACCCCCGGCATCGACTGGTACTGGGAGCTCCTCGCCGACGCCGGCTGGACCGCCGCTGTGCTCTACGTACGCCCGGCCCGCGTGGCCCGCATCCTGGTCGGCCGCGAGAAGTCGCTCACCCCCGAGGCGATCGAGCAGACCCGCGAGCTCCTGGTCCAGGAGGACGTCCCCGCCGGCCCCCAGCACCCGCAAGCCCTGTTCTGGGCGCAGCACGTCGCCATCGAGGGCGGCGCCGCCCCGAACACGGTGCTGGAGCAGATCGAACGCACCGGCGACCAGTCGATGACCGCCGTCATCCGCTCCACCCTCCCGGGCAAGCCGGTCCCGAAGATCGACCTGCTGGAGCTGTCCGCGGCCATCAACTGGCCCGAGGACGAGATCGCCATCACCCCGGTGCCCCGCCAAGGCGCAGGCGTGCGGCGGCTGACCGTCGGCCAGGCCCCCGAGGCGGCCATGGACATCTACACGGCCTGGGAGAAGCTCATCGCCCCCAAGGGCATGCCCTCCACCGTCATCACCGCGATCCGCACCGTCGACATCCCCGACGACGAGGCCAAGGAGCTCGGAGCATGAGCCGGATCTACGAGCTCACCGTGGAAGCGGCCGAGCCCGGCGACATCATCACCTACCACCCGCAGCGCCTCGCCGCAGCCCTGCACATCGCGGACGTCAACCGGCTCGCGGTAGAGACCAGCGTCATGGGCACCAAGGCCCTGGTCACCATCTACCCGCACGACCCGCTCGCCCGCGTCATCCTCGCCGACCCGCAGATGCTGGTCATGGACGCCCGCGGCCGCATCTGGATCGGCCGCTACCACAACGGCCGGCCCTCCCTGCTGCGCCTGTACGACCCGGCCTCCGGCTCGGCGCAGCGCCTGCTGCTGTTCGGCACCACCGGCGCGGGCAAGTCCACCGCCGGGCAGATCATCCTCGCCGCGATGAAGCGCTCCGGGATCGCCGTGCTCTACGCCGACCTCAAGGGTGGCCAGAGCGCACCGGAGGCGTTCGGGCAGACGGCCCCCGGCTCGGACGGAAACGTGGCCTGGAGGGTCACCACGCAGGAAGGGACCATGGCGCAGCTGCGCACCACGTGGCTGACCATGATGGACCGCCAGGAGCGCTACGCCCGCCTGGGCCGCTCCAAGTTCCTGCGCGACCGGCCCGACCCGCTGATCTACCAGATCATCGACGAGGCCAACAGGTTGCTGGAGAAGGGCGCGCCCTACCGGGACGAGGCCACCTTCTACATCAAGGACATCGGCCGCACCGGCCGCTCCCTCGGCGTCGGCATCGGCCTGTTCGCCCAGGCCGGCCACCTCGAGGAGATGGGCGGCAGCGACACCCTCCGCGCGATGCTCAAGGAGGGCGAGGTGGTCTTGCTCCGCTGGACCAGCTCGATGATGAAGCAGCTGGTGACCGACGGCCTACTGCCCGCTGGTCAGGTCCTCGCCCCGATCCCGAAGTACGCGGGCGAGGTCGACCTGGTGAGCCAGTTCGACGAGGAGCACGACGACAGCGATCTGCCCGGCACCCAGGGCACCGCCTACAACGTCAACGGCCGCTACCCCACCAGCAAGATGCGGTTCTGGAACATCGGCTCCGACGAGCCCACCGAGGGCCTGGACCCGGAAGTCCTCAACCTCTACGGCCCAGGCGCCCCGCCCGAGATCGAGGAAGACGCCTGGGGCCTCATCGGGGACGCCTACTGCCAGCGCCTGGACGGCATGGAGGCGTACCGGGCCGTCTTCCCCGAACCCGACGAAGACGAAGACGGCGAAGGCGGCGGAGGCGGCAAGAAGAAGAGCGGCGGCGGCGCCAAGACGGCACCCTCGCCGGTCCCGGCCGCCGCGACCAAGCCGAAGGCCCGCACACTGCGCGACCGCATCCAGTCCGTCCTGGACGCGCACGACGACCCGCTGGACGCCCTCCAGATCCTGGAACTCGTCAACGCCGACGGCGGCCGCGAGGTCAAGCTCGGCAGCGTCCGCAACAGCCTGACCGCGATCAGGAACTAGCTAGGCCGTTTCTTGTGGATCATCCGACCGACGTAGAGATGTGGCGGCAGCGTACGTTTCATCCCGTGGCACGCACAGCTCGGTCAGCTCTAGGCTCGACACCATGCACCACCAGTCCATATCCCCGCCGTTGACCGAGGAAGAGCTGGTCATGGCCGAGCACGAGCTCGGTGTTTCCTTCCCGGCCGTCTACCGCGCGTACCTCAAGGAGGCGAAGCCCGCCAAGCCGGTGTTCCGGCCCTGTCGAAAAGAGTGGGGCTGGGATTGGGGCGCGGACCGTCAGCCTCTGGCGGAGCTGCTTGCCCTGCCCTTTCCACACCCCGACTCCTACGTGAACGCGAACGCCGAATTGGACGCACGCGAACCCCGCCTGGAGGACTTCACCAACGGGCCGGACCACGCGGATGCCTGGCAGGCCTGGGACAGGGAATACGAGGTCTTCGAAGACCGGAAGACCGCCGGAGCCGTGACCCTGCAGGACAACGGCTGCGCCTTCTACACTCTGCTGGCGGTAACCGGCCCACTCGCAGGCACGGTGTGGTGGGATGGTCGCGCCACCTGCGACCTGATCATCCCGTTGTCCCTCGACCACATGGGCAGCGCCCACCCCGTCACGTTCAGCGAGTGGCTCTGCTACGACTCCTGGGACTTGATGCCGCCGAATTGGGGCAGGTCCTCTCGCTCCAGCTCATAGGCCGGCTTTTGGGATCACCTCGCTGACCAGATCAAGATGGCCGCGAGGTGGAGCCCTGCCTGGTAGCTGGTAGCCGTCTTGTCGTAACGAGTGGCCAGGCCGCGCCACTGCTTGAGCTTGTTGATGCAGCGTTCGACGGTGTTCCGCTGCTTGTAGGCCTCGCGATCGAAGGCCGGCCGACGGCCGCCCTTGCTACCGAGTCGTCTGCGGTTGGCGATCTGGTCGGCTGGCTGCGGGATCACGGCCCGGATCCTGCGTCTGCGCAGGTGCTCACGGATCGCGCGGGACGAGTACGCCTTGTCGGCCAACACGACGACGGGGCGGGTTCGTGGCCTGCCGTTCGGCCTTGTAACCCGGATTGCGGCCATGACCTGGGTGAACGCCGGTGCGTCACCGGCCTGGCCGGGTATGAGGATGAACGCGAGCGGCCGGCAGCGGCCGTCGGCGGCGAGGTGGATCTTCGTGGTCAGCCCGCCGCGGGAGCGTCCGAGGGCATGATCGGCCGGCTCGCCGGCCGGAGCCCCTTTTGACGGGCCCCGGCGGCGTGCTGGTGGGCGCGGACGATTGTGGAATCGACGGCGACGACCCAGTCCAAGTCGTGCTCGGCGTCGGCCTGGGCCAGCAAGTCTGCGAAGACACGTTCCCACGTGCCGTCGATGGCCCACATCCGCAGCCTGCTGTGGGCGCCTTTCCACGAGCCGAAACGCTCGGGCAGGTCCATCCACGGCGTTCCGGTGCGGTACTTGAACGCGATCGCGTCGATCACCTGCCGGTGATCACGCCATCGCCCACCCCGCCGAGGTGTCCGGTCCGGCAGCAGCGGCTCGATCCGCGCCCACTGGGCGTCAGTCAACGACACACATCAACCAACGATCGGATGATCGGTAAGAAACGGCCTAACCCCAACCCCTCACCGCCCGGCCGGGCCGGGCCCCGAGCCCGCCCGGCCGCCGGCCTTCCCGAAGGAGCTCACTTCCTGTGGCGTTGACCGTCTCTCTGGTCTTCTTCGCCGGCGTCCTCGTCGTGGTCCTGGTCCGCACCGGCTACCTGCGGCTGTGGCCCGCGCTCGCCGCCATCCTCTTCGGCTTCTCCCTCGCCTCCACCGGCATCGCGCCCGCCATCAACGACGCGATCAGCGGCATCGCCGGATGGATCAGCACCCTCGGATAGCCCGCCTCATGAACCGATCGGAGACCACCATGAACCGCCCCCTGTTCGTCATCGACGAAGCCGCCGCCGTCCTCGCCAACGACCCCGAGGCCCGCCAGCTGCTGACCGAGCTGCTGCTCGCCGGACGCAAGAACGGCGTCCAGGACCAGCCCGAGCCGGAGACCGGCCTGCGGCTGCGGCAGTACCCGACGCTCGCCGAACTCGAGGCGGCCGCCCACCGGCAGTAGCCCCGACCGCTCCGCCCCCACCCTCCCCCTCGCGCCCTCCTCGCCGTCCCGGCCGGGAGGGCGCGCTCGTACCCGAACGGAGAAGCACGATGGACTTCCACCCCACCGCCGGCCGCCCGATGACCGACGCCGAGGCCGCCGCCGAAGCCAAGCGGATCATGGACGCGAGCTTCCGGACCGAGCAGCCGGCCCACTTCCCGACGTCGTACCGCGACCACTCCCCCGTGCCCGCCTACGGCGACACCCCGCCCGTCCATCAGCCCGACCACCGGATCGTGCCCGCCTGGGCGGCCGGGATCGCGGTGGCCTCCATCGGCGTCGGCGCCGGGGTCACCGGCATCGGCTGTGGCGCCTGGCTGGTCCTGCAGGGCCTCGCCTCCGTCAGCCTCGCCGGAGTCCTGATGGTCACCCTGCCGTTCGCCGGCCTCGCCATGGCCGCCACCGCGATCGGCGGCGCGATCAACCGCGCCCGCTCCGTCGTCACCAAGAACATCTACGAGGGCCCGGTCACCATGCGGACCGAGATCAACAGCCACAGCACCACGCGCGGCATGTTCTTCGCCCGCACCCGCAACGACATCCACAACTGACCGGACACCCTGCGTCGTACTCGAACCCCGCCCGCACGGCCGGGAGTCGAGTACGGGGCAGGCCGCCCGGGCAGCCCTCGCGCTCAGTCGTCCAGGTAGATCAGCAGGCGGCCGTACTCATCGACCTCCGCCTCGTAGATCACCCCGTCGACGATCGCGTGGTCGACGACGACCTCGTAGTCCTCTTCGTCGTCGATCCACAGCACGCCGTCGTCGTCCGTGAACGCCGGATAGATCACCCCGTCGGCGATCACCGAATCGAACTCGACTGCCATCGCGCCCCCTTGCTGCTCCCTGGCCTCGCCCCAGCCTGTCGCACCACCAGGCCCCGGCAACAGAGCCATTCCCATCCCGTACGCGCCGTCACCGTCCTCGAAGGAGAAGCCGACCGTGGCTGACCACAACGACCGCACCCCGAACATCCCCGGCCCCCGCCAGGAGCACCCGGCCGCCGGCCACGGCCAGGCCCACGGCCTCCCCGCGGCCGCGCCCCTGCTGCTCGAAGAACTCGACGACAAGCAGCCGCGCACGGCGGCCCTGCGCGCCTGGTGGGCCGACGCCTGGGACGACGGCGGCTTCCTGCACGACCGCTGGGAAGACCTGCGCTGCGCCCCCGCGCTCGGCTGGCACGGCATGGCGAACTGGGTGAAGGCGGCGATCGGACTCGCCGGGATCTGCTTCGTCATCCTGCTGCTGGACAGCGCGACCGACGCCCTGGCCGCGATGCTGCACGGCTTGCTGACGGCCGCGCCCCGCGTCCAGGTCGGCACCGACACCTCCACCGGCGTGTTCGCCGTGATCGACCAGCCGATCCGCACGTACGTCGCCGCGCACTCTGCCTCGCTGTCGATCAGCGCCTCCACCGTCTACACCGTCTGGCAGTTGGTCGGCCTCTTCGGCCTGATCGGCGGCTTCGCCCGCAGCAGCGGCGCCCGCATCACCTGGACTGCGTGGGGCGCGGCCAGCATCGCCATGGTCTACAGCGCCGCCCCCGACGAAGGCCGCACCATCGCCACCGGGCTCGCCGTCCTCGCCTGGACCGCCGCCTCCGCCCTCGCGCTGCGCGGTCTGACCCTGCGCCCGTCGCTGTTCGTCCACAACGCGGCCCCCGGCATCGAGATCCACCCCGAGATCCACGTCCCTGCCCCGGCCGCCCCGCCGGCGGAAGCGACCCCCGACAACGTGCACCCGCTCCAGAAGCGCTGACCCGTCGCGCTGCCTGGTCCTCGCCCGCACCTTGCGGGCGAGGACCGGACAGGCCGCCCGGCCGCCACGCTGCGAGCCCCGCCGGCGAACCCCACGTCGGCGTGGCGCGGTGCTGTCCACCGACGTCTGGAGGAACCGCTCGTGCTCATGCCCCGCCCGCGTCGCCGGATCGGCCGGCCCCGCCCGCAGCGTCCCGGCCCCCGCTACCCGCAGCGTTCCTCCCGGCTCCCGGGTACCTGGAACAGCTGATGCCCCGCCCCGGAAGAGGCGCCGCCGCGAGGCGAAACGTGTGCCACGCAGCACCGCGACCTTGCCAACTGGAGTTCACGCGGGTTCCTCGAGACGTACCGCGGTCGCATCCGTGCAAGTGCGCAGGTGAGCAACCTGCACCGGGCGAATCAGCGAACGCACGAGGTTCTCGCACTCACGGGCACATTCCGCGAGGTGAGCCGGGAACTTGCCCGTGAGTGCGGGAATCCGGAAGTCGCGCGTCAGTCAATCCACGCCTCGCCGTGTCGATGCCGGCCCAACCCCACAGCTGAGAACTCGTCCTCGCCGGCGAGCGCCAGTGCGCCCAACCGCCGCAGCGCTTGAGAGATCGGACTGCCGGCTGGCGGGAAGGACTGGCCCTCCTCCACGTGAAGGGGGCCCAGCGCGATGGTGCCGCCATCCCACACGACAGCCCGCTGCTCGCCCACGCCGCCGAAGTACTCAGCTTCCACGTAGGCCACCGGCCCACCGGCTGACCAGGCAGCGAGGGTCTTCTCGAACCCTCCTGGCAGCCGCCAGAACCCCAACGCCTCTACGCCACTGCCGTCTGCGACGGAATCAAACAGGGCCTCCGTCATTGGCATCAGCGACAGGCCCTGTCCGATCGACGCCAGCCGAGCGGCGGGCAGCTCCCGCGCCACGCCGCGCAGCGCCTCCCTTTCAGCGATCACTGCTTGCAGGTCGTAACCCATCCCTACGCCCCCTCCAGATCGGAGGCCCCATCTTGTCCCAGACGGCGAAGGCGAACCCGCGCGGTACTTCCTCCCAGGACCACCACGCCGGCGGGTTCTCGCCGGAGCACCGTCCAGATCCCTGGCACCCGCTGGTTTCGGAATACGACCGGCGCGCTTGTCCCAAGGGGCTGGTCACGCGCAGGCAGTTACGGGCGCTGAACCTCAGCCCCGCCGGGCACGGCCCGGTCGGGGTCCTGCGCTGCAAGTACGGCTCCTACCGGCCCGAGCAGGCGTGCAACCACCCCACCCGGGCCTGGCTCTACAGCGTGGACCTCGCCAGGCCGAAGCGGACCCCGACGCTCGCCCAGGAGCGCGCGCTGGGCCAGGCGATGGCAGCACGGCAGACCTGCCCCGAGTGCCGACGCCGCTACTACTTCTGCCTCCCGCTGCGCACCCAGGGCTGCTGCGACCCGTGCCACAAGGGCTACGAGCCCAGCCCCGACACCTATCTCGCCTCCACGGCCCCGGTGACCCACCGGCTCGCCGCCTGATCAACGACCTCCAAGGAGCCACCGATGCTCAGCAGCCTGTTCGCCCGCCGCACCGACGCGCAGGACCCGGCCCTCTGGACGCCGCCGGGCACAACCGTCGCCCAGCGCTACCGCAACACCCTCGGCGAGGGCGAGGGCGCGATCGTCCTCGTCTACACCACCGACGGCGACCGCGGCACCCCCTACTTCGCCGCCGCCTGCCTCGGCTGCACCTACCGCGCCACCAGCGACAGCCGCCGCTCGCGGCTGACGGAGACGGAGGCCGCCGCACTCGCCAACGACCACGCCGCCGGCTGCCGCGCGATGAACCGCGGCATCCCGGCCGCGCCCGACGACACCGAAGCCGCGACGATCGTGCGCTCCCGGCTCTGGAGCCTGCGCCCGCACGGCACCTACAGCCCCCACTACGTCAGCCTGAGCGAATTCCACGCTGACCGGGTCGACCTCCAGCGCCCGGCCGACTTCATCAAGCAGACGATGCTCCAGCTCACCGAGAGCGAGCCCGACTTCCTCACCGCCAAGCCGTACTCCAGCTGCACCGGCACCCAGTTCCTGGTCCAGCCGCACCCGCCCCGGAAGTAGCCCGGTGCGCATCTGAAACAGCCCCGCCCCGGCCACACAAGCCGGGCCGGGACCGCAGGGTGGCCGCGCATCGGCAAAGGGCCAGCCACCCACTCCCTCACACATTCGAGATCAGGAGAACTCCAGCATGCAGCTGCTCGATCTGGAACTGAACAAGAACGCCCTGGTGGTGCTCATCGGGCCCTCCGGCGCCGGGAAGTCGACGCTGGCCCGAACCTGACCCCCGTCCCAGGTGCTCTCCTTGGACGCGCTGCGAGGCGCGGTGAGCGACGACCCGGGCAACCAGGAGGCGACCGCCGACGCGGTCGACGACATGCACCTGCTCCTGGAGCGACGGATGGCCCGCAAGGCCACGACGCTGATCGACGCGACCAACGTCACCCACCACGCCAGGGCGCCGCTGGTCGCTGCCGCGAAGCGCCACGGGATGCACACCGTCGCGGTCATGATGTCGACGCCGGCCTCGGTGTGTGTCGAGCGGCAGGCGGCCAACCGGAGCGTGCCGGAGGACACGGTCCGTCGGCAGCACAAGGCGATGGTGCACTCCCATCCGGCGCTGCTGTCCGAGGGATTCAACGAGGTCCTGTTCGCCGACAGCCTCTGCCGGCTGGAGCCGTTCCTGCGTCGCCTGTCCCAGGCCCGCGAAGCCGACCTCGGACGCGAGGGCAGCGACGGCCTGGGTGACCTGCTCCTGGTCCGCCGGTACTTCGGTCCCGAGATCCTGCCGCTGTGGCGGTGGAAGCCCGGCTCCAACCTGGTGTCGGTCCGGGACCGCGTCGCGCAGGTCCACCTCGGGCAGCAGTACCTCACCCTGGCGTACCGCGACGACGCCGACGGAGCGGGCGACTTCGGCTTCAACGTTCTTCTTCCCTGCCCCTTCGGCGACGAATGCCCCGGGCGTGCCTGGGCGCCGGTCTACTCGGTCATCGACCTGCACCGGGCGCTGACCGGTGCCATGGACAACGACCCGGACATTGTCTGCACCGTCCACGCCGACCACGTCGACGACGACCAGGACGACGACCCCGACGGCCGCGCCGACCTCGAAGCGTCGGCTCTCGAAGCGGTCCACGGCTGACGGACACTCCGTGCTGCGCCGACCCCAGCCGCCCGGCCGGGGCCGGGGCGGTCGCGGTGGTCCCTCACCACCACGATCACGAGAGGAGATGGACGTCATGACCCACCCGTACTTTGAGGTCGACGTCCCGATACGGAGCACCGCCGGTCTGCGCGGGGTGCACGTCTTCACCGGACGGGCCGACAGCAGCAGCGCCGCCGTCAAGGCCGCACACGAGGTCTACGACGAGGCGCGCGCCGCGACGGAGGCCGGACTCGAGATTCTCCACGGGCGGCCGGACGGCTGGGGCGCGTGCGGCTACCGGCCCGGCTGGGAGCTCGACTGGGCCGCCGCGAAGGCCGGCCCCTGGAGGAGTCCGTACAGCTGGCTCAACTCCAACGCCTTCGAGATGTAGCTCTGCCCCGGGACAGCCGCTCTGCTTGGCGGCTTCGACGGCTGTCCCGGGCCCACCAATCCCGTACGAGACGAGACGGAGAACCCAAGTATGTCGTCCCTCCCGCGCGTTCAGGCCCGGATCGGGCAGCGCACCCTCTTACTGACCACAGCTGCTCTCCCGCTGACCGGCTGGACCATCCACGCCATCGCACTGCACCGGCGCCTCGCCGCAACGAAGCGCGACCCGCTCACCGGCCTCCTGCGCCGTGACTCCTACACCGCCCGCGCCCGGCGGCTCCTGGCCCGCCACGGCGACAACCTGACCGTGGTCATGGTCGACATTGACCACTTCAAGCGGATCAACGACGGCATGGGCCACGCGACGGGCGACGCCGTCCTCGCCGCTTTGGGCGCCCGGCTCACGTCATGGGCGGTACCAAGCGCCGCCGTGGGCAGGCTCGGAGGCGACGAGTTCGCCGTGGTCCTGCGACTGAACCCGGCCCGCCGCGCGCACCGCCTGGAGCAGCTGGTTCGGAGGCTGCACGCGCCGGTCACCCTGGACGACGGCCGCACCATCGACGTCGCCGCCTCGGTCGGCGCCGCGACGCCGGACGTGATCGGCGTACGCGACCTGAGCACGTTGCAGCGGGCCGCCGACGCCGCCCTCTACGACGGTAAGCACTCCGGCCGCGCCGTCCTCGCGACGTCGCGGCACGCCACGGTGCCGTCCATCAACGGCCGCCGGGCGGGCAGGCCGGGCACGGCCGTGTGGGGGCGAGCAGGCTGAACCGCCTGCGGCCATGACCCGCGCCCGAGGTAAGAAGCCGCTCCGGGAGCCGGGCAAGATCCCGGTTCCCGGCGGCTTGCTGGACCGGCGCGACGCCCAGCACTTCGACCGCTGGCAGGACCGCCCCTGCGCACTGTGCGAACAGCCCACGCCGATGCGCTCCCCCTTCAGGGAGCCCGTCCGACAAGGCGTGCGCTGAGGACTGGCTCGCTGCGAACCCCACCGACGCCCGCCGCCTCGGCCGGTTCGCCTCCGCCGTCCAGGCCAAGCGCCGGCGCGACGACGACCACGCCTGACCCCCTCCACCTGGAGGCCCCCATGAACAGCACGCAGCACGACGTCGACCAGGCCCTGGCTTACCCAGAGCCGCCTCCCCACCCGATGTGGCACAGGCACGGCCCCAAGGGTCGGCCGCTCACCTCCGAGGAGCAACAGCGCAACACAGAGCGGTTGCTCCAAGCCCTGCATACCCCTCGACCTCGCTCACCTCGCTCTACCGAGACCCTGGCGGAGGCCAGCTCATGAACTCCCAGACGCACATCGCCATAGACGGCTACGTCGACGCGATCCCGGCCCCCGGCACCGGCTGGGGCACCGCCATCTTCGACCTGATCCACTCCCCCGCCGACGCAGACCGGCTTGCCCCCGACGCCCCGGACACCGTGTACGCCTGCACCACAGGCGACCCGCGTATCGCCCAAGTGCTGCTGCGCGAGATCCAGCCCGGTGACCTCCTGCGTGTCACCGGCACCGTCGTCCAGTCCGATGCTCCGGACGCCCCGGCCCGGCTCACCGTCGAGGCCCTGGAGGTCCTGGACGCAGCGCCGGCCCCCGTGCTGTACGACCTCGTGATCGAGCGCTGGGGCAACTACGCGACGGTCTTCAACGCTGACCGCGACACCGTGCCGGTGTTCACCGTGGACGGGAAGTGGGTCGGCGAGGCAGCCAGCCCCGACGCCATCAGCGACCTCATCGACGCCTACGAGAACGGCCTCGCGCGATGACGACCACTCTCCCCGCGCAGCGCACCGTCCTGGAGCGGTTCCCCGCCGGCCACCCCCGCGGCTCCTGGCCCGACCGACGAATACGCCGCCATCCAGCGCGCCCAGGGCACCGACGCCCGCGTCGTCATGGAACTCGCCAGCGACCAGTTCCTCGTCGTCGCCGACACCCACCACCACTAGCCCATCCCGATCGAGAGGCGAATATGTCCCAGACAGAGGCCATCCGCTACATCGCCGACGTGGTAGCCCTGCCCCCTGGCGGTGACGTCCTGCTGATCGAGCGGGGCTGTCCGCCCTTCGAGGGCGCATGGGCTCTTCCGGGAGGCCACGTCGACGCACACGCATGTGATCGGTAGGCGGGTGCGCCCCAATGGGCGGCCGCGAGTGGAGGGCCTGTCCCTGAGATGGCCGTATTCCCTGCCGGTCGCACGGGTGGCCCCGCCGAAGGCGGGGCCACTGCCGAAAACGCGCTGTCAGCTGGCCGCGTCGTAGCAGACGACCCAAACCGCAAAACTCTCACTTGTGTTGGTGAGGTTGTCACCTTGGACCGTCCAGCCCGTACCGTCCGCAGTAGGCCCATTTCTCCGGATTTGAACTCCTGTTGAGCGGTCGTACCCTCCACCAGTGGCCATCTTTCCTGAGGGGCACTGCGCGGTGATAGTTGCCGTACCCCCAGGAGTAATCACCCCACTAATGGCAAATCCCCGATCAAATCCTGTCAACCCCGCACTTCCGGGAGGCCCGGGAGGCCCGGGAGGCCCGGGAGGCCCGGGAGGCCCGGCCGGGCAGCCTCTGTCGGCCCCAAGCACCCCGCCCAGCAGCCCCAGGAGGCTTTGGGGCGTGGAGATACAGTCGCCCCCGCCCGAGGGGGAGGTAACGCGCCGAGTGGCAGACCTCTCGTCGCCCTGCGCCACAGCTGCGGCGGGGCTCGCGATCCCCCCAAGCCCGAGAGCCAACGCGATCGCCCCGCCGACCACCCACCTTCGCTTACTCGGGAGCGGGTTCGGACACGACTTCGCCCTGGACCCAGGACTCATACGATTCTCCTCACGGAACCAAATGGAGTGATGCTCCGGAAGCCAGTGCGAACTTCCCCTGACGACATCGGCACGTAGCCATCTCCGCTTAAGAGCCCCGCAGAAACATCAGCACCTTGGCGTATCAAAGTCGCGCTGATCCCACGTGGCACCGTGCCGTGCCGCGTCCGGGTGAGAGCGAAGCGCTACTGGCAGGGTCACACACGACGGAGCATCTCTCAGAGTCAATCGGAGGGACTGCCGACAGTCCCCACTGGGTGAACGTGGCCAGCTGATGCCACCGCGATCCTCCGGTCTCGTGAGACACCCGAATCGCAAAGAACCTGCATGTCCACGTTGTGCCCCGCACCAGCGGCGACCAGCTGCCGCTCCCCTGGACCCCATTACAAACCGGAGAAGCCCGATGACCGTGCCCCCGATCCTCGTCTACGCTCGCGAACCCCTTCCGACCGCCGGACCCAGCGTCTTCCTCGCGGGCCCCACGCCGCGCGCCGACAGCCCCGTCCCCTCCTGGCGGCCCGACGCAATAGGCGAGCTCGCCCACCAGTGGACCGGCCGACAGCCTCTGACCGTCCTCACCCCTGAGTCCCGGGGCGGTTTCCGCGCTGCCCACTACGACGATCAGGTCGATTGGGAGACCGGCGCCCGTCGGTACGCCGACGCGATCCTTTTTTGGATCCCCCGTGACCTCATGTCGCTCCCCGGCTTCACCACCAACGTCGAGTTCGGCCTCGACGTCGCCACCGGCAGGACCGTCCTCGGATGCCCGCCCGACTGCCCCAACCCCGAGCGCAACCGCTACCTGATCTACGTCGCGCGCCGCCACGGGGTACCGGTAGCCGAGACCCTGCACGACACCGTGGCCGCCGCCCTCGCCCTCGTCACGGCTGGAACCCCTCGGTAGTCCGGTAGAGCGCGAGCGGACTGGCTGGACCCTGGCCCGCGCCCTCCGGGACCGCGGCCGCGAGGTCGAAGTTGAGCACCTGCACGTCCATCTGCCGTGGGTGCTCGAGACGCCGCCACCCGATCCGATGACCCGTCGTATGTTCCGCCGCTGCGGCCGCGCCCCCCGGCACCCTCCCTCTCCCCCCGAGACGAACCGCGGCTGGGGCGCGGTCGACTGGTGAACCGCGCGCGGCGTTTCGGCGTCGGCCGAATGAGGCGCGGTGCCCTCGGCTCTTTCCGGCGGCAGCGCACGCCCTGGCCGCCGCACACATGCCGTTTGCCTCAGATGCCGACCAGTCGCTTCGGTGTTTCACTGGGCATATCGCGTGAATCGCTCCCTATTCGTCATGAGAAGGGCGATCGGCATGCGCAGCTACGGTCAAGCGAGGAACCAGCGCCTGACGGCTGAGACCACGAGGAAGCTCATGGGCGTCCCGGTGGACGTTCCGGCGGATCTGGCGCTGAGGATCGGTGGCGCAGACCACCTTCCCCTCCAGTGGTGCGAGTGTTCGACGGACCCATGCGACTGCGACGGACCCATCATCTGGCTACCGGAAGAAGCGATCCGCGAACGAGTACCCACTGACCGCCGCACAAGAGACGGGGAGCAGCTGTACGAATTCCGAGTCGACCTGAATGCCAACATCGCCGTTGAACTCACGATTCGGACGCGAGCTGGCGACCTCGGCAATGCGAGGGGCCGGTTGCCGTCTGAACCATGTCGGCTGACTCATCGGCTGTCTACGGATCACTGCGGGTGCAAAGGCCCGACGACTAGGGTCGACTCTTCGGGCGTCTACGCAGGTACGACGTGCGCCGGTGGTGTTCAGTACGAGATGTACGTCGATTCGGATGGACTGAGCACCACCGTGCACTACGTGGCCATCGGAAGTTGCTGATCTGCACGGACACATATGCCAGGCGCGGAGCTCATCTGACCGCGCCCCCGGAACTGCCCGAGGAAATTCATCGGGGTGTGGTGGTCTCTGAGTACGGCCACTGCGGTTCCTCCAGCCGGTGCGGCTGCCCGCCCAGCCGGGTGGCGGCTCGGGCCGGGGACGGGACTGCCGGCGGGGGCGGACTCGAAGGCCACGGGGCGGAACCGGTGACGCTCTATGCCCGACCGCTCAGCAGCTCTGGAAGAAGAACTCGGCGTTCTTGCCGTCCGGCGAGAAGAACAGGTATCCGACCCCGCTGTCACCGAAGTTGACATCGAAGGGCAGTTGGCGGGAGTCGAGCTGGGCGATCAGCTGCCAGCCCTCGCCCGGCAGGTCGTCGCGCTGCAACCAGACCGGCACCACGTCGGGGCCGCCGAGCTGGTTCATCCGGATGCTGCCTGCAGCGTCCTTCTGGCGCTCTTCGTAGAGCGCCTCCAACCGCTCCTCCCGGTCGTCATCGTGCTCGTCCTCGACCGGCTCGAGTTCCCGCTCGACGTGGGAGAAGTCGACCTCCTCCTCTACCCGGAGCAGATGGACCCGGTCCAGGTCGGTCGGCCCGGTGGCCGCTCCCCGTGTCTCGAAGGACTCGGTGACCTGCCCGCCCGGTTGGACGACGGTAGCGTGTTCACCCGAGAACCCAATGGCGAACAGGTACACCATCCGGTCCCCGTCCCCGCCGCCGTCTGCCGCCGGGACCCGGAACTGCCCCATGAACGGCGCGAGTTCGTTCTCGTACGGGTCGACCGGCCACTGCGGCTCCTCCAGCCAGTGCGGCAGACCGCCCAGCCTGGTGCCGTCCGTGACTGCTGCCTCGGCGTCATTCGCCGGGTGATAGGACGTAAAGCGGTACCGCATTTGGATCCCCGTTTGTCGACCGACGTGCTGTGCTGCCGCTCAAGCTAGCGCCCGGCACCGACAGCCGGGGCCCCCGGCCCCGTAGCGCATCGACGGTGGACAGTGACGGTTCCGTGCCACGACCGGTGCGAGGCGCCTTGGGAGGCAAGACGGTCTGAGGGAAACCCTTCAGTACGTGCCGCCGTCCCCCGCCGCCAGCGCCCCTGCGAGCGACGAACCTCAGACGGACGACATGACGGAAACGGGGTTGCCGACCTCGTCTTCCAGAAGATGGAAGACGCGCAGCGCGAGATCCTCCTGGAACGGCTCCTCGCCGCTCGGGGTGACGGATGGCCGCACAGCCACCAGTGAAGGGAGCATCCCGTCTGGCGGCTGCTTCAGCTGCTCCCCCCGCTGTCCGATCTGCCTGCGAGCCGTGGCTCCATACTCTGGCGGTGGACCCAAATACAACGGCACGGAGCAGACATGGATGAAGCCGCACTGCGGCCCCTGCACTGGACGGCCAACCCTGGCCAGCGATGACGGTGTGGATCCATCGCGACGGGCGACACCCGATGGGAGCCTCCTGGCGGCCGGCCCCGCTGGCCGAGCCCGAGCAAGTACTGCTTCCATGTGCTGGCAGGAGCTCGAGACCTTCGGCCAGATCGGCGTCGGCATCAGCCGAGCCCGGCTCTACGTCATCGATCTACCCGAGCACGACCGGCAGCTCGTGCGCTCGCGGCTGCTTTGATCCCGCGACCAGGAGGAGCGCTGGGCGATGCTCACCCAGAGCGCCTTCGCGCTCTACTTACCGAGGAATTATGCGGCGACTCGGGGCCGCCACTGGGCGGTGTCGCCGTCGCGGATCCTCTGGTGCCGCTCGGCCACGGCGCTGTGGTACTGCCGCAGCCGGGCCGCCGCGTCCTGAGCCAGGCGGCGGCCCTGCGCGGATTTGCGCCGTCCGCCCGCCGGGCTCACGCGTGTGTCCACTCCTGCAGGAGGGCTTCGCGCTCGGGCGGTTTCGGGCGGCCACCGCTGTGGTCCCGGCTCCAGGTCGTGAGGGTCCGGGGGTCTGCCGTGCCCTCCCGGAAGCGGGCCAGGAGGCGCTGGGACAAGGCGAGCTCCCGGGAGGTGTGGCCCCTGGTCGCCGCCGGCACCCGCACCTCCTCCGCACCGTCCTGCATCTCCAGGACCAGCAACATCTGTGGCGCTTCCTCTCCGCCGTAGCTGGACCCGCGTGACCACCGCTTCCCGGGCGCCGCGGGTCCGGGGTCAGGGGATGCGGAGGCCGGCGAGGAGCCGCTCTTGCATTGCCTTCAGCGCCTCCTCGTTCGCCTCGGGACCGAGGACCAGCGCCTGCACGAGGTGCTTGTCGTCCGCTATGAGGCGAATAAAGCCGGTCACGGGCTCACTGTCTGTCTCGGAGGTCAGACGCGCGTCGAGGGCAGGACGGCCGTCGAACGTCACCTTCCGCACGTTGCTGCTGGTCAGAGGCTCGGCGGTGTTCTGCATGTACGACTCGAGAACGCGCTGGAGATTGTCCTCGAGCGGGTACTGGTCGCCCGGCATATCGTGGACGGCGAAGCCGACCGCTCCGTCCGGGGTATCCAGGCCGTACACGCGTGCGTCGACGGCCTTGCCTTCGATGGAAACGGTCGTCTTCCGGACGGTGGCCTTCCCGGGAAGCTCGGCGGTGATGCCACTGGGCGGATCGGTGGTTTCCACCCAGTCCACGGTGGGCGTACCGGTCATGGCCGTGACGTGCAGCGACGCAGGGGCGGAGGGGGCGGCGAACGCTGTGGTGGAAGCCGGCACACCCCCTGCGATCAGGACTACGGAGGCCGAGAGCATCACGAGGCGCTGTGTCCGAGAACGGTGAGTCATGCCGATCACTTCCCATGACGTGCTCGCTGACCGACGGCTCGGGCGCCCGCTCCCGAGCCCTCTCCCAGCGTCCGTCCGGATCCCACTGGATGCACCCGGACGCACATGCATGGCGCCCGACTCCCGGCCAGGCGCGGACAACCCCGCGGCTACCCATCGTGGTCTGGCTGGCAATCGCCGCCTTCGTGTACTTCATCTACAACCCCGAAGTAGACCGACCCCTGACCAGGGACAACGACGACGAACCCGCGATGACAACTACCGCCGCGACCTAGTGGCAATCACCCGCGGTGTCGCAGGCGGCATCGTCGGACGAACCCGCATCGAGCACGACCCGGACGGGAGCGGGCACCGTCGTTGCCCTCGGCCACCTCGGACTGCAATGGGCGCATTAGTGGACTGGCCTGCGATGATGACGGCGTGCCAGAGCCAGGGACCACTGCCGTCGTCATTGCCTTGCCCGATGCCGCCCCGCTCCTCGAGGCGGCGTGGCGTATCGACCCGGCTCTGGTGCGTCCTGAGGTGCCGGCGCACGTCTCGCTCCTCTACCCGTTCGTGCCGGAATCGGCACTGACAGATCAGGACGAGAAGGGCGTGCGTTCCCTGGCTGCGAGTCTTCCGGCAGCCGATCTGCTCTTGGACGAGGTCGTAACGGCGTCCGGCTTCGTCGCCGTCACCGTTCCGGGACTCCAAACGATCGTCGATGCGTTCCGCGCCCAGTGGCCCGAATTGCGCCCGTACAGCGGCCGCTTCGGGGCGCAGCCCGCCGCCCATGTCACGGTCGCTATGGGTGCAGACAACCCGACAGCCTCCGCCCACGTCCGCGCTGCGATCGCCAGCCTGCTGCCGCTCCACACCCGTGCGGCTGCGGTCCAGCTGGTGGTGCTGACGGAGGAAGGCTGGCAGCCGCGGTTCACCGCACCGCTCGGCGTCCCGGACAGGCCGTAAACACCGCCCGCCAGCCCCTCCCCACTGCTCGCGACCACAGCCCGAGGCCGACACCTCACCCCTGGCCACATCCCCAGGACCAACTGTCGGCGCCGCTCGCCTTGTCGGTGGTCGGCCATAGGGTTCACCGGGTGAGTGACATCCATGAGCTGATGATCAGCGTCGACCTGCAGGACGAGATCTCCGCGCAGGAGCTCGCCGAACTGAGCTGGCATCTCGGGATCGGACCCCAACCGGAGCGACTGTCCATCATCACCGAGTTCCCGGTCGTGGTGGTGGACGACTCGGGGATCCCCGTGATTGAGGAGGACCCCTACCCACTACTGGCCAGGCGCGGAGCGGCATCGCGGGTGGGTGGTGTGCTCTGCTCGACACTGGCCAACCGCGCGGACCTGCCGCGGGAGGGCTGGTCGCTGACGTCCCGACAGGAGATCCACCCGGACGAGTTCGAGAAGGTCGGCGAGCTGCTCTGCTGGCTGGCCACAAGGGCTCACGAAACGCACCTGCTCGAGGATGGCGCGGTAGGGGTCGGATTCCTCAGGTTCTACGAAGCCGAGGTTCCGGATGTACTCCAGGTCAAGAGCGGGCAGGTCAGCTGGCCAGCCTGAAGAGCGTTGCAGATGGCTTGGTGACAGCGACGGGGGAAGGTATGCACCCTCAAAAGGGTGAGCCGTACGAGTGCGGCTCACCATCGGCGTCGACCATGAAGTTGGCCCGCCAGGCACCCGCGCACAGGGTCGCCCCGGCCCCGGCCCCGCCAGTTACGGTCCCCATCAACATCAGCCGCCGCAGCCGCGTTGGTGTGGGCACGCGGGGGCCCGTCTGGATCCTGGGCGGGGACGGCGAAGGGGCCCACCCGGCGCGTACTTACGGGTGGGGCCCTTCACTGTGGGACGTGAGTGCCTGGTCCGGCTATTCCTGCGCGGTGCGGCGGCGCCGCATCCACCACGTCAGGGTGACGCCGGCCGCTGCGAGGGCAGCGGCGGCACCGGCGATGAGGCCCACCGGTGTGTGGGAGCCGGTGTCGGCGAGGTCGCCGTCGGGGTCCTCCGGTGCGGGCGGCGTGTCGTCACCGCCGGGGTTGGTGGGGTCCGGGGCCGGGGTCGTCGGGGGGTTGGTCGGCTTGCCGGTGCCCGACGGGGTCGGGGTCGGTGTCGGGGTGGGGTCGTCGCCGGGATCTTCGCCGCCCGGGTCCTCGCCGCTGCCCTCTGCGGCCGGGCCTGCGCCGAGGTACAGGGTGTCGAGGTCCCGGTAGGAGGCGTCATCGGACTTGACGGAGTTGACGGTGGTGTTGTCCAGGTCCCGGTTCTGGGTGTCGAACTGGGCCTTGGGGATGTTCTGCTTGGGCTGCCTGGAGAAGTCGACGCCGCCGACGCCCTGCTTGTACAGCTTGCCGCCGTACTCCAGCTCGAACCACTCGATGCCCTCCTTGATGGACTGCATGTACTCGTCCCAGACCTTTTCGCGGGTCCAGTCCTCATGCGGAGCGCGGATCGGCCAGGCCGAGACGTCGTTGGAGTTGATGATGTCGTGGAAGTCCGTCGGGGACTTGGCGTCCTGCTGACGGATGTACTCGGCGGCGACGCGGGCGTTGTAGACGGCGCGCAGCTCGGCGTACTTGGGGTCCTTGTTCACCCGCTCCTGGATGACCGGGACGATGTTGGCGTTGACCGACAGTTCGATGGCCTTCTTCTCGGCGTCCGAGAGGTCGGTGCATTCGGTGGAGCCGGGGACGGTGTAGTCGACGTCCAGCCATTCGGCGGAGACGTCCATGGGCGATTCGAGGATGTAGATCCCGCCGTCCTGCTCGCGGACCTTGGCCTCGTCGGGCTCGATCCAGAAGCGGGTGCCGGGGAAGCAGGGGATGCCGTTGCGGCGCGGCGCGGTGTCCCAGTACAGCTTGCCCCCGGGATGCTTGTCGGGGTTCAGGGCCTCGGAGAAGTCGTGCTTCATGACCAGGTCGGCGTCGAGGAGGACGCGGCCGGCGTCGGTCTTGCCGAACTTGGCGTCCATGACCTTGTCCGGCTGGTCCGGGTTCAGGTTGACCCAGAACTTTTCGGGGGTCAGGGCGAGCCAGGTGAACAGGGCGTCGGAGGAGAGCTGCATCCGGGCTTCGCCGCCGAAGCCGGGGTTGTTGTCCGGGTCGGGCATCTGGTCGGCGCGCATGGAGTAGGTCATGCCCTTGCCCTTTTCGAGGCCGCCGACGTACCGGAGTTCCATGGTGGTGAAGTCGACGCCGCCCGGGCCGCCCCTGGGGAGGGTGCCCCTCGGGTCGAGGCGGTTGGCGTCCCGCTGGTAGCGCTTCGCCTCTTCCAGGTTCTTCCCGGAGGACAGGGCCCGGTCGTTGGCGGGGCCGCGGGTGCCGCACGTGTTGGCGCCGACCGCCGCGAGCTGCGTTGTGGTCTGGCAGGCGGGCGCGAACCACCGCTGGTGGTCCGAGTACCCCTTGATCGGGGTGGTCTTGGGCACCGGGTTGTACATGCGCTGGTTTCCGCGCACCTGCCCGGTCTTCCCGTTCCGCATGTTGCGGACGTCGCGCTCCAGGTCGTCGATGTGCTTGATCTGGCCCTTGGTGAAGGGCTTCGCGCCGGTGAACCGGAACTTGTGGTCGGGCATCGACTTGGCGACGACCCGGTCTTTCGCAAGCTGCTTCGCCGTCAGCTTCGAGTTCGACTTGAACTCGTTGAACTCTTTGCTCTTCTGGTTGTAGGCGTCGTACCGGCGCTCGCCGACCTTGTCGCCGTTCTTGTCGAACAGCTCGACGGTGACCTCACACAGCCAGTCCGGGCCGATCAGCTTGTAGTCCTTGACGAGCTGCCGTTCGAAGCCCGAGCCCTTGTGGTTGTTGATCTGGTTGCGGATGTACCGCTTGTCGAACCAGTGCTTGAAGCCCAGGTTCTCCTTGTTCGCGAAGTACCGGGCGTAAATCTCCATCGCCCGGTCCGCAGGATTCCCCGACGCGTTGGCGATCTTCTTCCATGCGTCGACGTTCTTGTCCAGGTCCCCGGGGACCTTCGACAGGGCCTCGGTCTTCTGGGCGGCTGTCGGTGTCTGAAGGCCGTCGTACGCCTGTCCCGGAAGGTCGAATTCGAAGTTCCTGGGGAGGGCGGTGTCCTTGTACAGGTTCCCGGTCGGGTTGTCGGGGAACCCGGAGCCCGGCGGTGTCGTCGGGGCGGCCGGGAGGCCGTTGCGGGTGTCGCAGCGCTTCCCGGATCCTGGCTTCATCTTCGCCGAGACCGGCGGCAGCTTCGGTGGTGCGGCCTCGACGGCCTGGAGCCCCGTTGTGGCGATCGCGGCCGTCAGGCCGACAGCGGCCGTGAACCTGGCCGCGAACCGCCACTTGGACGGTATGCGAATGTGTAAGTTCAAGAGCTCGTCTTTCCCTCTCCGGTGGGGCCTTGAGGGGGGTGTGGGCGGCGCGTGGGCCCCCGTGACATGTACGCGCCACCCGACCACCATAGTCCTCACCCGTCACGAGTAAAGACGAGTTAAGGCGTGTCGACGGAGCATCAACACCACTGTGCGGGCCACCAGTTCACACGTCACGACCCTCGGCCCCAGGGGCACCCGGCGACTTGCGCCTAGACGAAGTACAAGCTCTCCATGTCCCTGACCGCGTCTTCGGAGTGCCGCACACGGAACGCCGTCGTCTCCATCTCCTCCCACCCCCACGGATCCGAATGGCCGAGCGCCAAGCCCCCCAGGCCCGCCCAGTAGACCTCGTTCGCGGGCTCGTCCAGGTCGACGCCGGCGTTGTCCACCATCCACCCCCTGAGATCCAGGGACGCGATCACCGCGCGCGGATCGCCCGAGATGACGAACGGCTCGTCATGCGGCCATCCCGATGCGTGGAACATCGCCCCGTCCGGCAACCACACGATGTTCTCGGTGTGCTCCATCCCCCCGTGGTAGGAGACCCGTCCCACGATCCGCGCATCCGGGAACCGCTCCCGCAACTCCTTCGCCGCCAACCGGAGCGGCTCGTCGTTGCCGTCGGTCGCGAACGCGGGAGTCACGATGCTCAACATGCCGCCCCACGCGGCAGCGTGCACGATGTCCAGGTCAGACCGTGCTGCCGACGGGAGCGGGGTCTGCGCCGAGCGCGGCCCGAGGTCCTCCAGGACGGCCTCGATGCCCTCAAACGACTCGACGAACGCGCGTGCCCGCTCGGGGTCGTTGGGAGGCAGGTTACGGGCGTCGACGTTGAATGGCGGCTCGAACACTGTCAGGTGACACAGACTCATCGAGCCGCGCACGATCCGGTCCGGCGCAGAGGTCCAGTAGGTGTTCTCATTCATGCGGGCAACCGTAACGGCCGGCGATGACGCAGGCGTCCTTCGCGTCGGTCTTGCCGTCGCCCCGGTAGCACGGGAGGCCTGGTGGACGGTTCGGCCGGGAATGTAGAGGAGCCGCTGGCCATGGCTGGTCAGGAGGGCGATCAGCAGAGCGCCGCCGCCGGCGCTCATACGGTCTCGCCGCTGCCCAGGTCGAGGAAGAGCGTCCTCCCGATGCCGCCCCGTCCGGGGAGCAATACGGTCCGAGGGAAACGCTCTAGTACGGGCCGCCGCGGAACAGCAGGCTGCCGTGGTGGCGCGGGCGGTCGCCACGTTCGTGGGCCGCGTCGGAGCGGTCGGCGGGAGCCGAGAGCCGGGCGAGAGCCCGGAGGGTCGCCAGACCGGCCAGAACGTCGTCACGGCGCTCAGCCGACTTCATCCAGGCCGGCAGCCGGGCGAACATCGCCATGGTCGGGGAGGCGTGACGCTCGCGCAGCCGAGCGCCTGCATAGGCGGTAAGGGCGTCGACGTGCTCCTCGTCGTAGGCCCACAGGATTCGTCCCGCACAGCGGGTCTGCAGCCAGAGCGGCCGCCGGAAGAAGGGGTCCTCGGTGCCGCCGGGCACCGCGCCGACCAGGCCGGCGCCCCGCTCTTGAGCCGTCCAGCCGACGACCGCCCCGCACCCGGCGCAGGAGAGGCGGCGGGGCTGGAACAGCAGGGCGCTGAAGTACTTCGGGGTCGCGAGGCCGGGCACAGGCACGACGAGCGCGCGGCCACCGCACCTCGGGCAGACCACGAGCACCCGGCCGGTGAACTGGACGAGCCACGTGCCGTGGTCGTGGTGGCGGACCGGTGTGGGGTGCGCGGACTGGGAGCTCATGACGGACACACTGCCAGGGTTCGCCGGGTGCGAGTCACCGCACGGGGCGTGATCGGCCAGGCACTGGGCGGCAACGGCGTTACCAGCCGGAAGGGCTGTCCTTCCTCGTCAGCGACCACAATGCCTGACTGTCCATTGCATCGCCAATGGACATCGACACGCCACGTGACATCTCCTGGCGTGCCGACGATCACCCGGAGGCGGAATCGCTCGGGATCAAGATGCGAGACCGTGTACGGAAACTTCGGCACGCGCCTGGCCGGCTTCGGCACGGGCGTTGGATCGCTGAGGTTCACCTGGAACGTCCGCGACTCTTCACTCGGCATCGGTGCAGAAAGTGCCTCATCCTCGTCCCGCGCGGGGTACTCGATGTGGAGGGGTTGTGTGTGCTCCGGGCTGGGGCGCGTAGGTCCGAATGGGGGGAGCGCTGTGGCTCTGGCGGAGCGGCCTTCGCCGGCGTGGGATGTCGCCGACCTGGTGGATCAGCAGTTGCTCGTCGTGCCGAATCCCCTGGCCGCGTGGAACAGTGACACGTTCTGGGTCTCCGTGTGGGACTCGGACCCCGGACAGGTCCTTGTCTCCTTGGTGGTTCCGCGCGAGAGCGCCGATCCGTTCATCCAGCTGAGGATCGGGTTCGCGGTGACCGAAGAAAGCCCCGACCTCCAGACCGAACGCATCGTCGCCGCCCTCCAGCGCCCGCACCCCCTGAACGGCGCGGTGGTCTGTGCGGGCTATCGAGAGTGCGCCGAAGCCTACGGGTACGTCTGGCCGTCGTCGCTGGAAGAGTGAGTCACGGATCTGGAGCGTCGTGCGCATCCTCAGCAAAGTCCACGGAGCCGAGACTGCGTGAGTGCCGGAGGTGGCTGGGCTGGCTTTCACCATCGGCATCGGCATCGCTGATGCCGAACTGCCGCGTGGGGTCTACCGTGAACATCGGTCGCCCGCTGAAGGCATGCGTGCCGTATTGGACGAGCAACCCGTCGGAGTCGGGTGTTGCTGCTGTGTCAAAGCGCTGCCGCCCGAATCGCATGGAGACCAGGGGCGGTCCCGGCGGCATTCGCCGGGACCGCCACGTACGGCCCCGCTCACCTCACTGCACGCTCCGAAGCGGCGTCTTCAGGGCGTGTTCAGGCCGAAGTTCTGTGTGGTGGTGTTGCTAGCGCCGGGGCTGTTGATGTTGTTGTTGATGCTGACGTTGTTGAACATCGGGAGGATGCCGTTGAGGTTGACGGGCAGGATCGACCCGCCGCCTCCCCCGTTGTTCCCGCCACCCTGTTCGTAGGTGATGGTCACCATGGCTGGGCCGGTGGCGAGTCTGGAGGTACCGCCCGTCGGAACGCGGTTGGACCCGCCACCACCGCCACCCGTCCCAAAGCCGTCGCTGGTGACTTGGTCGCAGCCGCCGCCGCCGCCTCCGCCGAACCAGCCGGCTCCGCCGCCTCCGCCTTCATAACCAGCATCTCCTCCGTCACCGCCGGTACCGGGGCCACCAGGAGCGCCGGGTTCGCTTTCGGCGGAGCATCCGGCGCCGCCTGCGCCGGGGGCCGTCTGAGTTCCTCCGCCCCCTCCGCCGCCGCCGGTGGGCCTGCTGCCGCCCGCCTGACCGGTGACTCCGGCGTCTCCTCCGAAGGCCTCGGTGAGGATGATGGGTGCGACCGGGCTAATGCTTCCGCCGCCTCCTCCGCCGCCCGCGACAATCAGGCGTGGGTCGGTGGCGGGCTCGCCGGTGAGGACGCAGCTCGGGATGGTGGAGTCGCAGGTGCGCACGTCGCTGGCTCCGCCGCCCGCGCCGAAGTCGGTCAGGTCTCCGCTGGTGCCTCCGCCCGTGGCGACGTTGACGTAGAGGGTGGTGGTCCCCGACGGTACGTTGACGGTGCCGGTGACGGTGGCGCCGTCACCGCCCATCCCTCCGTTGATCCCGCTCTGCCCTGCGGCGCCGGTGGCGGTGATGGTCAGTTGGGTAACGCCGGACGGCACGGTGAAGGGCTGATTGACTCCGGAGTTGAAGGTGACGGTCACGGGCGCAGCCTCGGCGGGCGTGGCCAGGGGCACCACCAACGCCGCCGGCAGCGCCGCCACGGCGAGCATGAGGGCGCTGCGCCGGACCGGATGCCGCAGCCGTTCGGCGCCACGTCGTGGGGATACCGCATGGTGCTTGGTCAGTCTCACGCTCGGGACTCCTCGACCAGGGATGGCGACTGGGATGGATGTTCCGGTCCCCGCCTGGGGCCGCCCGACGATCAAGCCACAACAGACCGGCGCCGGGCATGCGGACACACCGCCGCATCACCCCCCGATGAATAGTCCTCAAGTCGGAGAAACTGGCTGCGTGGCTCGGGAGCAGAGAGGCATTGCAGACACGCCGTCCGGCTCAGGTGGGGTGACCGCATTCACCGTGACGCACCACCAGAACCTGAGCCAGAACCACAACCCGTGAACAAAGCCACTGGGCCGTCGGCGCCGCAAGAGGGGCCCGCACGTGGGTGGCCGAGGCGATCACTAGGCTCCGGTCATGGCCAGTACATTCGGATTCACCTGCTCATACGGTGGTGCGCATCGCCCTGAACGGGAGATCGCCGCCACGGTACCGGCCTGCTCCTGTGAGCGGCAGAAGCCGTGACGGCGGGCAACCGAGTGCCGCTGACCCCTCAGGCGCCTGAAGGCTTGAGCCGACGAGCTCGGTACTTCGTTGAGGCGCACGGGCTCTGTGTTCCCCGCCGCGACCTCACGCTCTGTCGGGAGGTATGGCTCAAGCAGGGGATACCCGCTGCCGAGATCGACCGGGCCGTGGCCTTCCAAGAACGCTGGGGTGGCATCGCTCTGCCCCCTGCCCCCGCATACGAGGGTGGCCCCCGGGTGCTGGAAGCCGATGTGCCCGAAGGGTCGGCCGCGGACGGATGGCGGTTCCCGGCCGGCGGTTGTCGCGTCTCCATGGCCCACGGGTTCATGATCGGGCCGGGAGGCGAGTTCGGGATCGACGCTGACCACTGGACACCGCTGCACGCCAGCACAGAGGGGTGGGTGGAGGCCCTGGCACTGGCCGACCACGCGGGCTACTGGGCCAACACCATCACGAAGATCAAAGGCGGCGCCGTCGAAGAGCTGGACCTCGACGGATTCGAGGCGGTACCTGAAGTCCAGGGACTCGCTGACACCTGGTGGCGGGGCAAGGACTCGCTCATCGCCGTCTACCGCGGCGAAGCCTCGGGCTTTGACGCCCCCCACTGCCTGAGGGCCCATGTCTACGGCGGACTCGATGCGTGGGGCCTGGGCGGCTCCTGACTCCCGACGGCTGAGCTCTCCGTCCCGCCCGCCCGCTGAGCGTCGTGGATGGCGCGTCTGGTCAATTACGGCGCTGAGGCCATTGGCGCCTCGGACGGGCCGAGCACAGGATCGAGAGCCTGTGTGGCCTGGCTCAGCTGGCCGAGCTGGTTGAGCTGGTTCGAGGGTTCATCCGCGCTGGCGGGAACAGCAGCAGTGAGGCTCGTATTGACACGGCGTGCGCTCTGCCTGGCCCGTCCGGCCAGGAAGAGCGCTCAGCAGCGTGCCACGGCGGGGCACCGTCCAGCCGGCGTGGTGTGGCCCGCGGGCTCAGGTGAGGGCGGCGACGAGCAGGGTGAAGGCGGCGATGATGACGGCGACGCGGACGTAGTGGAAGCGGTCCCAGCGGTGCATCTGCTCCTTCCAGTCCTCGGGCCGGTTCTCGGGGGTCCAGGTCTTGTTCCGGTTGTTGATCGGGACGAGCAGCAGGAGCGACATGACCACGCTGAGGATCAGCAGCGCGCCGGCGGTGACGACGAGGCCGGTGCCGGGGTGGTGCCATCCGGCGATGGCCCAGACCGCGACGAGGACGAGCGAGCCGATGTACCAGACCGGCATCACGGCGCCGAGCATCCGGCCGCCGTGGGCGCGGCCGAGTTGGCCGCTGTCCTCCGGGAGTGCGTTGAGGATCGGGTTTATGACGAAGGCGACGGAGAACTCCACCCCCACCATCACGCCGACGACCACGGTGGTGAAGACCTCGAGTGCGTTGAGCATGACGACCCCTCTGGTATCTAGCATCGCTAGCTGATGAGGCAACGCTAGTACTACTGCCGCTCGCTTGTCTAGCGATGCTAGGATCGAATCATGTCGGTACAGGAACGCAAGGAGCGCGAACGGGCGGGTCGCGAGCGCCTCATCGTGGCGACGGCCCGCGAACTCGCCGAGCAGCAGGGCTGGGACGCGGTCACCACCCGCCGGCTCGCCGAGCGCATCGAGTACAGCCAGCCCGTCCTCTACAGCCATTTCCGCGGCAAGCGCGAGATCATCGGCGCCGTCGCCCTGGAGGGCGCCACCGAGATGGCCGCGGCGCTGCGGGCCGCGGCCTCCGCCGCGGACGGCCCGCGCACCCGGGTCACCGCCATCGCCCGCACCTACCTCGACTTCGCCGAGCGCAACCCGGCGGTATACGACGCCATGTTCCAGCTCGACGGCGGCCTGGCGTTCGCTGCCGAGGAGACCCCGGAGCCCCTGAAGGACGCCTTCGCCGCCCTGCTGGAGACTCTCGGCGAGGTCGCCGGGGAAGGCGTCCACCCGGGCTTGTTCACCGAGGTGTTCTGGGCGGCCCTGCACGGCCTGGCAACCCTGACCCGGGCGGGACGGCTGCCGCCGGGGGACGCCGAGCGGAGGGTGGAGCTGCTGGTGGCCCGGCTCGCCAAAGAGCTCAGTCACAGGCAGGTCTCGTGACACAGCCGCGGCACGGCCCGGCGGCGCCCCCTACGGTGTCGGAGGCGCCGCCGTGTGCGTTCGGGGTCAGTCGGTGAGGTCCGTACGCCACTGGGCGCGGGCGGTGGCGAGGAGCTGCGGGAGGTCCGTGGTCCGCTCGTCGTACTGCTGGTCGTTGACGAGGAGCTGGTAGACCTGGCCGCCCTCGCCGGCGACGAAGAGTTCGGTCCGGTGGCAGGGGACCTCCAGCGCGGGCCAGTGGTAGTCCAGCTCCAGCCGCACGGCCTCCTTCCCGCCCTGTCCGTCCGCGTGGGTCTCGGCCGTCAGGGCCTCCATCTTCGACTCCTCGGTCTTGCCGTACCAGGCGAGTTGTCCCATGGCGGCCGACTGGGCGGTGCGACCGTTGCTGTCGTCCCGCTTCACCCCGATCACGTAGCGCCCGTCAGGAGAGACCCAGGTGGACTGGAGCGCGTTGTCGACGTCCGGTCTCCAGCCGTCGGGTACGGCGACGGCGAGGCGGAGCGCCTTCGCCCGGACGATGTGCCAGCCGGACGGCACCGGCGGGGGTGTCTGTTCCCCGGAGCTCGACGGCGGCGGGGACGCGGGGACCGAGCCTTCCAGCGGTGTGGGGGTGGTGGCAGGGGGGTCCGGCGCGGCAGGTGCTGAGATCGGCTGTTCTTGCGCCGTGTCTCCTGGTGAGGAGGTCCTGTCGGACGTCTTCTGCGAGCTGCCGTAATGGTTGGCCATCACCAGTACCGCGACCAGGGCCGCGAGTGCCGCCCACTGCGCGGGCGCGCTCCAGCGTCCCCGTCGCCCGGCGCGCGGCCCGCGCCCCTTGCGCCGGCCCGTGCCGGCGGCCGGCTCGTTGACGGCTCGGTCCCGCGACGGCGGCGGGGCCGCTGAAACCGCCGAGGGGATCGGTTCTGCATCGGCCATGACGGGAGCGCCATCCGTGCCCGGGCCGCCGTTCTCCGCACGCGCGCTGCCCTGGCCCCCTTCATGTCCGGCTGTGGGTGGGGGTCCGGAACGCGCAGCCGGATCCGGAGGTGGGGCCGGCGCGGGGGCCGCGGTCGCCGCAGCGGTGTGGAGGCGGCGCGCCTGCTGGAGCTTGTCCGTTCTGGTGCGGGCGTCGCGGGGGTAGCGGTTCTCGATGATCTGGTTGAGCCGCGCAAGCGGGATGATCTTCACGCCGGAGCGGTACTCGCTCCACACGCTCCTGCTCAGCTGGTAGCGCTCTTCGAGCCGGCTGACCGTGTCCTCCGCGGTCAGCTCCCGCAAGAACCGCGCCAGGGCGTTGGCTTCGGGCGTGCGCCCCTTCAACGGGCCCGGCGGACGTCCCGCTCTGCTCATCTCTCCCCCTCTTCGGCTGTCTGCGTGTTCGCGGACGTTCGTGCAAGTTCGCGGTTGTCCGGTACCCCCACGACCGCTGACCTGCACTGACACCAACACGCCCCGACGGATAATCAGATCAGGTTCCAGCGTGGTGTTCCACCGCTTCCGCCAACCACGGCAGCGGCCCCACCGCAGCGAAGGGACCACCGTGAAGCGACCGTTCATCCGCCGGCCCAAGGCCCTGGCGGCCCTGGCCGGCCTGATCATGGCCGTCGGCCTGACCGTCGTACCCGCCCAGGCCAGCAGTACGTCCCACTACGAGAAGCCCTCGTCGACCGGGACCATCGGCAACGGCGCGGCCCCGGGCGGGCCGGTCACCCGCGAGCAGGTCATAGCCCGTGCCAAGCACTGGGTGAAGGAAGCCGTCCCCTACAGCCAGAAGCTGTGGTGGAAGGACGGCGCGACCGGCGGCTTCTACCGGCAGGACTGCTCCGGCTTCGTGTCCATGGCCTGGCAGCTCAAGGACAGCATGACCACCAAGACCCTGCCCTCCGTCGCGAACCGGCTCGCCGGCTTCGACCAGCTCGAGGCCGGCGACGCCCTCGACCACCCGCGGAGCCACGCCGTGCTGTTCGGCGGCTGGACCGACAAGGCCAAGGGCGACTTCGTGTACTACAGCGAAAGCCGTAGCGGACGCCCCGCCCGCAAGGAGAGCGCCAACATCCACGACAGCCGCATCGCCGGCTACCCCCGCACTGCCTACATTCCCCTCCGTTACAAGAAGATCACCACCCGGGCGTCCGCACCGGTGCCGGCCCGACCCACCGCACCCGCACAGCCCGCGCAGCTCGCACCGACAGCAACCGCCCTGCCCTCCCCTGCGGCCACGGCCACGGCGCCGGCCAAGCCCAAGGCGAAGGCGAAGCCGAAGCCGAGCACCACCACGGCACCGAGCCCGAAGGCGAGCACGACCGCCCCGGTTGCGCCCGCGCCCTTTGCCGCGGAGCCGCCGGCCGGCACCGCGCCCAGCCCTGCCATCAGCGCCGCCCAGCCGGACACCTCCGCTCCCACGCCCAGCGGAGGCTGCGCCCCCACCGTCCGGATCTCGCTTTGGACCTGGCTCTTCGGCTTCTGAGCGGCGCCCACCGCACCCGGTTTCCATCCCGTCAAATGTCCCGGAAAGGGATCACCATGCACCCTGTCATGCCCCGCGACGGCCGACAGGCCACGCAACGGGCCGCCGCCCTCTGGAGCAGGTTCCACAGCGGCATCCGCATGCTGTGCCTGCTCATGATCGGCGTGATCGCCCTCGGCGTCGCCGCCAACGCAGCACCCAGGTCCCAGGCCTCCGCCCCACAGCCCATGGCGATGAAGCAGATCGTCGCCGTCGGAAAGTCCGTCTTCGCGCTGGCCGGCGACCAAGCCGTTTACGAATGGTCCGCGCACCAGGACAACTGGCAGAAGGTGAAGGACGCCGCGCAGAAGCTCTACGCGGGCGGTGGCAACGTCTACGCGATCGAACCCGGGCGCGGCGACATCTCCAAGTACGACGCGAAGAGCCGCGGGTGGCAGCGCATCGGCGGTCCCGGCGCCACCTTCGCCGCCACCTCCAAGAACCTCTACGGCATCAGCCCCGACCACTCCGGGGTCTGGAAGTACAGCGGCCGGGGTGACAAGTGGGACAAGGTCGGCGAGCGCGCGGAGAACCTCTACACCGGCCCGGACAACGCCCTGTACGCCACCAACCCCGACGACAAGAAGGTCTTCAGGTACGACGGGAAGTGGAAGTTCGCGGGCGGTCCCGGCGCCACGTTCGCCGTCACCGACGAAAGCTTCTTCGGCCTGACCCCCGACCGCGCGGCCGTCGTCGAGTACGACCGGAAGAAGAACGAGTGGAAGCCCGTCGGCGGGCCCGCCGAAGACATCTTCGCCGGCAACACCCTGTACAAGACCATGCGTGACACGGGCGAGCTCTACAAATACAACGGCCACCCCGACAAGTGGAACCGCATCGGTGGTCGGGCGGCCGCCTTCGCCACCAGCGGCGACCGCCTCTACCGACTCGCCGCCGACCACCGCTCCGTCCAGAAGTACGACGGCAGTGGCGCGAACGACAAGTGGCGCGATCTCGGCTCCCCTGCAGTCTCAGCCACCCGCACGGAGAAGATCGCCCGCCTGGAGAGCCTCACCCAGCTCGGCCCGGAGGCCACCGCCGACTGGCTCCAGACACTCGACGCACACCGCAGGGGCGTGCCGGACCGGTACGAATTCCGCTGGACGAACAACGCATGCAACCTCCCCGCCAAGAACACCGTCGCCGGCTACGACTTCACCGCCGCATGCGTCCGGCACGACTTCGGGTACCGCAACTACCGGGACCTGCACGGTGAGAAGGCCTTCCGCTCCAACCCGAACGGAAAGGCACGGGTCGACGAGGTCTTTCTCCAGGACATGAACAACGTCTGCCACCAGCAGGCACGCCAGCCCACCTCCCAGATGCCCTTCGACTTCGCCGCCTGCAAGGCAGCCGCCGAAACCTTCTACCACGGGGTCAAGTACGGCGAGCCCGTCATCAACGCGATCACCGACCCCAACCCCCTTCCCGCCCCCAAGGACGTGGTCAAGGGATTCCTGAAGTGGCCCGGCATGGGCCGATGAGCTGATCCGCGCCCCGGTAGAGCGCTTCCACCAGCGCTCTGCCGGGGCAGACCTGTGTGCAAGCCATGGGGGCAACGGGGGCGCCCCGTCCGCGACGCGGCAGACGGGAGGTTTTCGGCCCGCTGCGTGCCACAGGCGCCCGGCAGTTTCACCCGCAGGGCCCGCAGGGCGCCGCGCGGATTGACTCGGCCTCAGGCTCGGAGTGCCTTCCGGAGGAGCTCGCCGAACTCGTCGGGGTGCGTGGTCAGGCCCGTGTGCCCGCCGGGGAAATGCAGGAGTTCCGTGCTGAGACGGTCGGCCAGGAAGGCAGCCGGATCGTAGGGCAGCTCGCCGCGTGAGTCCTGGCCGCAGGCGAGCACGAGCCGGTTCGACAGTGCCTCCAGTCGGTGGATGTCCGGAGCGTAGGACATGAAGCTCGGCACGATGCGCCCGACGAAGTAGGGCAGGTTGGCCATCGTCTGCTCAGCCCGCGCCGCCGCCTGCGGTGGAAGCTTGATCTCGGCTTTCGGCTCGTTGGCTTCGCCGTCCTTCTTGAGGCCCGCGGCGAACACGGCCATCGCCGGCATGAGCCCCTCTGTGCGGAACGTTGCCTGTACGCGTGCGATGAGCCTGCGGTGTTCGGGGGCGTCCGGCAGGACCTCCACTACCGGCGGCTCGTGTGCCACGACGCGTTCGATGCGTTCGGGATGGGCGGTGAGCAGGTGCAGCGCGGCGATCGCGCCCGAGCTGGAGCCGAACACCCGGGCGGGGTCATCGGGCGACAGCAGTTCCAGTATCCGCAGGGCGTCGTCGGCGTGTTCGGCTACGCTCTGCTCGGCCTCGGGGTCGTCCAGCGTGCTTTGGGACATGCCGCGCGGGTCGTAGGTCGCGACGGTGTACTCGGCGGCCAAGCCGTCGGCGATGCCGTCGAAGGAAGCCGCGCCGCCCGCCCCTCCGGGGATCAGCAGCAGGAGCGGGCCCTGGCCGCGTACCTCGTAGTGCAGGGTTGCGCCGTTCACGCGCAGGCTGCCGATGGTCGGGGCAGTCATGCGGAGTCTCCTTCTCGGGACGGGGGCCAGTGCTCCAGGAGGATGTGGAGGGCGTCGAGGGCTCGGACCCAGGACTGCTGCGGCGAACGCTCGTGCGCAAACCCGCCCGCGGCCTCCAAGGCGACGAAGCCGTGGAACGTGCTGCGCAGCAACCGGACCGCGTCGGTCAGGTCGGGCTCGGTGAGCCCGTAGCCGCGCAGCATGCCGTAGGTCAGCTCGACGGCGCGGCGTGGTCCGGCCGCTTTTGCGGCCAGCTCGGGGTCGATCCGGATCGGGGTCTGCGTCGCCGTGTAGCGGCCTGGATGCTCGTGGGCGTACATCCGCCATGCGTCGGCAAACGCGACCAGTGCGTCCTTGCCCGCCCGTCCGGAGGTCGCCTCCGCGATACGGATGGTCTTCTCGTCCGCCGCCAGCAGCGCGATCCGGCCGCGCAGATCCTCCAGGCCGCGGACATGCGCGTAGAGGCTTGCATCCTTCACGCCGAGTCGCCGCGCCAACTGCGACATGGTCACCTGGTCGAGCCCGACCTCGTCCGCCAGCTCGGCGGCCGCGACCGTCACCCGCTCCGCCGTCAGCCCTGCCCGCGCCATGCACCCTCCCATCACCCTAGGAGCCCTAGTTTTAACCTAGAGGTCCTAGGAATGGCAACCGTGCGGTCCGTCGCGTGAGCGATCACGACCGCGGGGCGCGGGTCCGTGCGGCGACCGCTGCCTCGAGGAAGGTCCAGCCGTCGGCCTTCGCTTCCCGCCTCTCCCCCGGTTCCCATCCGCGGGCCAGCGCCGTGTCGAGCAGGAACCGTACGGTGCCCGGTTCGTGCAGGTTCAGGGCGCCGATGCCGGCGCTTCCCACCTCCCCCGACCCCGTGGTGAAGCCCGCGACGTACCGGCCAGGGCCCTCGTCGAAGACGAAGCGCAGCAGGCCGCCGGTGCCCGGAGGGTGAGAGCGCAGGGTGAGGGTCTTGCGGCAGCCGCCGTCTTCCAGCACGCAGTGGCCGTGGCGAACCGTCCACAGGTAGGTACGCCCGTCGGCGACGAGCCGGCGGGGCTTGTGCGAAGAGCGGGGCATGCGGGCGAGCGTACGCGGCCGAGCGCGGCGGTCCCCAGGGGGTTTTTCGTTCATGCCGTCCGTGTGGGGCACGTGGCCGAGAGCACGTAGTCGACGACGTCGTCGAGGCTGGAGCGGCTGCGGTAGGCGGCCCGCTGGCGGTCGGCTCCGGTTCCTTCGGCACGCAGGCGCGTCCACTGGGTGCGTACGAGGTCGAGGTCGCCGTGTCGGCGCAGCGCGGGAGAGATCAGCTCCAGCAGGCGGTCCACCTGGGCTCTGTGGGGGACCAGCCGGCCGGTGACCGGGTCGATGCCGGGCCCGGCGAGTCCGTCGCGGGCCGCGCGCCAGCAGGCGGCGCGCAGCAGTTCCGGTGCCGGGCGGGGGGCCGGGTCACCGGCGCGGATGGCGGTGAGGGCGGTGGCGGTGAGGGCGCGCACGACGGCGGCGAGCAGGAGCGTGTCCTCGGGTGTCAGGGCCGCGTCCGCGACGCGTACCTCGAGGGTGGGCAGGTGGTGGGAGGGGCGGATGTCCCAGTACAGGCCGCCGCGGTCCATGACCGCTTCGACGGCGACGAGTTGCTCGACGAGCTCCTCGAAGTGGGCGGGGGATTCGAAGTAGGGCGGCGGGCCGGCCACCGGCCAGCGCCCCCAGGTGGTGCTCCGCCAGCTGGCGTACCCGGTGTCGCGGCCTGCCCAGTACGGCGAGTTCGCCGTCAGCGCGGTCAGCGTGGGGAGCCAGGGCCGCAGGTGGTTGCTCACCGCGATGGCGTCGCGGGGATCGGCCACGCCGACGTGGATGTGGCAGGCGCAGGCGGTCTGCTCGTCGTCCAGAGCGCGGAAGACGGCGACGCTCTTCGCGTACCGGGGGCCGGGTGAGACGGGGATCGGGGCCGACTGGCCGAGCACCGGGGTGCCGGTGGAGGCGATGCGCAGGCCGAGGCGGGAGGCCGCGCGTGCGAGGGCGGCTCTCGTGGTGCGGATCTGCTCGGCGGCCGCCGCAAGGCCGGTGTGCGGGTCGGTGCGCACCTCCACCTGATAGCGGGTCAGCTCGGTGCCCACGCGGTCGCCGAGTTCGCCGGCGGCCAGCGCCGCCACCTGCGGGCCCTGCGGGCTGACGGCGCGGGAGCCGGGGTCGATCAGGAGGAACTCCTCCTCGACTCCCACCGTGAGCGGGGCCATCGGGTTGGTGGTGTCGGCGGAGTCGGTCCTGCGGGTTGGCGCGAGGATGCCTTCCGGGGGCGGCGCCGCATGAGGTTGACTCGTCATGGTGAGGCACTGTGGCAGAGGGCGGCGCCCGGCACCCGGTGAATCGGCGATCGTGTGAGTGCCCGACTCCCGTGAGGAGCACAGCATGCGTGAACGCACCGACGTCCTGGTCGTCGGAGGCGGCCCGGCCGGCGCGACCGCCGCGGCCCTGTTGGCGCGGGCCGGGCACCAGGTCACCCTGCTGGAACGGGAGCGGTTCCCGCGCTATCACATCGGGGAGTCGCTGCTGCCGTCCCTGCTGCCGGTCCTGGACGTGATGGGCGCCCGGGAGCTGATCGAGAAGCACGGCTTCGTCCGCAAGACCGGCGCCTTCTACGGCTGGGGCGGGCAGGAGTGGCCCCTGGGGTTCGATGAACCGGGCAGGCCCGCCGCCTACAGCTTCCAGGTGATCCGGTCCGAGTTCGACTGGTTGCTGCTCCAGCACGCCCGGGCGCAGGGGGCCGACGTACGGGAGGAGACGCGTGTGCGGCGGGTGGGCTTCGAGCCGGGTCCCGGGTCCGGTGAAGGCCGTGACCGGGCGGCGGTGGAGGCCTCCTGGGCCGGCGTCGGCGGTGCCGGTGGGCGGATCGGGTTCGCGCACCTGGTGGATGCTTCCGGGCGGGCGGGGGTGCTGGCGGCCCGGCAGCTGCGGACCCGTCGCTTCCACGACGTCTTCCGCAATGTGGCCGCGTGGACGTACTGGCGCGGCGCGGCGCCACTGGAGGGCGCGCCCCGTGGGGCCATCGGGGTGTTCTCCCTGCCCGACCACGGATGGCTGTGGGCCATCCCCCTGCACGACGGCACCCTCAGCGTGGGCCTGGTCACCGACAAGCGCTCGTTCCAGCAGGCCAGGGCGGCGGCGGGCGGCTCCCTCCAGTCCGTGTACGACGATGCCCTGGCGCGGTGCCCGCGGCTGGCCGGCATGCTCGCCGGGGCGCGGCAGGCCGGCCCGCTGAAGACCGAGAGCGACTACTCGTACGTGAGCGAGAAGTTCTGCGGGCCGGGCTGGTTCCTCGCCGGGGACGCCGCCTGCTTCCTCGACCCGCTGCTGTCGACCGGCGTGCACCTGGCCATGTACAGCGGCCTGCTGGCCGCCGCGGCCATCGGCAGTGTGCTGCGCGGCGAGGTCGACGAGCACGCGGCCCGCGGCTTCTACGAGACGGCCTACCGGCACGCCTACGAACGCCTCCTCGTCCTGGTCGGCGCGTTCTACCGCGTCCACGACGGCCGCGACGCGTACTTCCGCACCGCTCAGGCGCTCAGCAGCCGCGACCAGGCGCGGCTGCGGCTGCACGAGTCGTTCCTCGACATCGTCACCGGTACCGAAGACCTCCACGACAGCCAGACGGATGCCGTGGGCGCCTTCCTGCGGACCGTACGCCGCCCCGGGGGCGACAGCCCCGCGCGGGGGCTCGGCGGCCACGGGACGAGCCACATGCTGCCCCTGCCCACCACCCCGCGACAGGCCGTCGCCGGCCTCTACCTGGGCCTGGACCCGCACCCGGGCCTGCGCCGCGCCCCCTCTCAGCCGGTGTGAAGGACCCGGAAGCGATCGGGTGCCGCCGGATCCCGGTCCACGACTTGGATCGGGGTCCGAGCCCACTGCCAGACGCCGACGCCTGGCGTGCGGGAGAACCGGATCTGCCCGCGGGTGCCTTCGACTGCCGTGTGCGGCCAGGATGCGGCGATGCGCGCCCGGTCCGCGCCGTGAGAACGCAGCACATCGGCGAGGACGGCGACCGTGTCGTAGCCCTCGAAGGCGACGAAGGAGGGCGCTTCGGAGAGCTGCTCGCGCAGGGCCGTCTCGACTCGTACTCCGAGGGGGCTGAAGCGCTCGGGCAGGTAGCGCAAGAACGGGATCGCGGCGCTGTCGTCGCCCAGCGACGTCGACCATTCGGTGAACTCCGGCTGCCCGGCCGGGGCTCCCATCATGATCCCGGCGAGGCGCTGGTCGCGGCGGACGGACGTGACGATCGACACGGCCGGCTCCGGGTGGCCGACCAGGAGGAGGAGGGCTGTAGCGCGGTGTTCGACGAGTGCGTCGCACACGGCCGCGGGGGTGAGCGCGCTCATGTCGAGTTCGATGACGGTGCCGCCGCGTGGAGCGAGGTACTCCCGCAGGATGCGGGTCCCGGATGCCCAGTAGACACTCGGCTGGGCTGCTACGGCGATGCGGCTGTGGCCCGCGCCGAGGAGGAAGTCCGCGTAGACCTGCCAGCCGCGGGACTGCGGCGGGGCGAGGCGCGCGACCCACTGCGTCGGCTGTTCGGTGAGCGCGTCGAGAACCGCTGACGAGCAGAGGAACGGAAGGCCGAGGGCGTCGGCCCTGGCGGCGGCGGCGCGGGCGACGACGCTGTGAAACTCCCCCGCCACGGCGGCGACGCCCAGGCCGGCCAGTTCGTCTACGGCCGCCGCGGCCCTCTGTGGATCAGCCGCGGTGTCCCGGACCACCAGCTCGAGTGGCCTTCCGGCGATGCCGCCGCCGTCGTTGACCTCGCGAACGGCCAGCTCCAGTCCGGCGAGGAGGTGGTGGCCCGCCTCGACCCAGCCGGGCCGAGTCAGCGGAACGAGAGCGCCGATCCGGACGGATGGTCCATCAGTTCGAGCCGCCCTGAGCGGCGGTGGTGGCGTAGTCATGCGCTGGCGTCTCCCCTGTGACGATTCGCTTGCCGGTTACCCGGTTGCCCGGGGGCCGTGCCGGACATTGCATCCAGCACCAACGCCGAGAAGCAACCCGTTATTTGCTTCGCCACCGAGGGCAGACGGCGGCCCCCGGCAGCGGGGAGACGCGGGTCACACACGCCACGTGTCACAGGGAGGCGGGCTGCCTCGTCTCGGGGGTGTAGCCAGTGACGACGACGGAGGAGCACACGATGGACGCACGCCTGAACTACTTCGCCAGCCCGACCGCCGGCAAGGCCTTCAAGCACTTCATGTCGGCGGGCAAGGCGATCAAGGAGTCGTCCCTGCCGGCGGCGACGCAGGAGCTGGTGGCGCTGCGCGTGAGCCAGATCAACGGCTGCGCCGCCTGTATCGACATGCACACCAAGGATGCGGCAGCCGCCGGCGAGTCCTCGGTGCGGCTGCACCTGGTGGCGGCGTGGCGGGAAGCGACGGTCTTCACCGGGGCCGAGCGCGTGGCTCTGGAGTTCGCGGAGCAGGCGACCCGGGTCGCCGACGCGGGCAGCGGCGTCAGCGACGAGGTCTGGGCGCGTGCCGCCGAGCAGTATGACGAGGAGCAGCTCGCCGCCTTGGCGATCCTGGTTTCCTTCATGAACACGGCGAACCGGCTGAACATCATCGCCCAGCAGCCGGCCGGCGACTACGAGCCGGGCCAGTTCCACTGATCTTCGTAGGATGCCGTGCCGGCTCGCGTCCGGCCGGCCGGAGGAGTGCGCGGAGGGAGACCACGTGAGCAAGGTCGGGGAGTTCGAGGAGCTGCGGCCGCTGCTGTTCTCGATCGCATACCGGATTCTCGGCAGCGTCGGCGAGGCGGAGGACGCGGTGCAGGAGAGCTGGCTCCGCTTCGACGCATCGCCGACCCGGCCCGCGTCGGCCAAGGCGTTCCTGTCCGCCACGGTGACCCGTATCGCGATCGACGTGCTGCGCTCCGCCCGGGTGAGGCGGGAGGAGTACGTCGGACCGTGGTTTCCCGAGCCGCTGCTCACCGACCCGTACGAGGACCCGGCACGCGCTGCGGAGCTCGCCGACTCGGTGTCGATGGCGGCGCTGCTGCTCCTTGAGCGGCTCAGCCCCTTGGAGCGGTCGGTGTTCGTACTGCGTGAGGTGTTCGCCTTCGGCTTCGACGAGATCGCCACCGCGGTGGGGCGTTCGGAGGCGGCGTGCCGGCAACTGCTGGTACGGGCGCGCAGGCACATGCAGGACGGGCGGCCGCGGTTCGAGGCGGACGGTCAGGAGCGGCGGGAGCTCGCGTCGCGGTTCTTCGACGCCCTCCGCGAAGGCGACGTCGACGGGCTGCAGAGCCTGCTGGCCGCCGACGTGTCGATGGTCGGCGACGGCGGCGGCAAGGCCCCGCAGCTGGCCAGGGCCGTCATCGGCGCGGAGAACGCGGCCCGGCTGCTCGCCTCCGTCGTCCCCCTGTTGGCCCGGGTCGACGTGACGTTCGAGCAGCACGAGCTCAACGGCCAGCCCGGAGCGATCTTCCTCGACCGGGACGGCAAGGTGCTGCACGCCCTGACCCTCGAGGTGCTCGACGGGCAGATCCAGACCATCCGCTCGGTGATCAACCCCGACAAGCTCGGCCACCTCGGGCCGGTCGCCGACGCCTGGGCCATCGACCGCGAGGTGAAACGGGCCCGCCGGCAGACGGCGTGACGCGGGACGGCGCTGTCATCCGCTGCCATGCGCCTGCACCCGTACCTGCACTCGTTCGGGCGAAAAACCCGATGAGGCTCTGCTCGTCGTGCCCCGGGGCGGGCCATGGTCTGTTCGGAGAAGACCGGTCCGACGGAGGGTGTGGAACGACGTGTATGTGAGGCGTATCGGAACGATGCTGGGCGCAGCCGCGGTGGCCGTACTGACCGTGCCGGCCAACGCTCATGCTGCGGCGGTCGCTTGTGGCGGGGGTGCGTCGACCGGCCGTGTGGCCGTCAACGGCTGCATCAGTGCCCAGCGGGGGTCTGTCGGCGAATTCCCCACGCGGGAGATCACGGCGTACATCAAGGCGCGCAACACGGGGAAGAAGGGGCTGAACGTTTCTTACGAAGCGTTTTTCCGTGTGGTCAAGGGCGGTCACTGGGAGAAGGTGGGCAGCGGTCGTTCCCATGTCCCGGCCGGCGAGTCCATCGGCCCTCTCGAAGTGGGAAGCACGACCCGGGTGTGCGGTCCCGTGAAGGTCGAGATCCGGGTGCATGCGCGGGCCGACGGCGCTGCCTGGAGCGGCTGGTCCCCTGCTTCCACGAAGCAGTGCCAGACCTGAGCGCACGGCCTCGGCGCGCCTGGAGCGCGCGGGTCGCCGAGGTGGCCGGTCTGCCCCGCTGCGCCTGACGTCACCCAGCCGTCCTCGGTGCGGCGGTACTCGTGGATGCGGGCGTCCCTGCTGCGCCGGCTCCTACCAGTCGACCCGGCGCTCCCCATTCCTTGAACTCCGCGCGCACGACCGAGGAGGCGTCAGCCCGGCGTGGATTCGGGCTTCGTGTAGAGGATCTCGCGGGCCTGTTCCGCGGCACGGGTGATGCTCTCGCCGACGAAGTCGACGAAGCGGGCGATGCCCTCGAGGCGGGCGGCGGCCGGGGTGTCGGGGCCGAGGACGCTGACGCCCTGCCGTGCGGTTTCGGCGAGTTGGGCGTTGGCCCGGGCGCTGGCGACCATCGACTGGTACCAGAGCTCGTCGTCGACGACGTAGCGCTCGCGGCGGCGTTCGTCGCGTTCCCGGCGGATGAGGTCTCGGCTTTCGAGGAACGTGATCGACTTGGAGATGGACGCCGGGCTGACCTGGAGGCGCTGGGCGAGTTCGGACGCGGTGAGGCTGCCCGCGTCGGTGGTGTAGAGGCAGGTCAGCACCCGGGACATCATCTTGGGCAGGCCCGATTGCATGAGGAGGGTGGTGAACACCTCCTCGTACGCGCGTACCGCCTCGGGGTCCCGTCCGTGGGCGTGCGGGGACGCCGCCTCCTGCGGTCCTCGGGGTGCGGTCTGCTTGCGCCGGTGGGCGCGTTGTTCGGTGGCGCGGTGGGCCAGGTCGGCGCGGTAGGCGGTGGGGCCGCCGTTGCGCATCACCTCGCGCGTGACCGTCGAGGTGGGTCGGTCGAGGCGCCTGCCGATCTCCGCGTAGGCGAGGCCGTCGGCCAGGCCCAGTGCGATCTGCTGGCGTTCCTGCTGAGTGAGCCTGCCTCCCGGCATCGCGATCTCCCTGCGTACGTTCCCTCGTCTTCCTGATGCCCCCAGCATAGCGTTCACTTCTCCCCCAATGCAACGACCAGTAGGGCATTCGTTGCATTGGATTTACAGACATTGCAACGATTACATGCCGCTGAGCTGCGCTGATGACTTTTATTCGCAACGAGCGTGTTGCTGCAATGGTGAACACAACGTAGCGTTTCTGGTGTCAGAAACAACGAGCAGCAGGAGAACACCATGCAGAAGTTCGATACCCCCGCGCCGGTCTCCGTGGTCCTGGACGTCCCCGCGGGAGCCATCCGGTTCATCGCCGCCGACCGGGCCGACACCACGGTCGAGGTGCGTCCCGCGGACGCCTCGAACAGCCGCGACGTGAAGGCGGCGGAGCAGGCCACGGTCGCCTACGGTGACGGCGTCCTGCGGATCGGCGCCGCACCGGCGAAGAACCGGTTCCTCGGCAGCTCCGGAGCCATCGAGGTCACCGTCCAGCTGCCCGCCGGCTCCCGCGTCGAAGCCACGACGGCCGCCGCCGAACTCCGCGGCGTCGGACGCCTCGGCGACGTCACCTTCAACGGCGCCCAGGGCACCGTCAAACTCGACGAGACCGCCGGCGCCCGCCTCACCCTCCTCGCCGGCGACATCCGCATCGGCCGCCTGAACGGCCCCGCCGACATCAGCACCCACAAGGGCGACATCCACATCACCGAGGCCACCCGCGGCACCCTCACCCTGCGCACCCAGGCCGGCGACCTCACGGTCGGCGCCGCCCGCGGAACCTCCGCCACCCTCGACGCCGGCACCACCTACGGCCGAATCCACAACACCCTCAACAACACCGACGGCACCACCGCCCCCCTCACCATCCACGCCACCACCGCCTACGGCAACATCACCGCCCGCAGCCTCTAGCCAGAAGGAGCCCGCCATCATGTCCCTCACACCGAAGACCACCGCCGGGCAGCACCGCCCGGAATTACAGAAGGCCATCCAGGAGATCGTCGATTCCGGTTTCGCCGGGGTGCAGCTGCGCGTGAACGATCCGCGGGGCGAGTGGGTCGGCAGCGCCGGGGTGCGCAAGCTGGGAGAGAGCGCCAAGCCGCCGACGGACGGGCGGTTCCGGATCGGCAGCAACACCAAGACCTTCACCGCGACCCTGGTGCTGCAGCTGGTGGCCGAAGGAAAGGTCGGGCTGGACAGCCCGGCGGCCGACTTCCTGCCCGGATTCGAGCTGGACCGGCGCATCACGGTGCGGATGCTGCTGCAGCACACCAGCGGACTGTTCAACTACACCGGCGAGTACTACGACGACGGGACGACCGCGCCGGGGATCCCCTGGCAGGGCCAGGAGTGGGTGGACAACCGGTTCCACACCTACCGGCCCGAGGAGCTGGTGCGGCTGGCGCTGTCGAAGCCGGCGCGGTTCGAGCCGGGGACGGACTGGAGCTACTCGAACACCAACTACGTCCTGGCCAGGCTGCTGGTCGAGAACGTCGGCGGCCGCCCGTTCGCCGAGGAGATGCAGCGGCGGATCCTGGGCCCGCTCGGCCTGTCGGGCACCGCGGTGCCCGACGCCTCGCCGGAGATTTCCGAGCCGCACGCCCACGGCTACTACACCTACCAGGACGCCGGCCAGTGGAAGACGGTCGACGTCACCCGGGGGAACGCCTCCTGGATCTCCGCCGCCGGCGACATGATCTCGACCACCCGGGACCTGCACACGTTCTTCTCCGCCCTGATGAGCGGCAAGCTGCTGCCGGCCCCGCTGCTGGCCGAGATGCGCACGCCGCACCCCAAACTCGGGTACGGCCTGGGGCTGTTCGTGCAGGAGGCGGAGTGCGGCGGCACCCTGTTCACCCACAACGGCGGCTTCTGGGGCTGGGCGGCGCTGATGTACAGCACGCCCGACGGCGGTACGACCCTGACCGCCTCGCTGACCACCGGGGACACCGAGCTCGGCTTCGCGCAGGCGGCGGAGCTGTTCGGAAAGGCGCAGAAGAGGCTCGTCAACGAGGTGTTCTGCGGCGGGCGGGCCGCCGGGCCGGCCCAGCCGGCGGGCTGAGACCGGACAGCCCCCGTTTCGGCCGGGGCCGGGACGGGGGCTGTGGCGCGGGCCGGTTGGCGATCAGCCTGTGTTGACGGGGCCTACCCAGCCCATCCGGACCTCTGCCGAAGCTGATCTTGGTTCCGCCCGGTGTTCAGCGGGGGGTGCGGCGCTTGCGGGAGATGGCCACTCCGGTCAGGCAGATCGCGCCGCCCAGGAGGGTCAGGGGGGCCGGGACCTCGTTCAGGGCCGTCCAGGCGATGAGGATCACGACGGCGGGGACCGCGTAGGTCGTCGCGCCCATCTTTCCGGCGGTGGTTCGGGAGAGGGCGTACGTCCAGGTGGTGAAGGCCAGAGCGGTCGGGAAGAGGCCCAGGTAGACCATGTTGAGGGTGGCGGTCAGCGGTGCCCCGGGGAGTTGGGCCAGCAGTTGCCAGGCGAAGGGCAGGGTGACGGCGGTGCCGACGAAGCAGCCGTACGTGGTCACCTGGAGCGGGGTCGCGTACGTCAGTGCGGGCTTCTGCGAGACCACCCCGGCGCCGTAGGCGAGTGCGGCGAGCAGGCAGAGGAGGACGCCGCCGAGGGAGGCGGAGCCGCTGTCCGAGGTGGACAGGCCCACCACGGCGGCGCCGGCGAAGGAGACGGCCATGCCCGCGAGCAGCATCGGCGGGAACCCCTCCCTCAGCAGCCAGCCGCCGAGCAGGGCGATCACGATCGGGCCGATGTTCACGACCATGGCCGCGGTGCCGGCGTCCACGCCCTGTTCGCCCCAGTTCAGCGCCACCATGTACAGCCCGAACCACAGCAGTCCGGAGGTGAGGATGCCGGGCCAGGCCTGGCGCGGTGGGAGCGGGACCCGCTTGACCAGGACGACGACCGCGAGGGCGAGGGAAGCCGTCAGCAGGCGTCCGAGGGCGAGGGCTCCCGGCGCGTAGTGCGGGGCAGCGGCGCGGATGGAGACGAATGCGGAGGCCCACAGGACGACGGTGACGGCCGCCGCGGCGAGGGCCCGCTTGTCGAGGGCGGCGCGGCGGTCGGCGTCGCGGTGGTCCGTGGCTGGGTGGTCCGTGGCTGGGTGCTCGGTGGCTGGGTGGTCGGCCTTGTGATCCATGCGGGCAACGTACTCATGGCCTGTCCGGTTGCCCACCGCGTTTTCCGGCGGGCGGGCGGCGGGAGGCCTCCGGCCCGGCTCAGCGGGATCTCCAGGGGCCGGCGGGACAGTGTCGGGAATCCGTTTGCCGTCGTCAGGAGGCTGCCATGTCCGCGCCCGTGCTCGAACCGCGCGTGGAGGCACAGCCCCCGCCGAAGGCCCGGCGGCCGCGGCCGGGGCTCGCCCTGGCCGTCATCGCCTCCTGCAACGCGATGATCCAGCTCGACGACGCCATCGTGAACATCGCCCTGCCCGGCATGCGCGCCGATCTCGGGCTGTCGGACGTCGGTTCGTCCTGGGTGCTGAACGCCTATCTGCTCGCGTTCGGCGGTCTGCTGCTGCTGGGCGGGAGGGCCGGGGACATCCTCGGCCGGCGCAGGGTGTTCCTCACCGGCGTGGCCCTGTTCACGGCGGCGGCCGCCGTGCGCGGGCTCGCGTCGGATGTGGAGCTGCTCACCGTGATCCGGGTGGTGCAGGGGGTCGGGGCGGCGCTGGCCGCGCCGAGCGGGCTCGCCCTGGTGCTGAGCATGTTCGAGGAGGGGGCGCCGCGCAAGCGTGCGATCGCCGTGTGCACGGCGGCGGGCGCGGTCAGTACGGCCGGGGGTCTGCTGCTGGCCGGCACGCTGTCCTCGCTGAGCTCCTGGCGGTGGGAACTGCTGCTGAACGTTCCGCTCGGCGTGCTGATCCTGGTGCTGGGGCCGGTGGCGATCACGGAGACGCGCCGCAATCCGGGCCGCTTCGACGTGGCGGGTGCGCTGCTGTCGGCGGTGGGCGCGGCCGCGCTCGTGTACGGGCTGGCGCGGGCGGCGGAGCAGGGTCTCGGCGATGTGCGGGCGCTGGTGTGCGTGGCGTGCGCCGTGGTGCTCTTCGCGGTGTTCGCGGGAGTCGAGCGGCGGGCCGCGCATCCGATCGTCCTGCTGCACCTGTTCCGGTCGCGCAACCGGGTGCTCGCGTACGTGGGGACGCTGGCCGTGCCGGGTTCGATCATGGGGGCGTACTTCTTCCTCAACCGGTACTTCCAGCAGCAGGCGGGGTACGGCCCGTTGGGCGCCGCGCTGGCGCTGACGCCGCTCGCGGCGACGATGGCGGTGATGGCGTGGGCGGCCGTACGGCTGGAGCGACAGCTGGGGCCGCGCTATCTGATGGCCGGCGGCGCCGCGCTGCTGCTCACCGGCAACCTGTGGCTGTCGCAGCTCGGGCCGGGTTCCTCGTACGCGGGCGGGATCCTGCCGCCGCTCCTCCTGCTGGGCGCGGGCATGGCCTGCTGTGTGATCCCGCCGACGGTGCTGGCGACGTCCGGGCTGCGGCGCGGGGAGGCCGGGGCGGCCTCCAGCATGCTCAATGCCGTGCAGACGCTGGGCGGTTCGCTGGGTCTGGCGATGCTGGTGGCGGTGGCCTCGCGGTCCGGGATGTCCCTGGGGTTCACGGCCGGGGCGGTGTGCGCGGGTATCGCGCTGCTGGCCGCGCTGCTGATCCGGCCCGGTTCGGGTTCGGAGGGTCGGGCCGCGGCCTGAGCACTTCACGGAGCACGAAGAGCGGGGGCCCGGCCGACAGGCCGGGCCCCCGCTCTTCGTGCTCCGGCCGCCCCGCCATCGTGGCGTCCGGCGGCGGGCGGCGGCGGGCCCCACGGGCGGG
>NZ_JBIXJQ010000014.1:166925-177363 GCF_052871255.1 Streptomyces sp. LARHCF249
GCCGCGGGCGGGTCCTCCCCCCTCCGCCCGAGGGGGGGGGCCCCGCCCCCCCGGGCGGGCCCCCCGCTCTTCGTGCTCCGGCCGCCCCGCCATCGTGGCGTCCGTCGTCGGGCGACGGCGGACGCCACGTGCGGTCATGCGTTGGGCGTGAGCTCGGCAGCCAAGGCCGAGGCCAGCTGCCGAGCCATGGCCTCCGGGTTCTCGAGCGGCGCCGAATGCGCGCCCTCGATGCTCCGGATCACGAACGTGCCCCTGGTCAGGGCGGACCAGCCCTCCATCGTGCCTTCGGGCAGCACCGGGTCGGCCGTGGCCGACACCGCCGTGATCGGGATGTCCAGCGGACCCCTGCGGTCAGCCTCCAGCATGAGCGCATACCGGTTCCACATCGAGGAATCGTTCCGCAGGTTCTCCAGGTAGCCGGCGAAGACCTCCTCGTTGGCGAGGATCTCGTCGGGCAGCACATCCCGGAACGCCTCGACCAGGGTCCCCGGCGCCGCCATATCCCACAGCGTCGACACCTCTTGGAACCGCTTGAGCGCCTCCGGCGCCTCGCTGAACGGCGGCAGCGCACAGGCGACGACGAGGTGCAGTTCCGGTCCCCCCACCCTGCTGCCCAGCCGGTGGGCGATCTCCCATGCTGCGCATGCGCCCTGGCTGTGCCCGTACAGGACGGTCGGCACGTCGAGACGGTCGGACATCTCCGCCACGACCCGGTCGACGAGGATGTTCACATCGTTCACCGGGGCCTCCCCGTTGCGTCCCTCACGGCCGGGAACCCGGATGGCGAGCAGTTCCACGTCCTCGGGAAGGTGCGGTATGAGCGGGACGTGGGCGGTGGTCGTGCCCCCCATTCCCGCCATGCACAGGATCCGCGCCCTGGGGTTCCGCGCCGGCTTGAGCACCCGCACCAGCTGGTCGTGCACGGCCTCGGTGACGGGCTGCCGCCCGGTGAGCTCATCGACCAGGTGTTCCGCGATGCCCGCACAACTGCCGTGCCGGAACAGCACGTCCGTGGCGAGCGGCAGGCCGCTTCGCCTGGCGAGTCTGGCGCGCAGGCCGACCGCCGTCAGCGAGTCCATTCCGAGCTGCTGGAGAGGCTGTCCGGCGGGGATCTGCGCCACCCCGAGAGCAGCCGCGGCCTCGACGCGGACCAGTTCGAGCACCGTACGGAGCTGTGCGTCCCGTCCCATGCCCGCCAGCCGCTCTTCGAGTCCGCTCTCCCGGCGCTTGCCGGTCATCTCGGCGCGCGCCTCCGGGATGCCCAGCAGCAGCGGACGCCGCCTGGCCGCGCAGAACGTGGGGGTGAAGCGGGACCAGTCGATATCGGCCACCCCCAGCGCCACCCGATCCGTTCCCAGCACCAGGTCCAGTGCGCTCAGTGCCTGGTCCGGGGGCATCATCCGCAGACCCCGTGCCCGGAGCTGCTCCTCGACCTCCTGCGTCACCATGCCTCCGTCGGCCCAGCCGCCCCAGTGCACCACGGTGGCCGTGCGGCCGTCCGCCACCCGGTGCCGGGCGAGGGCGTCCAGCGCGGCGTTGCCGGCCGCGTAGGTCGTCCCGCCGCCCGCACCCCACAGACCGGCCCCACTGCCGTAGAGCAGGAACGCGTCCAGTGGCCGGTCGCCGAGCAGTTCGTGCAGGTGCCAGGCGCCGGACACCTTCGCGGAGAGTTCCGCGGCGGCCTGGGCACCGTCGAGCTCTGCCAGGAGTGTCATCCCGGCGACCCCCGCGAGATGCGCGACGACCGTCAGGGGCGGGCCGTCGGAGTCGATCCGGTCGATCAGTTCGGCGACCTGCTGCCTGTCACCGACGTCGCAGGCTGCCGTCACGACCTCCGCCCCGGTCGCCTCGAGTTCCTCGCGGCACTGTGCGGAGACCTCACCGGAGCGGGAGGCGAGCACGACGCGTCGCGTCCCGCGTTCCGCCAGCCAGCGGGCGAGCCGTTGGCCGAGGGTTCCCGTGCCACCGGTGATCAGGGCGGTGCCGCTGGTCGTCCACGGCGACCGCGGTGCGGGCGTGGTGCGACGCAGCCTGCGTACGTACCGGCCGCCGGCGCGGAGCGCGATCTGGTCCTCGTCGTCACCGGCGAGAACGGCGCGGACGAGCTGCCCGGCCCAGTCCGGGTGCGGCTGTTCGGGCAGGTCCGCGGTACCGCCCCAGCCTTCGGGGCGTTCCAGTGCCGCGACCCGGCCCAGTCCGTGGATCAGGGCCTGCTCGGGACGCGTGACCGGATCGGCTTCGTCCACGCCGACAGCACCCCTGGTGACCAGCCATACCGGAGTCCTCGGGTGGCGTGCTCCGAGTCCCTGCAGCAGTCGCACGGTTCGCAGGAAGCCTTGTCGCGTGCCGTCCTCGTCCAGCGGCGTCAGGATGATCACACCCTGCAGCGCCGCCGGCAGGGAGGCCAGGTCGCCCGGATCCGTGCCGGCCCGGTGCGTACCGGCTCCTGCCTCGCGCAGGGCCGTCACCAGCTCCGTGGCGGGTGACGCGGGGTCCCCGAGAACGGCCCAGACTCCGTCTGCCGGCGCCGGGTCGGGCTCGCTGTGCTGCCAGGCCTCCTCGTACAGCCAGTCGGCGATCCCGGGGCGTTCCCCGCGGCTCTCGTGCCAGCGCCGCAGCAGCGGCAGCAGGTCCACGACGCTGTCCCTGTGCTGCCCGGACGCGCCGAGCAGCTCGGCGAGCCGGTCCACCTCGCCCGCACCGACGGCGTCCCAGAACCGCTGGTCGGTCGTCTTGCGGCGAGCGGGTTCCTTCCAGTAGCGCTGCCGCTGGAACGCGTAGCCGGGCAGGCCGACCAGGCGACCGTCGGGGACGGTCGCGGACCAGTCGATCTCCACGCCGTGCGCGTGCAGGGCGCCCAGTGTGCGCTGGAGCCGGTCCAGGCCGCCCTGGTCCCGTTCCATGGCCGCCAGGACCACCGCGTCCCGGTCCGCGCCGCCGTCGGCCAGCGGCATGGCCAGCACGGGATGCGGACCGACCTCGACGAACACCGTGTATCCGTCGGCGAGCAGCTCTTGCTGGGCGAGGTCGAGCCGTACGGGTTCGCGCAGGTTCCGGCACCAGTAAGCGGCGTCCAGTTCCTCACCCGCGGCCCGCCGGCCCAGCACCGTGGAGTACAGCGGGATCTCGGCCGGGCGGGGACGCAGCGGGGCGAGCCGGTCCCGCAGGCCCGGCAGCAGCGCGTCCATGTGCGAACTGTGCGAGGCGCAGGCTGCATTCAGCTTGCCGCACCAGACGTCCTGGTCGTCCCACGCGTAGAGCAGCTCTTCCACGATCGTCCGGTCTCCCGAGATGACCGTGGATCCCGGTGTGTTCACCACGGCGACCGAGACGGCGTTCCCGTAGGGAGCCAGTGCTGCCTCGACTTCGGAGACCGGGAGTTCCACCGTCGCCATCTCACCGTCCGAGGACAGCGCGGCGAGGGCCTTGCTGCGTTCGGCCACGACCCTGGCGCCCTCCTCCAGGGTCAGGGCGCCGGCGACCACGGCTGCGGGAATCTCGCCCTGGCTGTGTCCGACCACGGCCTGTGGTTCCAGGCCCAGATCCCGCATGGCCGCCGCCAGGCCGAGATACATGGTGAACAGCACCGGCTGGGCGATGTCCAGGCGGTCCCAGTCGATCCGTTCCTCATCCTGGAGCAGGTCGAGGACCGACCAGCCGGTCCAGGGGCGCAGTGCCTCGTCGCAGCGGGCGACCGTGTCGGCGAAGGCCGGGCTTTCGGTGAGCAGCCGCTGGGCCATGCCCGGCCACTGCGAACCCTGGCCGGGGAAGACGAACACGACCTTGCCCGGCCGTGCGGTGGCAAGGGTGACCGACGCGTCCGGCTGGTCACGGGCGATGGCGGTCAGGCCCTCGATGACCGAGGACAGATCGGGTCCGGCCACCGATGCGCGCTCGGCGAAGTGCTCGCGGTGCCGGGTGGTGGTCCAGGCCAGGTCGGTGAGGGTGGTGTCGGGGTGTTCGGTGAGCCAGCGGGCCCACTGCCGGGCCTGGTCCCTGAGTGCCTGTGGGGTGCGTCCGGAGACGACCACCGGCGCCGCGGCCCGTGCCGGGGCGGGCTGTGCCGGGGCGGGCTGCGCGGCCGGCTGCGGCGGCTGTTCCAGCACCAGGTGGGCGTTGGTGCCTCCGATGCCGAACGAGGACACTCCGGCGCGCCGGGTGCCCGGCCAGGCCCGTGTGTCGTCGCTGATCCGCAGGACCGCCGGGTCCAGTCCGAGTTCGGGGTTGACGCGCTGGAAGTTGACGGTGGGTACCAGTTCGCCGTGGTAGACGCAGAGGGCTGCCTTGACCAGTCCGGCCAGGCCCGCGGCCACGTCGGTGTGGCCGATGTTGGACTTCACCGATCCGACCGCGCAGGGCTCGTCGCGGTCGGGGGTGAAGACCTCCTGCAGGGCCTGGATCTCGATGGGATCGCCCATGGCGGTGGCGGTGCCGTGCGCTTCGACGTAGCCGATGTCGGCGGGCGAGAGTCCGGCGTCGGCGAGGGCGTCGGTGATGACGGCGGCCTGGCCGTTCACGCTGGGCGCGGTGAATCCGACCTTGTCCGAGCCGTCGTTGTTGATGGCGCTGCCGCGGATGACGGCGTAGATCCGGTCTCCGGCTTCGACCGCGTCCGACAGCCGCCGCAGCACCACCGCCACCACACCGTTGGCGAGGACCGTGCCCGCTCCATCGGCATCGAAGGGCCTGCAGTGTCCGTCCGGCGAGGCCACGAAGCCTTCCTGGTACTGGTAGCCCTGTTCCAGGGGGAAGGTGAGGGTGGAGGCGCCGACGAGTGCCACGTCGGATTCCCCGCGCAGCAGGCTCTGCCTGGCCAGGTGCGCGGCCACCAGCCCCGTGGAACACGCCGTCTGCACCGTCAGCGCGGGCCCCCGCAGATTCAGCTTGTGCGCCAGGCGCGTCGCGAGGAAGTCGTTCTTGTTGCCGATCGCCGAACGGAAGACCTCCGAGGCGTCCTCGGGATCACCCTGGTCATAGCAGCCGAAGCCGACTCCGCCGAAGACTCCGATGCGGCCGGGGTCGGCGCCGGGCAGGATGCCGGCGTTCTCCAGGCCCTGCCAGGCCGTTTCCAGGAAGAGCCGGTGCTGCGGATCCATGTTCTCCGCATCGGACGGAGAGCATCGGAAGAACTCGGCGTCGAAGAGGTCGGCGTCCGCCACGTAGCCCTTGGCCGGGACGAACCCGGGATCCTCCAGTACGTTGCGGGGCACCCCGGCGTCCAGCAGTTCCTGGTCGGTGAAGCGGCGGATCGACTCCACACCGCCCCGCAGGTTCGCCCAGAACTCGTCCGCGTCGGTCGCACCCGGCAGGCGCAGGGCCACGCCCACGATCGCCACCGCGTCCCCGTCGGAACGCTGCCGGGGCGTCGCGGCCGCGGTCACCGCACGCGTGGCGTCGCCGCGCAGGAATGCGGTGAGCTGGCGCACCGTGGAGTAGCGGAACAGCGTCGCGAGCGGAAACTCGCGGTCCAGGCCGGCGCAGATCCGCTCGTGGACCCGCAGCGCTGCCATCGACGTTCCGCCCAGCTCGAAGAACCCCCGGTCCGGGTCCACTTCGGCCAGCCCCAGTACCTGCGACCAGGCCGAGACCACCGTCTCCCACACCCGGTCGCCATCGGCGGCCGGCTGCGCGGGCTCCGGCTGCGGCGCGGGCAGTGCGGCCAGGGCCAGCCGGTCGATCTTGCGGTTCGGTGTCAGCGGCAGACTCTCCTGCCGTACCCACCGCGCGGGCAGCATCGACACCGGGAGCCGCGTCGCGGCGTGCTCGGCCAGGACCTGCTGGTCGGCGTCCCCGGAGTAGTACACCCACAAGGCCGCCGAGCCGGCGTCCTCACGTACGACCGCGGCAGCCTCCCGCACGCCGGTGCACCCGGCGACCACGGACTCGACCTCGCCGAGCTCGATGCGGTGTCCGGCCAGCTTCACCTGGTTGTCCACGCGGCCGCAGTACTCCAGTGAGCCGTCCTCGCGGTAGCGGACCACGTCCCCGGTGCGGTACATCCGCCCCGCACCCGCGAAGGGGTCCGCCACGAACCGCTCGTCCGTCAGCGCGGCCCGGTTCCAGTAACCCCGCGCGACACCGCGCCCGCCGATCCACAACTCACCGCGGCAGCCCCGCGGTACCGGCTGCTGGTGCCGGTCGAGAACGGCCAGCCGGGTGTCGATTACAGGCGATCCCAGCGAAACCGGCCCGGGCTCGACCCGCCAGGTCGTCGACCAGACCGTGGTCTCGGTGGGCCCGTACATGTTGAGCACCTCGCCGCCACAGGTCCGCAGCAACCGGTCGGCCAGGCCGCGATCGAGCGCCTCGCCACCGACCAGGAGCAGCCGCAGACCACTGAGCAGCTCACGGCCTTCTGCGTCCGCCAGCAGCATTCGGGCCAGTGACGGCGTGCACTGCAGGTGCGTCGGCCCGTACTGCCGGTATCCGGCCCAGCCGCCGAGTTCCCCGCCGGCGATGACCACGCGGTAGCCCCTGGTCAGGGTCCACAGCAGTTCGAGGCCGGAGATGTCGAAGGACACACTGGTCACGGCGAGCCAGGTGCCGTCGGCGCCACCGCCTACGCGGTCGTCCATGGCCCGGCAGAAGCCGGCGAACTGCGCGTGCTCGACCACCACGCCCTTCGGGGCGCCCGTCGAGCCCGAGGTGTAGAGGACGTAGGCGGGGTCGGACGGTTCCGGCTGGACCGGCAGAGCGCCGTCCGGCTGTCCGTGGTGCCCGGCCCCGGCGATCTCCTCGACGGACAGCACCCGCAGGCCGTCCGGCAGGGCGTCCGCGAGGGAGCCGCTCGAGATCACCACCTCGAGCCCGCTGTCGGACACCACATGGTCCAGGCGCGCTTTCGGGTACTGCGGGTCCAGCGGAACGTAGGCGGCCCCGGCCATCCAGGTGGCGAGCATCGCCACCGGCAGATCGGCCGTGCGGGGAAGGCAGAGACCGACCAGATCACCACGGGTCACGCCCACTGCGGCAAGCTGCCGGGCGATCGCGCGGGCTCCCGCGGAGACCTCCCGGTAGGTCAGCTCGCGTCCGTCCGACACCACGGCCACCGCGTCGGGCGTCCGTGCCGCCTGGTCCAGGATCCGCCGGCATGCGGTCTCTTCGGCAGGCCGGGCCGCGACGTCACCGCCGTGCTCGGCGAGCCACCGGCGTTCCGCACCGCAGAGCAGTTCGGCCTCCCGGACCGGACGGGCGGGCCGGGCGGCCAGTGATGCCAGCAGGGTCTCGAAGTTGGCGGCCATACGGTGGGCCGAGTCCTGGTCCAGCACGTGTGACTGGAATTCCAGCTCCCCGCGGAGCACGTCGCCGTCGGCGGTCAGCGTGAGGCCCAGCTCGAACTTCGACGCGCCCTGGACGTTGCCGGACACGCTTCCCGTCGTGGGAAGCCGCCAGGCCGCCTCGCCCGTTCCGATCGCGGGGAAGGCTGCGCCGCCGTAGTTGAACACCGCCCGGAACAGCGGGTTCTCCTCACCGGTCCGGTCGCCGCCGGCGATGCGCACGACCTCGGTCAGCGGGACGCTCTGGTGCTCGAACACCCCCCGCACACGGGTGTGCGTGCGGGCGAGGACGTCCTCGAAGGACACGGCCTCGGTCAGGTCGCAGCGCAGCGGCAGGGTGTTCGCCAGGAACCCGAAGGTCTCCGCGACCTGCGGCAGCTCCCTCGCCGACCAGATCGTGCCGAGGCTGAAGTCGTACTGGTCGGTGTACCGGGCGAGCAGGACCGCGAAGGCACTGACGTACACGGTGTACCCGGTGACGGAGTTGCGCGCGGCCAGCTCGTCCAGGGCGGCCCGGAGCTCCGCGGGCACGGTGAAGTGCACGGCACCGCCCTGATCGTCCTCGGCGGCGTCCCGGGCGGGGAGTTCCAGACGCTGAGCACCGTCCAGCTCGGACTCGAAGTACTCGAGCGAACGTGCGAAGGCGCCCTGCTCGACGGACTGCTTCTCCCATCGTGCGTAGTCACCGAGGTGGTACCGGACGTCCGGGAGCTGGAGGGTGTCCTGCCCGGCGAGGGCCCGGTACGTCTCGTACAGCTCGTTCAGCAGCAGGGACAGCGACCAGCCGTCGGTGATGGCGTGGTGCAGGGTGAAGCACATGGTCCACATCTCGCCGGAGTCCACCAGCAGGCAGCGGAACAGGGTCTCGGCGTCCAGCTCGAACGGGATCCGTTCCTCCGCGCGCAGCGTCCGGTCGAGCTCAACGGCGCCGGCCACCCGCTCGTGCCGCAGCGGAACGGTGAACTCCCGGTGCACCACCTGGACCAGTTCGCCGTCACGGAGCTCCAGTCCGGTGCGCAGCGCCTCGTGCCGTTCCATCACCGCGCGCAGTGCCAGGCCGAACGTCTCCGGACACAGTGGGCTCTCCACCTCGAGCCGGAGAACGGCGTTGTACTGCGCGGAATCCGGATGCATCCGCTCCAGGAACCACAGCCGGCGCTGGCCCTCGGTCGCCGGATGGACGTCGCGCCGCTCGGCACGTTCCATCGTCGGGCCGGGAGGCGGCAGCTCGGAGAAGGCGTTGGCCAGCAGGTAATCCACGACCGCTTGAGGCGTGGGGTGTTCGAAGGCGAGCGTGGACGGCAGCGGCGTGCCGGTCACCTCGCTGAGCCGGTTGCGCAGTTGCAGGGCCATCATCGAATCCAGCCCGCGCTCCTGGAACCGCTCGTCGACGGGCATGGGTTCGCCGAGTCCGAGAACGCCGCGGAGCACGTCCTGCACGGCCTCCAGCACGGCGGGGGCGCGGGCCGGCTCGGGCAGTGCCGCCAGCCGGGCCGCCAGGTCCGCGGGGGGTGCCTGCCGTTCCTGCCGGGTACGGGGTCCGCCGTCGATCCAGTAGCTCTGCCGCTGGAAGGCGTAGCCGGGCAGGTCGACCAGGCGGCCGGGCCCGTCGATGACCCGTGTCCAGTCCACCGCATGGCCGTGGACGTGCAATTCGCCGAGGCCGCGCACGATCTGCGCGAGGCCGCCGTGGTCCCGGCGCAGGCTGCCCAGGACCACTCCGCCGCGGTCGGCGGTGAAGGTGGTCAGCGGGATGGCCAGCAGCGGATGCGGGCTGACCTCGGTGAACACGCCGTAGCCGTCGGCACGCAGCGCGTCGAGCGCCAGATCCATGCGCACCGGCTCCCGCAGGTTGCGGCACCAGTACCGGGCGTCGAGGACCTCTCCGGCGATCGGCGCACCGGTCACCGTGGAGTACATCGGCACCGCCGTCGCGCGGGGGCGCAGTCCGCTCAGCGCCGCTTCCACCTCGGGCAGCATGGGGTCGACCAGGCCGCAGTGTCCGGCCCGGTCCGCCTTGATCCGGCGGGAGAACACGTCACGGTCCGCCAGCTTCGCGAGCAGGTCGCCCACCGCGTCCGCCGCGCCGGCCACCACCACCGAACCCGGGGTGTTCACCACGGCCACCGACAGCGATCCGCCGTACTCGGCGAGCAGCTCCTCCACCTCGGTCAGCGGCAGTCCCAACAGGGCCATGCCGCCCGAGCCGCTCTCGATGCGGTGGAACGCCTGGCTGCGGACGGCGACCACCTTGGCGCCCTCCTCCAGGGTCAGCGCTCCGGCGACCACGGCGGCGGGCACCTCGCCCTGGCTGTGCCCGACCACGGCCTCCGGTTCCAGACCGACGGAACGCCACACCTCCGCCAGGCCGAGTGCGACCGTGAACAGCGCGGGCTGGGTCACCTCGACGTCGTCCAGACTCAGCCCGCTCGCCTCGGGGTTCTCCAGCAGTTCGAGGACCGACCAGCCGGTCCAGGGGCGCAGTGCCTCGTCGCAGCGGGCGACCGTTTCGGCGAAGGCCGGGCTTTCGGTGAGCAGGCGCTGGGCCATGCCCGGCCACTGCGAACCGTGGCCGGCGAAGACGAACACGACCCTGCCGCGCTCCTCGGCCACCCCGGTGCACACCGCGTCGTCGCCGTGTCCGTCCCCGAGCGCGGTCAGCCCGCGCACCACCTCGTCCAGGTCACGGGCGAGGACGGCGGCCCGGTGCTCGAAGTGCCGGCGGTGCCGGGTGGTGGTCCAGGCCAGGTCGGTGAGGGTGGTGTCGGGGTGCTGGGTGAGCCAGTGGGCCCACTGCCGGGCCTGGTCCCTGAGTGCCTGGGGGGTGCGTCCGGAGACGACCACCGGCGCCGCGTCCCGTGTCGGGGCGGGCTGTGCCGGGGCGGGCTGCGCGGCCGGCTGCGGCGGCTGTTCCAGCACCAGGTGGGCGTTGGTGCCGCCGATGCCGAACGAGGACACTCCGGCGCGCCGGGTGCCCGGCCAGGCCCGTGTGTCGTCGCTGATCCGCAGGACCGCCGGGTCCAGTCCGAGTTCGGGGTTGACGCGCTGGAAGTTGACGGTGGGTACCAGTTCGCCGTGGTAGACGCAGAGGGCTGCCTTGACCAGTCCGGCCAGGCCCGCGGCCACGTCGGTGTGGCCGATGTTGGACTTCACCGATCCGA